>NZ_JBEXEV010000003.1:0-361061 GCF_040606435.1 Micromonospora sp. NPDC005413
GTCGCAGAACCAGATACCGGAGACCTCTTCAGTTGTCGATCACCGCCACGCCGTGACCTCGACCCCGCCAGCCTGACTTACGAAACACGCCTTAGCCGGACCGGCGCGGACCGGCGGCGGTCAGGACGGCCAGGCGCGGGCGAACAGGTCGCGGGTGTCGTGCAGCAACTGCGGCAGAACCTTGGTGCGGCCGATCACCGGCATGAAGTTCGCGTCGCCGCCCCAGCGCGGCACCACGTGCTGGTGCAGGTGCGCGGCGATGCCGGCACCGGCGACCCCGCCCTGGTTCATGCCCAGGTTGAAGCCGTGCGCGTTGCTCACCTTGCGGATCACCCGCATCGCGGTCTGGGTGTACGACGCCAGCTCCGTGGTCTCCGGCACGTCCAGGTCGGTGTAGTCGGCGACGTGTCGGTACGGGCAGACCAGCAGGTGCCCCGGGTTGTACGGGTAGAGGTTGAGCACCACGAAGACGTGCTCGCCCCGGGCCACCACCAGGCTCTCCTCCGGCGGCAGCTTGGGTGCTCGGCAGAAGGGGCAACCGGTCGGCTTCTCGTAGCCCTCGGCCGGGCGGTCCTCGCCGGAGATGTAGGTCATCCGGTGCGGCGTCCAGAGCCGCTCCAGGCCGTCCGCCAGGCCGCCGATGTCCGTGTGCCGTTCCGCCCCTGTCACGAGCCGATCCTACGGAGCCGCGCAGGCGGGCCGCGACACCGACCGCCGGGGAAAACTCTTCGCTGCAAGTTCTTGACGGATCAATGCCTGAACCTGAAAATCCCATGCATCCACGTACTTCCATTGATTGATGGAGAGTTACATGATCCGACGGCTCGGCAGAATCCTCGCGGCGCTCGCGCTGACCGCCGCCACCACAGTGACCGGCGTCACCCTCACCGCCGGCGCGGCACAGGCGGACGGTTGCTACACCTGGGGTCGCGCCCTGTCCCAGGGGATGTCCGGCGAGGACGTCCGGCAACTCCAGATCCGGGTCGCCGGCTACCCCGGCTACGCCGCCGTGCTGACCATCGACGGCGCGTACGGCCCGGCCACCCGGTCCGCGGTGATCCGCTTCCAGCAGGCGTACGGGCTGTCCGCGGACGGCGTCGCCGGCCCGCAGACCTTCAACCGGCTCTACGCCCTCCAGGACGACGACTGCACGCCCGTCAACTTCAGCTACGCCGAGCTGAACAAGTGCAACAGCACCTGGTCCGGCGGCGCGGTCGCGGCGAGCACCGCCCGGTTCAACGCGCTCGTGTCGATGTGGAAGCTCCAGGCCATGCGGCACGCCCTCGGCGACGTGAACATCGCGATCAGCAGCAGCTTCCGCAGCTACGCCTGCAACAGCGCGGTCGGCGGAGCGTCGAACAGTCGGCACCTGTACGGCGACGGGGTGGACCTGGTGGGGTCTCCGTCGTTCTGCCGGCTTGCCCAGCAGGCCCGCTACCACGGCTTCGGGCAGATCCTCGGCCCCGGCTACCCGGACCACAACGACCACACCCACGTCGCGGCGGTCGGCGGCTGGTCAGCGCCGAACTGCGGCGTCTGACGCCCGACCCGTACGGCCGCAGCGCGCCGTACGGCCACGGCGACCCGTCCGACCACAGCGACCCGTCCGACCACGGCGCGCTACGAGCGGGCCGCGGCTACCGGTCGCCGCAGCGGCAGAGATCGCGCTCGAACATGGATGTAGTGGCCTCCCCGTGCTGGGGAGGCCACTACATCCTGGATCGAGCGCGATCTTCGTAGGGGCCGCGACGAGACGCGCGGCCGCACGCAACGATCGGCCGCAACGCAACACACGGCCGCGACGCCGCCGCGACGCCCGGCCGCGGCTGGTTACTCGGCGGCGGCGGACGGGCCGATGTTGGTGCGGGAGGACACCACGTCGAGGACGTGGGTCACCGCCTCGGCGATCGGGACCCCGTTGCGCTGGGAACCGTCGCGGTAGCGGAAGGAGACCGTGCCCGCCGCCACGTCGTCGTCACCGGCGATCACCATGAACGGGATCTTCTGCTGCTGAGCCGTACGGATCTTCTTCTGCATCCGGTCGTCACCCGCGTCCACCTGGGCCCGGATCCCCTCGGCGCGCAGTGCCGCGACGAAACCGTGCAGGTAGTCGGTGTGGTCCTCGCGGATCGGGATGCCCACCACCTGCACCGGCGCCAGCCACGCCGGGAACGCGCCCGCGTAGTGCTCGGTGAGCACCCCGAAGAACCGCTCGATCGAGCCGAACAGCGCCCGGTGGATCATCACGGGCCGCTGCCGGCTGCCGTCGGCGGCCTGGTACTCCAGCCCGAACCGCTCCGGCTGGTTGAAGTCGACCTGGATGGTGGACATCTGCCACGTCCGGCCGATCGCGTCGCGGGCCTGCACGGAGATCTTCGGCCCGTAGAACGCCGCGCCGCCCGGGTCGGGCACCAGGTCCAGGCCGGAGGTCGCGGCGGCGGTCCGCAGCGCCTCGGTCGCCTCCGCCCAGTCCTCGTCGGCGCCGATGAACTTGGGCGAGTCGTCCCGGGTCGACAGCTCCAGGTAGAAGTCGTCCAGACCGTAGTCGCGCAGCAGGTCCAGCACGAAGCTGAGCAGCGTGGACAGCTCTCCGGCCATCTGCTCCCGAGTGCAGTAGATGTGCGAGTCGTCCTGGGTCAGGCCACGAACCCGGGTCAGGCCGTGCACCACGCCGGACTTCTCGTACCGGTAGACCGTGCCGAACTCGAACATCCGCAGCGGCAGCTCCCGGTACGACCGCCCGCGCGACCTGAAGATCAGGTTGTGCATCGGGCAGTTCATGGCCTTGAGGTAGTAGTCCGCGCCCTCCAGCTGCATGGGCGGGAACATCGTGTCCGCGTAGTAGGGCAGGTGACCGGACGTCTGGAACAGCTGCGCCTTGCTGATGTGCGGGGTGTTGACGAACTCGTACCCCGCCTCCTCGTGCCGCTGGCGGGAGTAGTTCTCCATCTCCCGGCGGATGATGCCGCCCTTGGGGTGGAAGACCGCCAGGCCGGAGCCGATCTCGTCGGGGAAGCTGAACAGGTCCAGGTCCGCGCCGAGCTTGCGGTGGTCGCGCCGGGCGGCCTCCTCCAACAGCTTCAGGTACGCCTTGAGCTCGTCGCGGGTCGGCCACGCGGTGCCGTACACCCGCTGTAGTTGCGGGTTCTTCTCCGAGCCTCGCCAGTATGCGGCGGCCGAGCGCATCAGCTTGAACGCGCCGATCAGCCGGGTGGTGGGCAGGTGCGGGCCCCGGCACAGGTCCGACCAGCAGACCTTGCCCTCCTTGGCGTCGAGGTTGTCGTAGATCGTCAGCTCGCCGCCGCCGACCTCCATCACCTCGTCGGTGTCCAGGCCCTCGCCCTTGACCTCGATCAACTCCAGCTTGAACGGCTCGTCGGCCAGCTCGGAGCGCGCCTCGTCCAGGCTGCCGAAGCGGCGGCGGCGGAACCGCTGCCCGGATTTGATGATCTCCTGCATGCGCTTCTCGAGCTTGCTGAGGTCGTCGGGCTGGAACGGCTTGTCGACGTCGAAGTCGTAGTAGAAGCCGTTCTCGATCGGCGGGCCGATGCCCAGCTTGGCCTCGGGGAAGATGTCCTGCACGGCCTGGGCCAGCACGTGCGCGGTGGAGTGGCGCAGCACGTTGAGCCCGTCGGGCGAGTCCAGGGTGATCGGCTCGACGACGGTCTCCTCGGCCGGCGCCCAGTCCAGGTCACGCAGCTGACCCTCCGGGTCGCGGACCACCACGATCGCCTTGGGGCCGTTCGCGGGCAGTCCGGCCGCGGCCACCGCGTCGGCCGCCGTGGTCCCGGCGGCGACGACGACGGGGTCGGCCACGGCGGGGGTACGGGGTGCGGACACGGTGACTCCTCCAAGCAGTACGAAACGGTGCCGATCCTCGGCTCCTGCCGATGCTATCGGTCCACCCACCCAGGCCAAGGAAGGGCACCTTCCTAACGCCGGCGGCAAGCAGGGCACTTCCTGACCGCCGGCGTTGAACCTTTTGGCGCTCACAGCCGAACTAGGAGGTGTGGCCGGAACCGGTGCCGGTCGCGTCGACACGATGGGGGCACGAGATGGCGAGCACGCACGGCGGTGGGCGCCGGCGGCGGATCGGGGCGGTGACCGCGCTGACCGCCGCCGGGCTTCTGCTCGGATGGCCCGGCACGGCGCAGGCGGCGGACGTGACGACCACCCCGACCGAGGCCCGGCAGGGCGACGCGGTACGCCTGGAGTTCACCGTGCCGGAGGAGCGGGCCGGCACGAAGACCCGCCAGATCGAGGTCCGGTTGCCGGCCGACGCCCCGGTGGCGGAGGTCTACCCGATGTCGGTGAACGGCTGGGCTCCCCGGATCAGCTCGCGCACCCTGGACAAGCCGGTGGCCGGCATCCACTCCACCGGGGTGAGCACGGTGACCACCGCGGTGACCTGGGTCCGGGTCGGCGAGAGCGAACCTGGGCCGACCCGGCTGGCGCTGTCCATGGGGCCGATGCCCCAGGTGGAGCGGCTCACCTTCGAGGTCGTCCAGACGTACGCCGACGACACGGTGATCCGTTGGGCGGACGCCACCGGTGCGCACCGGGCCCCGGTGCTGACCCTGCTGCCGGCGGCGGCGGGCGCGGCTGGCCCCGCCGGGCACGGGGGCCACGGCACCGCGGCCGACGCGGGGACCAACCCCGACGCCGGCGTCGCCGCGGAGCCGGCGAATGGTGCGGGCGACGCTGGCGAGGAGTCAGGCAGCGCCGACGGGATGCTGGCCGCCGGCCTGCTGGCCGGGCTGGGCGGCGGCGCGGCGATCGGCTGGTTGGTCAGCCGGTGGCGCCGACGCGACCCGGCCGAGGACGCGGCGCTCGCCGAGGTGATCGGCGGCGCGGACGAGGCGGCGACGCCAGCCGACCCGAACCCGAACGACCCGGGGCCGAACGACCCGACGCCGGCCAACCCGACCTCGCACGACCTGACGCCGGCCAACCCGACACCGGCCAACCCGACGTCAGCCGTTTCCACGAGGGCGGAACCGGCGCCAGCGGCGTCTGACGCCCCGGCACCGGCCGATGCGGAGCCGGCGTCCGTCCGAAACGCGGTGCGCACCGGCTGAACGGCACCAGAGCACCCATCATCAACTCCAGATCGCCGACATTGCGGCATTCCCCGCCCGGGACACCGCTAGATCGCCGATCTGGTGTCGATCATGGTTAGGGTGCCCAGGTGGGTAGCGGCTCGCGGGCGGCCAGCCACGGCTCGGGCACCCCGCCGGGCGTGCCGACGCCGGTGTACGCGGCCACCACCGCGCCGACGATGGCGGAGGTGGTGTCCACGTCCCCACCGGCCTGCACGCAGACCTGGATCGCCGCCGGATAGTCGTCGAGGTGGGTGGCGGCCACCCAGAGGGTGAACCCGACGGTGTCCTGGGCGGTCACCCGGGAGCCGTTGCCGAGCGCCGCCACCACCCGGGCCAGTGGCCGGCCGAGCAGCCCGGCCGCCCGGCTGATGCGTCGGTATACCTCGGTGCCCGGGTCGAGCGCGGCGGCGATCCCGCCGAGCAGCCGCTCCGGGGACGGCCGGTGTCCGTCGAGGCGGGCCCGGGCGGCCAGCGCGGCGGCAACAGCCACCGCGACAGCGCCGGCGATCCCCTCCGGGTGCGCGTGGGTCACCTCGGCCGAGGCCCGGGCCTGCGCCGCGGCACGGGCGGTCGAGTCCGCGAAGTACGCGCCCAGCGGGCCGACGCGCATCGCGGCGCCGTTGCCGCAGGAGCCCTGGCCGTCGAAGGCGGACGCGGCGGCCACCGGCCACGGGGTGCCGGTGCGGATCAGCCGCAGGATCAGCATCGCGCCAGCGCCGTAGCCCCGGCGCGGGGCGCACCGCTCGGCGAAGGCCAGGGCCAGCCGGTCCCGGTCGATGCCTCCGGAGTCGGCCAGCTCGGCGAGGACCGAGCAGGCCATCTCGGTGTCGTCGGTCCATTCCCAGGGCGCCGGCGGCAGTGCGCCCGCAGCGAGGTCCGGGGGCGCCGGCGGCAGTGCGCCCGTCGCGAGATCCCAGGGCGCCGGCGGCAGTGCGCCCGTCGCGAGATCTGCGGGCGCTGACCCCGGCAGGAAGTACTGCGCGCCGAGCGCGTCGCCGGTGGAGAGACCGGCGAGGCTGTCCCGGGCGAGCGCCAGGCGGGCATCGGCGAACAGGATGAACGACATCGTCGTACCAGCTTGCCCGCTTGCCAGGCACGTCGCAACGCGATCAACTTGCCAGGCCAAGTACGGTCTTGTCGTGGCCTCCGTGCTCCTGGTCGAAGACGATCACGTCGTACGCGGCGCGATGCTGCGGTCCCTCACTGACCGGGGGCACGCCGTGCACGCCGTGGGTACGGCGTTGGACGCCCTGCGTCGGGTCGCCGCGGAGACACCCGATCTGGTGGTGCTGGACCTCGGCCTGCCCGACCTGGACGGCTCGGACGCGCTGCGGATGCTGCGCGGCATCACCGACGTCCCGATCATCATCGCCACCGCGCGCGATGACGAGCAGTCGGTGGTCAAGCTGCTGCGCGCTGGCGCCGACGACTACATGGTCAAGCCGT
This sequence comes from Micromonospora sp. NPDC005413, assembly GCF_040606435.1. Taxonomy (NCBI): domain Bacteria; kingdom Bacillati; phylum Actinomycetota; class Actinomycetes; order Micromonosporales; family Micromonosporaceae; genus Micromonospora; species Micromonospora sp. NPDC005413. The sequence continues at coordinate 6,549 of NZ_JBEXEV010000003.1, forward strand.
TCACCGGGGCGCACCTGGACGCGCGGATCACCACCGTGCTGCGCCGGGCTGGCCGGGCCAGCCGGACGGTGCAGCCCGCGGTGCACAGCGTCGGCGGGCTGCGGGTGGACGTGGGCGAGCGCAGCGCCCAACTCGACGGGGAGCCGCTGGCGCTGACCCGCAAGGAATTCGACCTGCTGGCGTATCTCGCCGCACGACCCGGGCGGGTAGTGTCCCGCCGGGAACTCTTGGAGGAGGTATGGCGGCAGCCATCGGTCGGCGAGGATCAGACCATCGACGTTCACCTGTACTGGCTCCGCAGAAAGATGGGCGAGTCCGCGGCGAAGCCGCGCTACCTGCGCACCGTGCGGGGGGTCGGGTTCCGGCTGGTGGCACCGGACTGAGAACGGCGCTGGCCCTGCTCACGGCCGGCATGTGCAGTCTCGTCGCGCTCGCGTTCCTGATCCCTCTCGGGCTGAGCCTGCGTGAGCAGAGCCGCGACGAGGCGATCGCCGACGCGGCCCGGCGCAGCGCGCTGGTGACCGGCGCGCTGGCGGTGAGCACCGACCCGGCGGTCGTCGAGCGTGCCGTGGTGGCCAGCGCCGAGGGCGCACCGACCCGGCCGGTGGTGCACGGGCTGGGTCTGGACGAGTCAGCTGGTCGGGCCAGCGGCAGCGACCTGGATCGGGCGCGCGCCGACCGGCGGTCGTTGGTCGTCGACGTCGACGGCGGGGTGGTCCGGCTCGACCCGGTCGTCCTCGGCGACCGGACGGCAGTGGTCGAGGTGTTCCTCCCGGATTCGGCGTTGGGCGAGGGTGCCGGCGGCACCTGGTTGCTGCTGTTCGCGGTCGGTGCGGCGATGGCCGGCGCGGCGGTGCTGGTGGTCGACCGGGTCGCCGCCCGCGCGGTGGACTCGACCCGTGGTCTGGTCAAGGCCGCGCTCTCGATCGGCGACGGCGACGTGGGCGTACGCATCGAGCCGACGGGTCCGCGCGAGCTCGCCGAGGCCGGGTACGCCTTCAACCGGATGGCCGATCGGCTGGACGCAGCTCGCACCGATGAGCGTGAGCTGGTGGCCGACCTGTCGCATCGTCTGCGTACCCCGTTGACCGTGCTGCGGCTGGACGCGGAGGCGTTGGAGTCCGACGACACCAGCGTGGGTTCGTTCAGCCCTGCGGAGCTGGACCGGCTCCGCGGCATCCGGCGTATCCGGCAGGCGATCGTCACCCTGGAGGGTGAGATCGACGTGCTGATCAAGACCACCCGCAAGGCGGTGGCGCACGAGGCCGGGCCGGCGATGTGCGACGTCAGCGAGGTGGTCCGGGACCGGATGGTGTTCTGGGCGGCGCTGGCCGGCGACCAGAACCGGCCGCACCGGGTGAACGGCGCTCAGTTGCGCATCCCCGCGCCGGTGCCGCGGGCCGAGTTGGCTGCCGCGCTGGACGCGGTGATCGGCAACGTCTTCCGGTACACACCGCAGGGCACCGCGTTCGAGGTGGCCGTGTCCCGGCGGGACGGTTACGTGGCGATCCGGATCGACGACGCCGGCCCCGGCATCGCCAACCCGGACCGGGCGCTGCGCCGGGGAACCAGTGACCAGGGCTCGACCGGGCTCGGCCTGGACATTGCCAAGCGGGTGGCGTTGCAGGCCAACGGCTCGGTGAGCATCGACCGCGCCCGGCTGGGCGGTGCCAGCGTGGTGATGCTGCTCGCCGACCCGGAGGCGACGCCCCGACAGGTCAGCCGCTTCGGTCTGGTCGGCCGGATGGCACGCGACGCCCGGGACACGAAGGCCAGCGCACGTCGCTGGCCCCGCCAGCGCCCCACCGACGACTGACCGGGCCGGCCGGGGCTGTGCGCCGGCGCAAGTCTTCCTTAGATCGGGCTTAACGACAGTGGTGGACCGGCCGTGGGCTGACAGGATCACAGCACGAACCCACCAGTTCCACCGGCCAAGCGCACCACGCACCCACGGCCGGTGGAGCCGCGCGCGCGGCGGGAGTATCAGGTCCCCCCACACCCACGCTCCCGCCGCGCGCCCTGCTCCCCGATCCGCTCAGCCGCGTTCTGCGGCCGACCCGCTCAGCCGCGTTCTGCGGTTGATCCGCTCAGCTGGCGGCGGTGGCGAGGTACGCGTCGATCTCGGCGGTGATCCGCTGCTTGCCGGCGGCGTCGAGGAAGGACGCGGTCACCGCGTTGCGGGCCAGCCCGGCCAGACCCTCGGGGCCCATCCCGAGCAGCCGGGCCGCCACCGCGTACTCGTCGTTGAGGGTCGTGCCGAACATCGGCGGGTCGTCGGAGTTGATGGTGACCAGCAGCCCGGCCTCGACCAGTTGGGGCAGCGGGTGCTCGTCGAGGGTGGCCACCGCCCGGGTCCGTACGTTGGACGTCGGGCAGATCTCCATCCCGATCTGCCGCTCAGCCAGGTACGCGAGCAGCTCCGGGTCCTGTGCGGCGGAGATGCCGTGCCCGATCCGCTCGGCGCCCAGCTCGTTCAGCGCGTCCCAGATGGTCTGCGGGCCCGTGGTCTCCCCGGCGTGCGGCACCGAGTGCAGCCCGGCGGCGCGGGCCTGATCGAAGTAGGGCCGGAACTGCGGCCGGGGTACGCCGATCTCCGGGCCACCCAGACCGAAGCTGATCAGCCCGTCCGGGCGCTCCTCCAACGCGATGCGCAGCGTCTCCTCGGCCGCGGGCAGCCCCGCCTCGCCGGGGATGTCGAAGCACCAGCGCAGTTCGATGCCGAAGTCGGCCATGGCGCGCTTGCGGGCGTCCTCGATCGCCTCGCAGAACGCCGGCGCGGGGATGCCCCGCCGCACGTGCGAGTACGGGGTGATGGTCAGCTCCGCGTACCGGACCTGCTGGCGGGCCAGCTCCCGGGCCACCTCGTGGGTGAGGATCCAGACGTCCTCCGGGTCGCGGATGAGGTCCACGACGCTCAGGTAGACCTCGATGAAGTGTGCGAAGTCGTGGAACTCGAAGTAGTTGGCGAGCGCCTCGGGGTCGGCCGGCACGGGAGTGCGTCCCTCGTGGCGGGCGGCCAGCTCGGCAACGATCCGGGGCGAGGCGGAGCCGACGTGGTGCACGTGCAGCTCTGCCTTGGGCAGGCCGGCGATGAAGGTGGGCAGGTCGGTCACGAGTTCTCCTGGACATGGTCGCCGGTGCGGGCGACGACGAAGACGCGGCGGAACGGGAAGTACACCTGACCCTGCCGGACCGGGTAAGCGGCGGTGAGCCGTACCCCCAGCTCGGCCCGGAAGGCGGACCAGCCGGCGGTGTCCAGCGCGGCCCGGACCGGGCGCAGCGCGGTGCCCTCCATCCAGGCCAGCACCGGGTGGTCGGCGGCGGGCCGGGCGGGCAGCAGGTGCACGTAGGTAGTCTCCCAGGCGTCCACCGCGCAGCCTGCGGCGGTCAGCAGCGCCGCGTAGTCGGCCGGGTCGTCGACCGGGTCGGCACGCAGCAGCGGGGCGACCTCGGCCCGCCAGGTCGGTAGGTCAGCGACCTGGCGCAGGGCGCGATGCGATGCGGCGGCAAAGTTGCCGGGGACCTGCATGGCGAGCCACGCTCCGGCGGGCAGCTCGGCGGCCCAGCGGCGCAGCAGCTCCTGGTGGCCGGGCACCCACTGCAGCGCCGCGTTGGTGACCACCACGTCCTCGTCGCCGACCGGACGCCAGTCGCGCAGGTCGGCGACGGCGAAGTCGACGGGAGCGTCGAGGGCGGCGGCCCGGTCGATCATCTCGGGCGAGGAGTCCAGGCCGAGCACGCGGCTCGTCGGCCAGCGCTCGGCGAGGGTGGCGGTGAGCTGGCCGGGGCCGCAGCCGAGGTCGATCACCGTCCGGGGCCGCTCGGCCGGAATCCGCGCGACCAGGTCGTGGAACGGCCGGGATCGTTCGTCGCCGTAGCGCAGATAGGTCGTCGGATCCCACATCGTCGCCTCCAAACAGTACGCCCGTTATGTTTCAAGGTACGGTTCGCGTGGCACCCCGGCAAGCCGATCACTAGGCTCAGGGCATGGAACAGCGCAGCTTCAACCGGCTCGGCCGGACCGTCGGGATGGTCGGCCTCGGCGCCTGGCAGCTCGGCGCGGACTGGGGCACCGTCAGCGAGGACGACGCGATGGCCGTGCTCGCCGCCGCCGTGGACGCCGGGGTCACCTTCCTCGACACCGCCGACGTGTACGGCGACGGCCGCAGCGAGCAGCTGATCGGCCGCTTCCTGCGCTCCCGACCCGACGCCGGGCTGACCGTCGCCACCAAGATGGGCCGCCGCGTCGAGCAGCGGCCGGAGGCGTACACCCTGGCCAACTTCCGGCAGTGGACCGACCGGTCCCGGGCCAACCTGGGAATGGACACGCTGGACCTGGTCCAGCTGCACTGCCCGCCCACCGCCGTCTTCTCCTCCGACGAGGTCTTCGACGGCCTGGACACCCTCGTCGCCGAGAAGGCCATCGCCGGGTACGGCGTCAGCGTCGAGACCTGCGACCATGCCCTCACCGCGATTGCCCGACCGGGGGTGGCGAGCGTCCAGATCATCCTCAACGCGGTCCGCCACAAGCCGCTGGAGCGTGTCCTGCCGGCCGCCGCGGCAGCCGGGGTCGGCATCATCGCCCGGGTGCCGCTGGCCAGTGGCCTGCTCTCCGGCCGGTACGACGAGCACACCGAGTTCCCCGCCGACGACCACCGCAACTACAACCGGCAGGGTGCGGCCTTCGACGTCGGGGAGACGTTCTCCGGGGTCGACTTCGAGCGGGGCCTGGCCGCCGTACGTCGGCTGGCGCCGCTGGTCGACGCCGACCGCACGATGGCGCAGTTCGCACTGCGCTGGGTGCTGGACCAGGCGGGCGTCACCGTCGTCATCCCCGGCGCCCGTGACGCTGACCAGGCCCGGCGCAACGCCGCCGCGGCCGACCTGTCGCCGCTCACCGACGGCCAGTTGGCCGGCGTACGCGAGATCTACGACGAGCTGATCCGCCCGCAGGTGCACGACCGGTGGTGACCCGCGCGCCCGGGGTGCTCGCGTCGCGTCGCCCGACCGGTAATGCTGGAGGGCGGCGTGCCGCCCCGGGCGGCGGAGAGGGGACGCGATGAGGGGCTGGCTTCCGCTCACCCTCGGCCTGCTGGCGGTCGTGATCGGTGCGGTGTGGACGGTGCAGGGCCTCGGCTACGTCAGCGGCAGCGTCATGACCGACGAGAAGATCTGGGCGGTGGTCGGCCCGCTCGTGGCACTGGCCGGGCTGGTGGTGCTCTGGCTCGGCCTGCGCTCGCGCCGCCGACACTGAGCAGGCGCTCGACTGCGGAGCCCGAACCGGCCCGACACGTGGAAAGCCCCGCATCCCGGGAGGGATACGGGGCTACACAACGACCCCCTGGCCGGATCGTCCCACTGACCGGCGGGGGCCGGCCATAGTGCTCAGATGGGACGGACCTGCTCAGCCTGCGGGCCCTTCTGACCCTGAGCGATCTCGAACTCCACCCGCTGGTTCTCCTCCAGCGAACGGTAGCCGCTGGACTGGATGGCCGAGAAGTGGACGAACACGTCAGCACCCCCGCCATCGACGGTGATGAAGCCGAAGCCCTTGTCAGCGTTGAACCACTTCACGGTTCCCTGCGCCATGCGAATCTCCTTCTAAAACTCGTGGCCGTGCACGCCGTGCGGCCGATTGGCCGTTTTCGAGCAGCGGTGCCTGAGGCGGCCCCACGAAGGAGACTTCTCTCAACCCACGCCATCTCGCAACAGCGTGGAACAGCAAATCACGTACGCAAAAAGTCTGTCACGACCTCTGGAACGAATTTCTCCGACATGTGACCTGACGGATGCCTGAGATCCGCTGGGCGGCGTCCGATGCCATGCGAAAGCCCCCTTCCCATCGATGCGGAAAGGGGGCTGAAGTCGCTGTGGTCAGTCCGGCCAGCTGCCGGTCATCCGGCGGACGCTGACCGCGCCACCACGGTCCACGGCAGCCCGGACGACCGCGAAGATGGCCCCCTGCAACGCCGCGGCGGCCAGGATCTCGCCCCAGCCGCGATCCTCGTCGATCGCGTTGGGCGCCTCACCGTCGCCCGCGGTGACCTTCCAGACCTGCCGGAAGATCGCGCCAGCCACCGTGCCTGCGGCGATACCCAACAACACGCCGACCGGCCGGTACGCGACCCTGCCGATGCTCTTGCTCACCTACGCCTCCCCCGCACGATCATCAACACCACCACGGTGGCCACCGCACCGGCGGCGATGGCCGCCCATGGCACCGGGTTGTGTCGCACCAACTCGCCCTTGTCGTGCGCCTGCGCACGCACCAACTCGCCCTTTTCGTATGCCTGCGCCCGCGCCATCCCGGCGCCACGCACGGCCTGCTCACGGACCCGTGCGACGGTCTGCGCCGCCTGCTCGCGCATCCGCTCCTTCGCCTGCCCGGCGGACTCCTTGAGGCGCGCCTTGACGTCGGCCTTGGCGGCCAGCGCCTCCATCGTCTCGCCCAACTCGACCCGGGTGCGACGGATCTCCTCGCGGAGCGCCTCGGTGTCGCCGGTCCCGTTGCCCGTCATTGCCGCCCCCTGTCCTTCACCGCGGCGGTGACGGTGTCCATGTCGGCCCGGAGGCTGCGGACCGTGGCCGCCGGCACCGGCGGAACCGCCCGACTGACCTGCTTCTTGCCCACCAGGGCGAGGACGCCGGCCACCAGGAAGCAGGCCACCGCCACGATCAGCGCGGCGGCCCAGGCGGGCAACACCAGGTCGAGCAGCAGGATCGCCGTGGCGACCAACGCGCCCAGGCCGAAGAACGCCAGTGCGCCGCCGCCGCCGAACAGGCCGATCCCGATGCCTGCGTGCTTGCCCTTCTGGGTCAACTCCGCCCGGGCCAGCGCCAGTTCGTCCCGCACGAGGCGGGAGACCTGCTCGGTGGCCCGTTGCACCAACTCGGCGGTGGAGGGCTCGCTCCCATTGCGGGGTGTGCGGGCGTTCGCCACGTCAGCCATGCTGTCCTCCTTTCCTCATCACCGCGCTGTATGCCCGGAGTCGCCGCCCGTCAATCCTAAAGCGCGCCGAGCAGCTCACCGTCCCCGTTGTCCGGTCGCCGCGCCGCCAATCCGACGCTGGCCCACTCGATCGCGCCAGAGACGTCCGGCAGCAGATCCCCCACCCAAGCCCGACCAAACCTCCCACCAAACCCCAACCCCCACCGCACGCCCTCGTCGATCATGAAGTTAGCGGTGCGACACGCCGTTCCGGCCGCCGCCAACTTCATGATCACGCGAATAGGGGGGTGGGTTTACGGGCGGGTTTCTTCGGGGCCTACGAAGGCTTCGCTGCGGGCGTCGCCGTCATCACTGCCGCCGAAGACGCGCGCGTCGTCGGGCGCCTCGGTGTCGGTCGCGCGGCGGGCCGGCCGCCTCGGCTGAACCCACTGCCAGGGCAGGTTGCTGCCGGAGTCACCCAGCTCGGTGCGCATCCGGGGCATCGCGGTCGGGCGGTTGTCCCGGATCCAGGCCACCAGGTGCTCGCGGACGAGGCAGCGCAGGTCCCACAGGCTGCCCGCGTCGGCGGCGCTGACCAGCGCGCGCATCCGCACCATTCCGCCGGTGGCGTCGGTGACCTGCAGGACGCAGACCCGGCCGTCCCACAGCTCGGTGCCCTCGACCAGGCGGCGCAGTTCCTCACGCATGGTCTGCACCGGCACCGCCCAGTCCACGTCGATCTCGGCGGTGCCGAGCACCGCCGCCTCGGTCCGGGTCCAGTTCTGGAACGGCTTGCTGGTGAAGTACGAGGTAGGCAGGATCAACCGCCGGTCGTCCCAGATCTGCACGACGACGTAGCTGAGGGTCAGCTCCTCGATCCGACCCCACTCCCCCTCGACGACAACCACGTCGTCGAGCCGGACGGCATCGCTGAAGGCGAGCTGAATGCCGGCGAAGACATTGCCGAGCAGGCTCTGCGCTGCGAGGGCGGCCACCACACCGACCACACCGGCCGAGGTCAGCACACCGGCGCCGATGCCGCGCACGCTCGGGAACGTCATCAGCATCACGCCGACGGTCAGGATGACGATCATCGCGATGGTCAGCCGGCGCAGCATCACCACCTGGGTCCGTACCCGCCGGGCATGCCGGTTGTCGGGCACGTCGACCCGGAACCGGGCCAGCGCGGTGTCCTCCACCACGACCAGCAGAGAGGCGACCAGCCAGGCGGTGCTGGCGATGACGCCGAGGACGAGCAGGTGCAGCAGCAGCTGCCGCCAGCTCTCGCCCACCGCGTACCCGGTGCTGAGGCGGACGGCGAACTGCACGGCAAGGACCGTGCCCGCGACCTGGAACGGGCGGTGCGCGTGGTCGGTCAGCTCGGTCAACAGCTGCGACCGGCGGCCGAACCGCCGGGTCAGCCGGTGGACGACCTCGACCAGGAACAGGGCGACCGCCGCCGCGACGAGCGCGGCGACGGCCGTTTCGAGATAACTCTGCACGGCTTCGGTGCTTCCCTTCGACGAAGCGTCGGGCACTTCGGGCAAAAGCCCAAGAGTGCCCGACATCCTCGGAATCGACCAGCTCAGACCTTGCGGTACCGGGACTGGAGGAAGCAGTAGAGGCCGAAGGCGGCGATGCCCAGGGCGACCAGGGTCAGCAGGAACGTGCCGTACGACTGCTCGCGCAGGGTGTGCAGCGCGGCGTCCAGACCACGGGCCTTCTCCGGGTCATAGTTCACCGCCGCCACGATGACCAGCAGACCGGCGATGCCGTACGCGATGCCCTTGGCGACGTAGCCGGCCATGCCGAGGCGGCGGGCCAACTGGCGGGTCTTCGGGCTCATCTCACCGGTCTTCAGGTGCTTCTCGAACTTCTTCAGGATGCCGTAGATGACCAGGCCGACACCGATCGCGGCGAGCACCAGCCCGGCCAGGCCGACCAGCCAGCGACCGCCGCTGGAGGTCATCAGCTTCCCGGTCAGCGCCTCCTGCTGGTCGGCGCTGTTCGACCCGACGTCCCGGAAGACCTTCAAGGCGGTCCAGGCGAAGTAGAGGTAGACGACGGTGCGGCCGGCCGAGGCGACCCGTTCCATGATCCGCTCTTTGCCCCGCTCGGCGCGGTGCCCGACCGCCGCCTCCAGCGCCTGCCAGATCGCCATCGCGAGCAGGCCGACCGCGATGGCGATGACCAGGAACTTACCCAGGGGCTGTTCGGAGAGGGTACGCAGCGCGCCGGACTGGTCGCCGTCGTCGGACGACGTGCCGAACGCGATCTGCAACGCCAACCAGGCGAAGAGGAGGTGGACGATGCCGTAGCCGATGAAGCCGGCCCGGGCGAGGAGTTCCAGCCACCGGCTGTCCGCCGTTCGGGAGGCGGTGGCTTCGGCGCTACGGGTGAGTGACATGGCGCCACAATCTCCGTTTCTGAAGATTCCCAAACGTCGGCCACCGCCGCCCGTCCGGGTCAGCTGCCCGGGTTGCGCGCCACGCGAATCTTGACCTGCTGGTCGGTGACGCTGTCCAGGGTGACCGCGAAGCCCCCGGCCTCGGCGGCCTGCTGCCCGGTGGTGAGGGTGAGCTGCTCGCCGGCGACCTCGACGGTCACCTGGTCACCCTCCGCGCCGACCAGCTTGGCCTCGACGCCCAGGATGGTGGTCCGCGCGTCGACACCCCGCTCGAAGGTGACCGTGCAGGCGTCCAGACCACAGTCTGTGGAGGCGCCCTGGGAACTGCAACCGGCGAGCACGGCGAGGCCGAGCGCCAGACCGGCGAAAAGGCCGGCGGTGCGGCGAATGGGGGGCAATGACATGGTGGCGGGTCGTTTCGTCACCCTGCCAAGGGTACGAGACGCCCGCGAGGCCCGCGGCGAACGGTGATCACCCGGCGGCCGACCAGGGCGCGAGGAGCACCGGCTAGGGTCCGGGACATGCCGTTCGAGATCGCCCGCACCCGGGCCGCCTACCCCGCCCTGACCGAGGGCTTCGTCCACTTCGACGGGGCCGGGGGCACCCAGACCGCAGCTGGCGTGATCGACGCGGTCACCGACGCCATGGGGGCGGCGGTCGGCAACCGCAGCGCCGCCTTCGTACCGGGTCGCCGGTCGTTGGAGCTGGTGGCCGAGGCCCGCTCGGCGGTGGCCGACCTGCTCGGCGCCGACCCGGCCGGGGTGGTGCTCGGCCCGAGTGCCACCGCGCTGACGTACACCCTGGCCCGCACGCTCGGCGCGAGCTGGCGACCGGGCGACGAGGTGGTGGTCTCCCGGCTCGACCACGACGCGAACGTGCGCCCGTGGGTGCAGGCCGCCGAGGCGGCCGGCGCGACCGTGCGCTGGGCCGAGGTCGACCGGCACACCGGCGAGCTGCCCGCCGGGCAGTACGCCGACCTGGTCGGTGAGCGGACCAAACTGGTCGCCGTGACGGCCGGCAGCAACGCCATCGGCACCATGCCGGACGTGCCGACGATCGCCAAGATCGCGCACGCGGTCGGCGCGCTGGTCTACGTCGACGGGGTGCACTCGGTCCCGCACGGCCCGACCGAGCTGACGTCGCTCGGCGCCGACGTGCTGGTCACCAGCGCGTACAAGTGGTCCGGGCCGCACCTGGCGGCGATGGTGGCCGACCCGGCCCGGTGGGCGGCGCTGCGCCCGGCGAAGCTGGTGCCGTCCTCCGACGCGGTGCCGGACCGGTTCGAGTACGGCACCCCGAGCTTCCCGCTGCTGGCCGGCGTGACCGCCGCGGTGGATCACCTGGCCGGGCTGGACCCGGACGCGGTCGGGGACCGGCGGGCGCGGCTGCGGGCCGGGCTGGCCGCCGCCCAGGCACATGAGGAGGCACTGCTGGACCGGCTGCTCGCCGGGCTGGTGGAGCGGCCGGCGATCACCGTCTACGGCTCGCCGGCCCGGCGCTGCCCGACGGTCTCGTTCCGGGTCGCCGGAATGTCACCAGCGGCCACCCAGGAGGCGTTGGGCGCCGCCGGGTTCTGCCTCTCCGTCGGCGACTACTACGCCTACGAGTACTTCCAGATGATGGGTCTGCGCGACAGCGGCGGCGCGGTGCGGGCCAGCATCTACCACTACAACACGGCCGACGAGGTCGACCGGTTGCTCACCGAACTGGACGCAGTGACCGACGCCGCGGGGAGAATGGCCGAATGAGCACCCTGGTCGAGGACAACCCGGCGAAGCACCGCTTCGAGATCCTGGTCGACGACGCGCTGGCCGGCTTCACCGCGTACGTGCCGCGCGGGGAGGTCCTGGTCTTCACCCACACCGAGGTGGACCGGGGCTTCCAGGGCAAGGGCGTGGGCGGCACGCTGATGCGGGGCACTCTGGACGAGGTCCGCGCCCGTGGCACGAAGGTGGTGCCGCAGTGCTCCTTCATGGCCGCGTTCATCGACAAGCACCCCGAGTACGCCGACCTGATCGCCGACCTTCCGTAGGACCGATCGATCAGCGCTGGCGCGGGCGCGCCGGCAGACCGTCTCAGCGGGCGCCGGTCAGCACCTCGGCGGCGGCCCACCCACTGGCCCGGGTGGCGCCGTGGGTGGCCAGGTGCACCGCCCCGGTGACCAGCTCGGGCACGCCCAGCTCGACCACGACCGCGTCCGGCCGGGCGACCAACGCGCGTTGCACGGCGGACCGCATCCAGTCGTGCCGGTGCAGGTCGCGGACCACCAGGACCAGTGGGCGGGTGCCCGCCCCGGCGCCCGGGTCAGCCGGCACGTCGCGTTCCGCGTAGCGGACCGTGCTCGTGCCGGGCAACAGCTCGCCCAGCGGCGCGCCGACGCCCCACGGGGTCTCCGCACCGATAGCGATGTTGCGGAGCGGCTCGAACTCGACCACGTGCGCCGCGTGGGTCAGGGGCAGCGCGATCGTCGCGGTCTGGGCGGCGGTGACCCGGACGGCCCGGCGGGCGGCGACCAGGCCGACGTCGGCGGCACCGCGCCCTCCGGCCAACCCGGTGGTACGGGCGGCCACCGTCCACGCGGCGAGTTGACCGACCCGCTTGGCCGCCTCGGCGAGACGTTCCTCGGGCAGCTCACCGGAGACGACCGCCGCCACGATGGCGTCGCGCAGCTCGCGGGCCGCCTGCTCGTCGGCCCGTTCGCCGCCGATGCAGATCGCGTCGGCCCCGGCGGCGAGGGCGCGGACCGTCGCCCCGGCGAAGCCGTACCGGTCGGCGACCGCGCGCATCTCCACCGCGTCGGTCACCACCACGCCGGAGAAGCCCATCTCGTCGCGGAGCAACCCGCCCAGGATGCGCTGACTCAGCGTCGCGGGCAGGTGCGGGTCGAGCGCGGGCACCAGCAGGTGGCCGGTCATCACCGCCTGCACCCCGGCGGCCACGGCGGCCCGGAACGGGGCCAGCTCGCAGGCGTCCAGCCGGTCCCGGTCGGCGGTGATCCGAGGCAGGTCGTGGTGCGAGTCGACGCGGGTGTCGCCGTGCCCGGGGAAGTGCTTCGCGCAGGCGGCCACGCCGCCGGCCTGAAGCCCGCGGACCCAGGCGGCGGTGTGCCGCGCGACCAGCGTCGGGTCGGCACCGAACGAGCGGACGCCGATCACCGGATTCTCCGGGTTGGAGTTGACGTCGGCGTCCGGGGCGTAGTTGAGGGTGACCCCCGCCGCGGCCAGCTCGACGCCGAGGTCCCGGGCGACCGCCTCGGTCAGCTCCGGGTCGTCGACCGCGCCGAGGGCGAAGTTGCCGGGTCGGGTGCTGCCGTGGACCGACTCGAGCCGGGTGACGTCGCCGGCTTCCTCGTCGATCGCCACGATGACGTCCGGCCGCTCGGCGCGCAGCGTCGCGGTGAGCGCCGCCACCTGTGCGGAGTCGACGACGTTGCGGGCGAAGAGCACCACTGAGCCGAGGCCCTCGCCGAGCCAGCGGCACACCCACGGTGGCGGGGTGGTGCCGACGAACCCGGGTTGCAGGACGGCGGACGCGAGCGCCGGAAGGTGCCCGGTGGGCGCGCTCACGCCGCCCCCTCGTGGCGGTCGGCGTCGATCACCGGCGTCGGCGCGCCCCCGTCGACCCGCTGGTTGCGCTCGCTCATGCGGCCCCCGTACCCATCTCTCACGCGCCCTCGGCGCACCGCCACCGGCAGGCGGTCCTGCCATGGTCACACCGGGCGATTCAATAGTCAATAAACCTTACAGTTGCCCGGCGGCCCGGTCCCCGGGAGAGTGCGGGGATGAACCCCGCCCTGCTGGCCGACGCGACGAGCCCGGCCGACATCCCCGGCGTACGCCTGCTCGGCCTGGTGGTCGGCGCCCTGCTGCTGCTCGCCGCGATCCGGGCGATGTTCGGTCGGCGCTGAGCGCTACCCGCCGATCGGGGCCCGGCGAGCCGGGTGTGGCCGACGGCGGCCGGGGTACGGCTCTCCCATCAGCGGGTCCGCGTGCCGAAGGGGAAGCAATGAAGATCGGTTACTTTCTGTCCAGTGAGGAGTTCACGCCAGCCGAGCTGCTGGAGCAGGCGCGCGGTGCCGAACAGGCCGGCTTCGAGGCGCTGTGGATCTCCGACCACTACCACCCCTGGGTGGACGCACAGGGCCAGAGCCCGTTCGTCTGGTCGATGATCGGCGCGCTCAGCCAGGTCTGTTCGCTGCCGGTGACCACTGCGGTGACCTGCCCGACCCTGCGGATCCACCCGGCCGTGATCGCCCAGGCGGCGGCGACCAGCGCGGTGCTGCACGGCGAGCGGTTCGTGCTCGGCGTCGGCACCGGCGAGGCGCTCAACGAGCACATCTTCGGCGACGCGTGGCCGCAGACCGACGTCCGGATGGAGATGCTGGAGGAGGCCGTCGAGGTGCTGCGCGCGCTGTGGGGCGGCGACTTCGTCAACCACCACGGCAAGCACTACACCGTCGAGCACGCCCGGATCTACACGCTGCCCGACAGTCCCCCGCCGATCTACGTCTCCGGCTTCGGCCCGAAGTCCATCGACCTGGCCGCCCGGATCGGCGACGGCTACGTGAGCACCATGCCCGACGGCGAGATGGTCCGGCGCTTCCGCGAGAACGGCGGCGGCGACAAGCCGTGCCAGGCCGGCTTCAAGGCGGCGTACGCGGACAGCGAGGACGAGGGCATGCGGATCGCGTACGAGCGCTGGCCCAACGCGGGGGTGCCGGGTGAGCTGTCCCAGGTGCTCCCCTCACCGCGCCACTTCGAGCAGGCCGCCCAACTGGTCAAGCCGGAGATGCTGAAGGAGACGTTCGTCTGCGGCAACAGCGCCGACGCGCACCTGGAGATGATCGACCAGTACGCCAAGGCCGGCTTCGACGAGGTCTACGTGGCCAACACCGGCCCGCACTACCAGGGCCTTTTCGATCTCTACCAGCGCGAGGTCCTGCCCCGCCTGCGCTGAGCCCCGCACCGACGAGCCCATGATCGTCCGAACGTGTTTCGACGGTCGTGGGCTCGGGTACCTCCGGCCCTCGATGAAACTGTCCACGCATTCGATGACGTTGCGCCGCGCGGCCCGGAGCCTCTTCGGTTGGACCGCACTGCGGCCCAACCAGTTGGCCGCCATGCGCGCGGTGATGAAGCGACGTGACGCCCTGGTCGTGCTGCCCACGGGCGCCGGCAAGTCGGCCATCTACCAGATCCCGGCCAGTCTGATCCCCGGCCCCACCGTGGTGATCTCCCCGCTGCTGGCTCTCCAGCAGGACCAGATCGCGGCCCTCAACGAGCGCCAGCGCCCGGAGCTGCGGGCGGTGCGGATCAGCTCGAACGAGTCGGCCGCCCAGCAGGCCGAGGCGATCGCCGAGATCCGCGAGGGTCGAGCGGAGTTCCTGTTCATCACCCCGGAGCAGCTGAGCAACCCCGACCGGATGGCCGAGGTCGCCGCGCTGAAGCCCGCGCTGGTGGCGATCGACGAGGCGCACTGCATCTCGGCCTGGGGGCACGACTTCCGCCCCGACTACCTAGCGCTCGGGCACCTCATCGAGGGCATCGGCCGGCCGCCGGTGGTGGCGCTGACCGCCACCGCCTCCCCGCCGGTACGCGACGACATCATCGCCCGACTGCGGCTGCGCGAGCCGGAGGTGGTGGTCTCCGGGCTGGACCGGTCCAACCTGTTCCTCGAGGTGGCGCACTGCCCCACCGAGGACTACCGGTGGCGGCGCCTGGTGACGCTGCTGCGCGACGAGGAGCGGCCGGGCATCATCTACGTGCCGACCCGCCGCGCCGCCGAGGAGCTGGCTGCCCGGTTGACCGACGCCGACTTTCCGGCGCAGTTCTACCACGGCGGAATGGCCGCCGGCGCGCGCACGGAGCTGCACGAGGCGTTCCTCGCCGACCAGGTGCCGATCATGGTGGCCACCTCGGCGTTCGGGATGGGCATCGACAAGCCCAACATCGCCTGGGTGGTGCACATGGCGTTGCCCGACTCGCCGGACAGTTACTTCCAGGAGATCGGCCGGGCCGGGCGCGACGGGCAACCGGCCCGGGTGCTGCTGCTCTGGCAGGCCGAGGACGTGGGCCTGCAACGGTTCTTCAGCGGCGGCCTGCCCAACTCCGACGAGCTGCGGGACCTGGCCGCGCTGCTGCGCCGCAAGCCGGCCACCAAGACCGAGCTGCGTGAGACCACCGGCCTCGGGCCACGCAAGCTGGGCCAGTACCTCTCCCTGCTGGAGCAGGTCGGGGCGGCCGAGCCGCGCGCCCGGCAGCGCATCAGCGCACCGCGCTACTCCCCCGACCCGGTGGACGCCGCCGCGGCGGCACTGGCCGAGGCGGAACGCCAGCAGACGGTGACCCGGTCCCGCACCGACATGATGCGGGCCTTCGCCGAGACCAGCGCCTGCCGGGGGCAGACTTTGCTGGCGTACTTCGGCGAGCAGATGACCCAGGTCTGCGGGCACTGCGACAACTGCCACGCCGGCACCAGCGTCGCCGACCAGGGGGCGGTCGGGCCGTTCCCGGTGCACAGTCAGGTGCGCCACCCGGAGTGGGGGCACGGCATGGTGCTCGGGTACGAGATGGACAAGATGACGGTTCTCTTCGATGAGGTCGGGTACAAGACGTTGTCGGTGCGCGTGGTGTCCGAACAGGGCCTGCTGACCCTGGACTAGCCTGTCCCGGGCACCGGGCCAACCGATTGACCAAACAGAGCAGGGTGGAAGGGGCGTTGCCGTGATCGAGCAGCCGGCGTACACCGGTTTCGGTTTCTCCGACGAGGAGTGGGGGCTGCTGGTCGGCCTGCCGCAGTCGGTGCTGACCGCGGCGAGCGCCGCCGAGTCCGACGGCACCCGCCGGACCATGGCGGAGAACGCGGCCGGGTTGGAGACCATCGCCGCAGGCCGGGAGTCGGCCAGCCCGCTGGTCGTCGCCGTGGCCGGCGAGATCGTGACCCGGGTCGGCGATCCGGAGACCGGCGAGGAGTTGCCGGTCATCGCGCCCGCCGACCCGCGGGCGATGATCGACGACGTGCTGCTGCGGGCCGCCGAGGCCGCCACGCTGCTGGCCGCGCGGGTCGACGAGGGTGCGGCCGGCGCGTACAAGCACTGGCTGGTGAAGATCGCCGAGCAGGTGGTGGGCGCCGCTTCCAGCGGCGGGCTGCTCGGTCTCGGCGGCGAGTCGGTCAGCGACTCCGAGCGGCGCTTCCGCGACCGGCTCGCGCACGTGCTCAACGACTGACCGACGACAACGACGGACCGGCCGGACCGGTCGGCTCTGCGGCCAGCGCCGCGGGGTCGGCCGGCCGGACGCCGCGGAGCGCGACCAGCGCGGTCACCGCGCCCAGCAGCATCGCCACCATGGCGGCGATCGCGGCGAGGTGCAACCCGTCGGTGAACGCGACCCGCGCCGCGTGCAGCACCGCGTCGGCCAGATCCGCCGGCAGCCCCTGCGCCACCGCGAGCGCACCCCCCAGGGTCTCTCGCGCCTCGCCACTGGCATCCGCGGGCAACCCCGCCGGCAGGCCGTCGACGATCTCGCGGCGGTAGACCGCCGCGCCCACGCTGCCGAGGATGGCCATCCCCAGCGCGCCACCCAGCTCGCTGCTGGACTCGGTCAGCGCCGACGCGACACCGGCCTGCTCGGGCGGCGCCGCGCCGAGGACCAGCTCGGTGACGAGTGACATCACCATCACCAGGCCACCCGCGTAGACGCTGGCGCCGACGAGCAGCAGCCACAGCGGCGTCTCCGGTGTGACCCGAGTCAGGACCGCGAAGCCGAGCACGGCGATCCCGAAGCCCGCGCCGATCAGGTACGCCCGTTCGACGCGCTGGGCGAGTGCGGCGGCGGCCGGCGCGATTCCACCCACCGCGAGCGACGGCACCAGGCTCCACAGTGCGGCCCGCAGCGGGCTCAGGCCGAGCACCAACTGGAGGTGCTGGGTGGTGAAGATGGCGAAGCCGACCAGGGCGAACATCGCCAGCAGGTTGACCGCGAGCGACCCGGCGAAGCCACGACGGCGGAACAACGCCACATCGATCATCGGGTACGCCCGGGTCCGCTGCCGGTGCAGGAACAGCGCCCCCACCAGCAGGCCGGCGACGATGGCGAGCACCCGCACCGGGCTGAGGCCGTCGCGGGCCATCTCCTTGATGCCGTAGATCACCGGCAGCAGCGCGCCGAGCGACAGTGCTGCGCTGATCAGGTCGAACCGCCCGGTCGCCGGGTTGCGGAACTCGGGCACCAGGATCGGGGCGAGCAGGAGCAGCATCAGCATCGCCGGGATGTTGATCAGGAAGATCGAGCCCCACCAGAAGTGCTCCAGCAGGATGCCGCTGAGCACCGGGCCGATCGCGATGCCGCCGGTGAGCGTGGCGGTCCAGATGCCGATCGCGGTGCCGCGCTGCTTGGCATCGTGGAACATGTTGCGCACCAGGGCGAGCGTGGACGGCATCAGGGTGGCCCCACCGACGCCGAGCGCGGCCCGCGCGGCGATCAGCGTCGCGGCGCTGTCGGCGTACGCGGCCAGCAGCGATGCCGCCCCGAACGCGGTGGCGCCGATCAGCAGGAGGCGACGTCGGCCGATCCGGTCGCCCAGAGAGCCCATGGTGATGAGCAGCCCGGCCAGCACGAAGCCGTAGATGTCGAAGATCCAGAGCTGCTGGGCGCCGGTGGGGCGCAACTCCTCGCTGATGAACGGGACGGCGAAGTAGAGCACCGACACGTCCATCGAGACCAGGAGCAGCGGCAGCATCAGCACCGTGAATCCGATCCACTCCCGCCGGCCCGCGCGCGGTGCCGGTGTGCTCGTCGTCGTCATGATGAGCTCCCCTCTGCGTATGTCGTACGCTGTTATGCGTAGACCATACGCAGAAATAGGATGACGAAGCAAGGAGGAAAATGTGGCGGCGAAGACAGACGACAGCGGGCCAGTGATCCCGCCGGCCATCGAGAGCGCCTGGGGGCTGCGGGAACGGCCACCCAAGGGCCCCCGACCGGGGATGAGCGTGCCCGCCATCGTGGACGCCGCCGTCCGGGTGGCCGATGCCGACGGGCTGGCCGCCGTCTCGATGAGCCGGGTGGCCAAGGAGTTGGGCGCCGCCACCATGGCCCTCTACCGCTACGTCGGCTCGAAGGACGAGCTGCTGATGCTCATGGTCGACGCCGGGTACGGCCCGTCACCCGGCCCGCCCCCGCCGGACCACGAGTGGCGCGCCGGCCTGACCCGGTGGGCCTGGGCCGAGCACGAGGTGCTGCGGCACCGGTCCTGGCTGCTGCACGTGCCGATCAGCGGCCCGCCCATCACTCCGCAGCAGCTCGGCTGGATGGAGGACGGGCTGCGCTGCCTCGACGGCACCACGCTCGCCGAGAGCGAGAAGATGTCGGTGCTGCTGTTGATCACCGGCTACATCCGCAACGAGGCCACCCTCACGGCACAGGTCGCCGAGGGCAGCCGGGCGGCCGGCGTCGCGCCGAGTGAGATGATGCCGGCGTACGGTCGGATGGTGGCCCGGTTGATCGAGCCGGACCGCTTCCCGGCGCTGCACCGGGTGCTGACCTCCGGGGTGCTCAGCCAAAACGACGACCCCGACGACGAGTTCACCTTCGGCCTGGACCGGATCCTCGACGGCATCGAGGCGCTGATCCAACGCCGAGCGGGCTGAAGGAGCCGGATGCTGCCGAGAGACACCATCGACACCACCATCCTGCCACCGGGCGACCGGTTCGGGATGTGGCTGGACCTCGTCGCGCGCACCTCGGCGCCGCTGCGCATCCAGTCCGCGCACGCCCACGACTTCGCCGCCCGGGCCAACTTCATCGAGCTCGGCCCCATCCAGCTGGTGGAATACCAGTACCCGTCGCTGGACGCCACCCGGACCCAGAAGCTTGTCCGCCAGTCAGACCCGGAGCTGTACATACTCGCTCTGACCACCGGCGGCGTCGGCACGTCCAGCCAGGACGGTCGCCGCAGCGAGATCCTGGCCGGAGAATTCACCTTCTACGACGCGTCGCGGCCGCACGACGTGTGCCACCACGCGACCGAGCCGGAGCGGGGCCGGGCCACCTCGATCATCACCATGATTCCGCATGCCGCACTGCCGCTGCCGCCGCAGCGGATGGCCGCGCTCTACGGTGGCCGCATGTCCGGCAGCGAGGGGATCGGCGCGCTGCTGGCGCAGTTCCTGCTGCAGGTCACCGGGCACCCCGAGCAGTACCACGCCGCCGACACCAGTCGCCTCGGCGCGGTGGGGCTGGACCTCGCCACCACCCTGCTCGGACGGCACCTCGTCGCCGAGGACGCGGTGCCCACCGAGGTCCGCCGCCGGGCGCTGCTCACCCAGGTCCAGGCGTACGTCCACCGGCACCTGGGCAACGCGACGCTCAGCCCACAGTCCATCGCCGATGCCCACCACATCTCGGTGCGGTCGCTGCACCGGTTGTTCGAAGCCGAGGACTCGACCGTGGCGTCGTACATCCGCGACATGCGGCTGGCCCGGTGCCGGCGCGACCTGACCGACCCGGCCCTCCGCAACCAACCCGCGCAGGCCATTGCCGCCCGCTGGGGGTTTCCCGACAAGGCCCACTTCAGCCGGGTGTTCCGGACGGCCTACGGGATCAGCCCGCAGGCGTATCGGGAGAGCAACTCGGATCCGGCGCGGATCGTCAACCGCGCGGCGTTCACGGTCAACTCGGTGCGGGCAGACTGACAGCCAACGTGGCCGACCGCCGCCCGCACCGCCGGGTCTGCGGGAGGCCGCCAACGGGGGCCGTGGCGAGCGCCCGCCGCCAGGCGCGGCGGGCGGCCGCCCGGTGCACCCTGGTCACACCTGAGGCCCCGGTCCCGTCGCTCTCCCCCCCAGGATCGTCGGCGGGGCCGGTCAGGCCTTCTCCAGCAGCTCCAGCACGATCCGCTCGGCCTCCTCGCGTGGTGCCCCCGGGTCCAACGAGGCCACCACCCCGTCGTGGTAGAGGTCGACGACCCGCGGATCCACGTAGGACGCACGTGCCACCGTCGGAGTGTTGCCCAGCAGTTCGGCCACCTCGCGCATCACGGCGACCACCGCCTTGCGACGGGCGGTCACCGATCGGGCCGGGCCGGCGGTGGCCAGCTCGGTGGCGGCGAGCACGGTGGCGTGCCAGGTGCGGAAGTCCTTGGCGGTCATCTCCCCGCCACTGGCGTCGCGCAGGTAACCGTTGACCTCGTCGCTGCGCACGTCGCGCCACTCCCGGCCGTCCCAGTAGCCGAACAACCGGTCCGCCTGCCGCCGACGACGGCGCAGATTGACCAGCACCTGGCACAGCTCCGGGTCCTCGATTCGGCGGACCTGCTCGATACCGCCCTTCGCCGGAAACACGAAGACCACGCAGCCGCCTCGTGACCGGGCGTGCTCGGGGCGCAGGGTGGACACCCCGTACGTCGGGTCGTCCCCGGCGGCGTACTGGTCACTGCCGACCCGGAACATCCCCATGTCCAACAGTCGGGCCACCGTGGCCAGCACCCGGTCCCGGCCCAGCCCTCGGCCGTCCAGGTCGCTCCCCACCCGCTCCCGCAGCGCCGGCAGCCGTCGGGCCACCTCCAACATGTGGTCGAACTTCGCCTCGTCCTGCTTCTCCCGCCACAGCGGGTGGTAGACGTACTGCTTGCGCCCGGCCGCGTCGATCCCGGTCGCCTGGATGTGCCCGTTCGGGTGCGGTGAGATCCAGACGTTCTGCCAGGCCGGAGGGATGACCAGCTCCCGCAGCCGGGCCAGGACATCAGGATCACGGACCGCACCGCCGGTCGGATCGAGGAACAGCCAGCCCCGTCCGCGTCGGCGCCGTCCGTACCCCGGCCGGCCCGGGTCGCTACGCCGCAACCGCACCGGAGACCCGCATCACCCTTTCCACCTCGGCCACGGCGGCCAGCACCTCGTCGACGCGCAGAGCCGCCATCGTCGGGTGGCTTCCTACCCCGTCCCACCTGGGCCAGTCCCCCTCGCCGGCCCAGAGCACCCGGTGCTGGGGCCGATCCGGTGGCGGACCCCAGTGGGCCGGCGGCACCGGCCCGAAGAGGACGACCGACGCGGTGCCGTACCCGGTGGCCAGGTGGGCCACGCCGGTGTCTGCGCTGACCACCAGCCGGGCGTTGGCCACCAGCGCGGCGAGCGCGCCGAGGTCGGTCCGGCCAGCCAGCACGGAGTCGGATGCCAGGCCGGCCGCGTCGGCCACCCGGGCCGCCAGCGCCCGTTCGTCGACCGAGCCGGTGAGCAGCACCCGATGCCCCTGTTCGGTGAGCGCCCGGGCCAGCGCCGCGAACCGCTCGGCGGGCCACCGCTTGGCGGCGATCTTGCTGCCGGGGTGCAGCACGGTGGCCCCGCTGGGCAGCCCGGCCGGCGCGGGCCGGCGCAGGGCGAGATCGGTCCGGTCGGCCGCAATGTCGTACCAGGACAGGAGACGGCACCACCGGTCCACCTCGTGCTCGTCGGTAGCCCACCGCGGGCCGTCGGTGTGGCCGGCGTCCGGTGCGGCGAAGGCGAGCAGGCGGCCGGGCCGGGTGGCCGCGAGCAACCGGTGCGACTGCGGGCCGCGCCCGTGCAGGTTGACCGCGACCTGCGGGGCCGACCCCACCCCGATGGGCCCCTCCAGCCCGGCGGTGTCCACCAGCCGGTCGACGCCGCCAACCAGGTCGACCAGCGGGGCCAGCCAGGCGGGCGCGGCGAGCGCCAGCTCCCGACCGGGGTACGCGGCCCGCAGCGCCCGCAGCGCGGGCACCGCGGTGACCAGATCACCGACGCCGAGGGCGCGCAGGACGAGGATCACGGGTACGAGGTCTCCTGCTCGGCGCAGACCACCAGCTCGCGAACCGCACAGCCGGGCGGCTGGTTGAGCGCGAACATGATCGCGGCGGCGGTGTCGGCGGGATCGTTGAGGATCGCGTCCGCCCCCGGCTTGTACTGCGGGTCGCGTTCGTCGAAGAACGAGGTGCGCATCCCGCCCGGGATGAGCAGGGTGACGCCGACCTGACCGGCCAGCTCGGCGGCGAGGGCGCGGGTGAAGCCGACCACGCCGAACTTCGCCGCGCAGTACGCGGTGGCGTCGCTGACCGCCTTGACGCCCAGGGTGGAGGCGACGGTGACGATGCGGCCCCGGGAGGTCAGCAGGAACGGCAGCGCGGCCCGGATCACCGCTGCGGTGGCGAGCAGATCGACGGCGACGATCCGGTCCCAGGTCTCCCCCGGCAGGTCGGCGAGTCGGCCCGGCACGTCCGTCCCGGCGGCGGTGACCACCGCGTCCAGACCACCGGCCTGCTCGGCGATGTGCTGGGTGGCGACCTCGGCGGCCCGGGTGTCGGCCAGGTCGCACTCGGTCCAGGACACCCCGTCGACCGGCGGCTGCCGGTCCAGCACGAGCGGTCGTCCACCGGAGGCGGCCACCGCGGCGACCACCGCGGCGCCGAGCCCGCTGGCGCCGCCGGTGACCAGGACGGTTGGCCCGGCGCCGGGCGTGGCGGTCATCGGGTCCGCTCCCCGATGGAGCGGACGATCATGTCGGTGGTGGAACGACCGTCCAGGTAGGGCACCACCACCGTGTTCCCGCCCCACCGGCGCAGGACCTCCGCCTCCGGCAGTGTGGCGGCGGCGTCCCCACCGCCGGTGGCGTAGTCGCCGCCCTTGACCCAGATGTCCGGTCGTACCCAGGACAGCGCGGCGTCCGGGGTCGGCTCGTCGAAGATGAGGACCGCGTCGACGCAGCTCAAGGCGGCCAGCAACCGACTGCGGTCACCCTCGGACATCACCGGTCGATCCGGCCCCTTCAACCCGGCGACACTGGCGTCGGAGTTCAGACAGACGATCAGGCAGTCGCCCAACTGCCGGGCGGCCTGCAGGGTGGCCACGTGCCCCGCGTGCAGCAGGTCGAAGCACCCCCCGGTCGCCACCACCGTGCCGCCCGCGGCGCGTACCTCGCCCAGGAGCGTGGCAACCGCAACGACTCCCACCCGGTCACCACCCCGGCCGACCACACCAGCGTTCATGGGAGGCACCGGCGGAGGCAGGGCCGCCGCCACTCCCCCACCGGCCACGTACGCGGACGCCTCCGCGACCGCCGCCTGCACGGCCTCGGAGACCAGAGCACCCTGGGCCAACGCGAGGCTGGCGGCAGCCGCGAACCGGTCGCCGGCCCCGCACGTGTCCCCCTCGGCGCTGCCCGGGGTCGGCACCACCAGCGGCGTCGATCCGGCATGGCAGAGCAGCGCGCCGTCACCGCCCAGCGTCACCGCGACCGCACCGGCCCGCCAACGCCGCCGAAGCCCCTGGGCACCACGGGACGCCGTGGCCAGCCGGGAGGCGCCGGGCAGTGCGGGAACCAGGTCGCGGACCTCCGACTCGTTCGGGGTGGCCAGGTGGACGCCGGGCACCGCCGCCGGCCCGCGCGGGTGCGGGTCCCACACCACCGGCGCGCGGGTGGCGGCCAGCGCGTCGCGCAGCGCGGGCTGCCGGGCCACGCCCCGGCCGTAGTCGCTGACCAGCACCGCGGACGCCGCGCCGATCACGCGGAGCACCTCGTCGGAAGGCTGACCCGGCTCGCCGGACGCGCCGCCACGGTCGTGGCGCAGCAGCACCCGGCCCCGGGCCCGCAGCCGGATCTTCTCCGGCGTCGCACCGGACAGGGCCAGTGGGTACACCTGCACACCGGCGGCGGCGAGCAGCGCGCTCAGTCGGGCCCCGCCAGCGTCGTCGGCGAGCGCGGTCACCAGCACCACCTCGGCGCCCTGCGCGGCGGCGAACACCGCCGCCAGGCCGGCGCCACCGGGTCGGTCGATGGCCGCGGTCTCGTCGAGCACCGGCACCGGGGAGTCCGGGCAGAGCCGGTTCACCACCCCTTCCACGTCCCGGTCAAGCAGGGTGTCCCCGAGCACCACCACAGGTCCCCTCACGCTTGCCTCCTCATCCTCACGCGTCGACCTGCTGTCCCGGCCCACCGTCGAGCACCACCTCGACCCCGGTGCGCACCGGCCCGGACGGGAGCCGACCGGCTGGCGCGGGCTCCGCCGGCACGGGGTGGGCGGCCGCTGGTTGGGCGGCTGCGGCCAGCGCGGCGGGCAGTTCCTGTTCGAGGTACTCGCAGAGCAGGTGACTGGTCACGAGGTGCAGCTCCTGAACGACCTGGGTGTCGGGGGACGCGACGGCCAGCACGTCGTCGCAGGCGTCGGCGAGGGCGTTGGGGGCGGCCCCGGTGAGCGCCCAGGTGGTGAGGCCGGCGTCGCGCGCAGCCTGCGCGGCCGTGACCAGGTTGGGGCTGGTGCCGCTGGTGCTGAGCAGCAGCAGGACGTCGCCGGGGCGGCCGTGGGCGCGCACCTGGCGGGCGTAGACGTCGGTGTAGCCGTAGTCGTTGGCGATGGCGGTGAGCGCGCTCGTCTCGGCGTGCAGGGCGATCGCGGACAACGGCTGACGGTCGTGGTGGAGCTTGCCGACCAGCTCGGCGGTGAGGTGCTGGGCCTCGGCGGCGCTGCCGCCGTTGCCGGCGACCAGCAGGCGACCCCCGGCGGCCAGCCGGTGGGCCAGGTCCGCGCCCCAGCGCGCCAGCTGCGACTCACAGCGCCGGTACGGCACCAGCGCCGCGGAGAGATTCGTCAGGTGGGTGTCGAGCAGACTGCCCGCCGGCATCAGGCCACCACCCGGGTCGGCCGGCGCACCGCGGCCACCTCGCTGTAGACCTCGACCAGCCGCTCGGCGGTGGCCGCCCACGAGTACCGTGCCCGGGCCCGCTCGCGCGCCGCCGCGGCGTACGCGAAACGCCGGATCCGGTCGTCGAGCAGCCCCTGGATCGCGGTGGCCAGAGCATGCGGATCCCGCGCCGGCACGAGGTCACCGGTCGTCCCGTCGACCACGGTGTCCCGGATGCCACCGACGGCGGTGCCGACGACCGGCACCCCGCAGGCCATCGCCTCCAGCGGAGTCAACCCGAACGGCTCGTACCAGGGTGCCGCGACCAGGAGGTCCGCCGAGCGGTACCAGCGGCCCATCTCCTCCCGCGGTACCGCGCCGACCAGGTGCACCCGGTCCGCCACCCCGCACGACTCAGCGAGGGCCCGCAGCCGCCGGGCGTACGGGTCGGTCTCCAGCAGCCCTTCGGGCGGACCGCCGACGACCACGCACTCGGCGTCCGGGACCAGCGCCATCGCGCGGATCACGGTCTGGAAGCCCTTGCGTTCGACCAGCCGGCCCACGGTCAGGATCCGGGCCCGACCCGGCTCGCGGTCGGCGGCCGGGCCGAGCGGGGCGAACGTGGCGAGGTTGACCCCGGAGGGCACGACGGTCATCCGGGACCGGGGCACACCCATCCGGACCAGTTCGCCCACCTCGTCGCGGCACTGCGCGATGATCCGGTCCACCGAGCGGCCCAACTCCCGCTCATAGGACACCCGCCGGGCCGGGCTGGTGTCCTGCACGCCCTGGTAGCGGCGCTTCACGGTGCCGAGCGCGTGGTACGTCTGCACCACCGGCACCCCGGCCTGCCGGCCGGCCGTCAGCGCCGCCAGGCCACTCATCCAGAAGTGCGCGTGGATCACCTCGGGCACCCAGTCCCCGCCCCGCCAGCGCTCGATCAGCCAGCGACTGAACTCCCGCATGTGTGGCAGCAGCGCGTCCTTGGCCACGGGCTCGGCCGGTCCGGCCGGCACGTGCACCACGTCGTACCCATCCGGGCTGCGAACGGTCACCGGCAGGTCGAGCGCGTCCCGGCGGGTGTAGACGCGCACGTCGTGCCCGGCGGCGGCGAGCGCGGCGGACAGCTCCGCGACGTGCGTGTTCTGGCCGCCGGCGTCCTCCCCTCCGAGGACGGCGAGCGGGCTGGCGTGCTCCGAGATCATCGCGATCCGCATACTTCCTCCTCCAGCAGCCGGTCCCAGTCAGCGAGGAAACGGTCGAGGCCGTACTTGTCGCGCGCGGCCGTTCGCGCCGCCGCGCCGGCCTGGCGCGCGGTCGCCGGTTCGGCGATGAACCGGCGGGCGGCGTCGAGCAGGATGTCCGTCCGGGTGGCGAGGGCGCCCGCCTCCGGGGGCACCGCCGTCACCGCCTCGGTGGTGGCGAGCGCGACGACGGGCATGCCGATCGCCATCGCCTCGATGAGGCTGAGCCCGAGCGAGGTCCACCGGCACAGGTGCAGGTAGGCACGCCGCCGGGCCAACTCGGCGTGCATCCACTCCTGGGGTACGTCGTCGTGGCTGGTGAGCCGGTCGGCGGGCAGCCCGAGGTGGTCGGCCAGGCCGGCGACGCCCATGCCGAACACGTCCAGCGGCGCGATCTCGGCGAAGCGGGGCAGCAGGTCGGTGCCGGTGACCCGACCTCGTCGTACCGGCTCGTTGATCACCACGGCGAGCCGGTCCAGCTCGCCCGTGTAGGACGCGGAGGGGGCGACGATGCCGTGGTCGACCACCGTGGTGCGGCTGGCGCCGGTGTCCCAGAAGATCTGGTTGAACCCGGTGACGTGGGCGATGAGCAGGTCGTCGCGGTCGGCCATCGGATGGCGCGTGTTGGGCACGTCGCCCTTGGGGGTGTTGTGTTCGACGTAGATGGCAGGGATGTCGCGGCCGGGGCGGCGGCGCAGCCACGCCTCGGCCCGGTCGATCTCGTCGGGGCGTTGCAGGATGACCAGGTCGACGTCGGTGCCCGGCAGGTCCTCCGGGGCGACCTCGACGGCGCTGTCCGGCCAGGGGTAGGTGCGGGCCCGGCCGAGGCCGTAGGGGCCGCGGTCGGGTGTGGTCGGGATCAGGTAGCGGTGGCTGCCGTGCACGAACGACGTGGTCCAGGAGCCGTGCACGTGCCAGAGCAGGATGTTCATCGGCCGCCACCACCACCACTGACGGCGAGCGTCCGTAGCGCGTCGACCACCTCGTCCGGGTCGATGCCGCTGAGGCAGGGGTGCCCGGGGACCGGGCAGCTGGCTGCCCGGGTGTCCCGGCAGGGCGTGGCGGCATCGCCGAGTCGGACGGTGGGCACCCGGTATGGCCCCCACTGGCCGAACGGAACGGTCGGCGCGAAGAGGCTCACCACCGGCACACCGGCAGCGGCGGCCAGGTGCGCGGGCCCGGTGTTGCCGACGACGACCGCGCCGGCGTCCGCCACGATCGCGGCCAGCCCGGCCAGGTCGGTTCGGCCACCCAGGTCGGTGCCGCCGGCCGCCGCCACCCGGGCGGTGACCGCACGCTCGTCGGAGCCACCGGTGACCAGCACCCGGTGCCCGGCGGCGGTCAGCGCCCCGGCGATCCGGGTCGCCAACTCGGTCGGGCAGGCCCGGCTCGACGCGGCCGAGCCGGGATGCAGCACCACGTACCCCGGGTCGCCGAGGTCGGCCGGGCGTGGCGCCACGGCGTCGCGTCGGAGCCGGAGCACGGGTTCGTCGTCGTCGGGCAGCCGGTGGCCGGCGGCGGCGGCGAGGGAGAGGGCACGTTCGGGTTCGGGGACGCCCGCCGGCACCCGGTGCCGGATGTCCAGCAGTGAGCCCGGATAGTCGTCGCTGATCGCCGCGATCCGGCCGATCCCCGCCATCCGCAGCAACAGCGCCAGCGGCAGCGCGGACTGGTGGAACGAGGTGAACACCACCGCCTGATCCGCGCCGACCGCGCCGAGGCGCGCGGTCAGGCTTCGCATCGCCTCGGGGTCGACCGGCGCCGGCGTGGGATCGATCCACGGCAGCGGGTGCTCGATGATCTCGTCGACGCCGGGCAACAGGTCGGCGGCGGCACGTCCGCGCGGCCCGCACAGCAGCACCACCCGCTGCGCCCCGGCCGCGACGGCACGGATCGCCGGCCCGGTGACCAGCACGTCCCCCGCCGAATCCGACCGGACCACCAGCGCTGTCCGCACCGGGTCGCCGGGCGGGGTCGCGGGCTGTACGGCCTGTTGGCGGCGCAGGATCTCGTCCACCGCCGCCGGCAGATCGGTTTCCACCCACCCGGCGGCGGCGATCTCCTCCGGCCGGGTCACCGGCGTGGGCACCAGCACCCCTGCGGCCCCCGCGGCCAGCGCGGCGGCGACGTCCCGGCCGATGTCGCCCACCATCACACACCGGGACGCGGTCGTGCCCAGCTCCCGGGCGGCGGCGTGCACCAGGCCGGGCGCCGGCTTGCGGCAGTCGCAGCTGTCGGCGTCGTCGTGTGGGCAGATCAGCCACGCGTCGAACCGGCCCAGCAACTCCTCGACGCGGGCGTGCACCGCCCGCATCTGCTCGCCGGTGAAGTAGCCCCGGGCCAGGCCGGACTGGTTCGTCACGACCGCCAGCCGCAGCCCGGCCGCCCGGAGCCGGTCCAGCCCCGCCCGCGCTCCCGGCACCGGCCGCACCTTCTCCGGGTCGCCGTTGTACGGCACGTCCTCGATCAGGGTGCCGTCGCGGTCCAGCAACACGGCGTCGTACAGGACGGGTCGGAGGTTCCCGACGGACCCGGAACCGGCGCGGTCAGCAGCGGCGTACACCCCGGCTGACCTGCGCTGATACGGATCCTCCTGGTCCTGTCGCACAGCCGGCGGGTTCCCTGCGCCCCGAGGAGTAAACGTCGTCGGCGGCGCGGTGGGCCAGCGCCGCCAGCGGTGCCCCACGTCGGCCTTACCCGCCGCGAAGGAGAAGCTAACGCGATGGCCGTTAGCTCCGCCGCGGCGCGGGTATGGGAGCCCAGTGGCGATTGTGGAGAAAGTGATCGAAGCTCCCCCGCAGCAGGTGTTCGACGTGCTCGCCGACGGGTGGACGTACAGCGACTGGGTCGTGGGCACGGCGCACGTGCGCGACGTGGACGACGCTTGGCCCCGGGTGGGCAGCCAACTGCACCACCGGGCCGGGCCGTGGCCGTTCTCGTTGCAGGACGCGTCGACGGTGCTGGTCTGTGAGCCGCCGCACCGGCTCGTACTGAAGGCCGGTCTCTGGCCGGCCGGCGAGGCGATCGTGACCTTCACCCTGCAACCGGTCGGCGAGGGCGCCACCCGGGTCCGCATCGGGGAGGACTTCGCCGCCGGCCCACTGCGCTGGGTCCGCAACAAGATCAACGATTTGGTGCTGCACCTGCGTAACCGGGAGACGCTGAACCGGCTCTCCGACATCGCCACGCGGCAGAAGGGCTCGGCGTGACGCGGACCAGCGCCGACACCGGTCGACGCAAGCGTTGACCGGCAACGCCGCGACCAGCGGATCGATGCCCGGGCGCTGCGGTGGATCGCCTTCCGCAACGCCCGGAAGGGGTGCCTCTTCAACCCGAATGTGACAACTGGATACCCTTCTAGGAGCCCCTGTCCGCAAACCGAGGATGTCCGACATGATCGAGCCTGTGCAGCTGCCCTCGCCGTGGCGGGACGCACGCCTGACCGTCGTCGTGCCCACCTACAACGAGGCGGGCAACCTACCCGCGCTGGTCGAGCGACTGCTCGCACTGCCGCTGCCGGGGCTGCGCATCCTCGTCGCGGACGACAATTCCCCCGACGGCACCGGCGATGTGGCCGACAAACTGGCCATCGAGCATCCGGACCGGATCGAGGTCGTGCACCGCGCCGGCAAGGAAGGCCTCGGCCGGGCTTACGTGGACGGGATGGGGCGGGCGATCGAGGGCGGCGCCGAGTACGTGGCGCAGATGGACGCCGACCTGTCGCACCCGGCGGCGGCGCTGCCGGGGATGCTGGGCGCGCTGCTCTCCACCCAGGCCAGCGTGGTGATCGGTTCCCGCTACGTGCCCGGCGGCGAGCTGGACGAGAACTGGCCGCTGTACCGTCGGGCCCTCAGCGGCTGGGCGAACCTCTACGTGCACACCCTGCTGCGGGTGCGAATCCGGGACCTGACCGCCGGCTTCAAGATCTGGCGGGCCGACGCGCTGCGGGACATCGGCCTGGAGCGGGTGCAGTCCAACGGCTACAGCTTCCAGGTGGAGATGCACTACCTGGCCACCAAGCTGGGGCACACCATCCTGGAGGTGCCGATCCGCTTCGAGGAGCGGCGCGACGGGGAGTCGAAGATGACCACCGCCACCAAGGTGGAGAGCGCGCTGATGCCGTTCCGCCTGCGCAGCAAGCACCGCAACATCACCCGCTGACCCGCGCATCCCGCCCGCCCGTGGCGGAGGCGCGACGGGCGGGGCGGCGCGGGCGGTCAGTCCGGGTAGACGGCGCGGTGCGCGGCGCCGATCGCGGCGGCGTAGGCGCGGCCGGTGAGCGCGCGGTCGCGGGCCAGTGCCGCGCGGGCGGCGTTCGCGCCGGGTGCGCCGTGCACCCCGCCGCCGGGATGCGCCGACGCGCTGGCCAGGAAGAGCCGGTCCACCGGGGTGTCCGCCCGGCCCAGGCCGGGGATCGGGCGCAGGAACAGCTGCTGGTACGCGGCGGCGGTGCCGCCGCCGAGCGTGCCACCGACCAGGCTCGGGTTGCCCTTCTCCAGGTCGGCCGGCCCGGCCACGTGTCGGCCGACGATCAGTTGCCGGAAACCCGGGGCCGCCGCCTCCAGCACGTCCTCCATCCGCTGCACGTGCCCGGCGACGTCCTCGGCCCGCCAGTCCCGTCGGAACGGCAGGTGAGTGTACGACCAGAGCGACTCGGTGCCCGGCGGTGAGTGGCTCGGGTCGGCCACCGACATCTGCCCGAGCAGCAGGAACGGGTCGCGCGGCAGCTCGCCGCGGGCCAGCTCACCGGCGTAGCGGGTCAGCCCGTCGAGGTCCGCGCCCAGGTGCACGGTGCCGGAGCCGGCCACCTGCGGGTTCGTCCACGGCACCGGCGCGGAGAGCGCCCAGTCCACCTTCAGCGTCGAACCGTCCCACCGGAAGTGCGCCAGGTCCTCCACCAGCCGCGACGGCAGCGCCGCCGCGCCGACCAGGTCGAGGTAGAGCGCTGGCGCCGGCACGTCGGCCAGCACGGCCCGGCGGGCCCGCCACAGCGCCCCGCCCACGGTGCGTACCCCCATCGCCCGGCCCCGGGCGGTGAGGACCCGGTCGACCCGGGCGCCGTAGAGAATCCGACCGCCGCGCGCCTGTAGCCGGGCCACCAACGCGTTGGTGATCTGCTGTGCGCCGCCGTCGGGCACCGGCCAGCCGACCTGCTGGCCGAGCATGGCCAGCAGCCACCCGTACACCCCGGAGCCGGCCTCCTCCGGGGACAGGTCCGTGTGCAGGGCGCAGCCGGCCAGCAGGGCCGGCCCGCCGGGGCCGTCGAAGAGTTCGTCACCCAGCTTGCGGACCGGCACCACCAGGCGCCGGGCCAGTCGCAGCGCGCCGGCGACCCGCAGCTGGCGCAACAGGCCCAGCCCGCCGCGTACCGGCGGGAACGGCGTGGTGATGCTCTCCAGCATCGGCTCGGCCACGTCGAGCCAGTCGTCGTACGCGTTGAGCCAGCGCTTACCGTCGCCCGGGGCGAACTGCTCCAGCGAACCGGCCGTGACGTCCGGGTCCCGGTTGATCACCGCGGCCCGCCCGTCCGGCAGCAGGTGCGCCAGCACGTCCGGCGAATGCCGCCAGGACAACCCGTGCTGGCCCAGGTCGAGGCCGCGCAGCACCGGTGAGGCGTACCCGAGGGGGTAGAACGAGCTGTAGAGGTCGCTGAGATAGCCCGGCGCGGTCACCTCGGCGGAGCGGACCGCGCCGCCGGGCACCGCGGTCGCCTCCAGCACCATCACGTCCCACCCGGCGTCCGCCAGCAGGTTGGCCGCCACCAGGCCGTTGTGGCCGGCCCCGACGACGACGGCGTCCGCGTTCTCTGCGCCGGTGGTAGTCATCCGATCCGCCTACCCGGCGTGCAACCGGGCGAAACGCGTTTGTCCCGCCGACGCCGGGGCATCCAGCGCCGCATGTACACGGTTGCGCAGCTGGTGGGCGGGGTGTGGGGAGCGGGCGGCGCGGGCGGCGAGCTGGTCGTCCACGATCCGGCGGACGGTTCGCCGGTCAGCCAGGTGCCGGTGGCCACGGCCGATGAGGTCGGCAAGGCGGTGGAGGCGGCGCGCGAGGCGGCCTCGGAGTGGGCGGCGACCGCGCCGGCCGAGCGGGCGGCGGCGCTGCACCGGGCCGCCGACGCGGTCGCGGCGGTCACCGAGGAGCTGGCGGCGGCGGTCACCGCGGAGATGGGCAAGCCGTTGGCGGATGCCCGCGGCGGCGTCGAGGCGGGCATCGGCACCCTGCGACAGTACGCGGAGCTGGCCCCGCTGCGCGGCGGGCGGACGCTGCACGGCGCATCGGGCGCGCTGGACTTCATGACCCCGCAACCACGTGGCGTCGTGGCCGCGATCACCCCGTGGAACGACCCGGTGGCGGTCTCGTGCGGGCTGCTCGGCGCGGCCCTGGTCACCGGCAACGTGGTGCTCTTCAAGCCCAGCGAACGCACTCCGGCGACCGGCTGGCTGTTGGCCCGGGCGCTGGACCAGGCGCTGCCGGCCGGGGTGCTGTCGTTGCTCACCGGTGGGCCGGAGGTCGGTGCGGCGCTGGCCGGCCAGGACGTGGACGTGGTCGCGCACGTCGGCTCCACCGCAACCGGGCGGGCGATCGCCGCCGCCACGGCCCGCACCGGCGCGAAGGCCCTACTGGAGAACGGCGGCAGTGACCCGTTGATCGTGGACGCGGGCGTCGACCCGGAGTGGGCGGCCGGTCAGGCCGCGCTCGGCGCGTTCGCCAACGCCGGGCAGCTCTGCGTGGCGGTGGAACGGATCTACGTGCACCGGGAGGTGGCCGACGACTTCGTGGCCGCGCTGGTGCGTCGCGCCGACGCGCTGCGGGTCGGGCCGGGCCAGGACCCGGGCACCGAGCTCGGCCCACTGGTCGACCGGCGGCACCGCGACCACGTGCACGGGCAGGTGACCGCGGCGGTGGCGGACGGCGCGCGGGTCTGTGCCGGCGGAGAGCTGCCGGACGGGCCGGGGTCGTTCTACCCGGCCACCGTGGTCACCGACTGCCGGCACGACATGCCGCTGGTGCGGGAGGAGACGTTCGGGCCGGTCGCCCCGGTGGTGGTGGTCGACTCGTTCGACGAGGCGCTGCGCTGCGCCGCGGACTCCCCGTACGGGCTGGCCGCCACGGTGCTGACCGCGTCGATGAGCCACGCCCAGCGGGCCTGGCGGGAGTTGCCGGTGGGCACCGTCAAGGTCAACGCGGTGTTCGGGGGCGCGCCGGGTGGCGCCGCACATCCGCGTCGGGCCAGTGGGCAGGGCTTCGGATACGGCCCGGAACTGCTGGACGAGTTCACCGCCACGAAGGCGGTGCACATCGAGGCCCCCGGCGGCGGGCACTGGTGACCTTGATCAGCTCCAGTTCGCCGATGGGGCGGTGTCCGGGGAGACGGTTGCCACCACCTCGGCGAAACGGAGTGGATCAGAGCGGCACGGGCGGACGCAATGGTGCGTCCGCCCGTACCGCGTCGGTGTGCTCCGGTGCGGCGCTGGTCAGTCGCCGCGGGCCTTGCGGGTGGCCCGGTCGTTGGCCTTCTCGATCGCCTTGACCAGGTCCGGCTTGGTCATGCTGGACCGACCGGGCACGTCCAGCTTGCGCGCCACCGACATCAGGTGGTCCTTGGTGGCGTTGGCGTCCACCCCACCCGCGGTGGGTGCCCGCCGTTCCGGCCCGCCGCCGGCGGCCTGTTGGTCGCTCGGGCCCTTGCGGCCCTTCGGCTCCCAGTGGTCTCCGACCTTCTCGAACTCGTGCTTCACGGCGGCGAAAGCGGTGCGGTGCGACCGCTCCCCCTCGCCGTAGGTCTCGACCGCCGAGTCGTGCGTCTTCTCCCAGGTGCGCTGCGCCTTGTCCGGGGAGCGCCGCAGCGTGCTGGGCATGTCCTCGCGCCCGGGCATCTCGTCCTCCTCCGTGTCGAAAGGTTCCCATGACCGTTCCCCCCGGAGGGGGCGGCAAACCGTACGCGGTGCCCGCAGGCGCTGGGTGAGTTTCTCGATTTCGCGATCCGGGTACGGCGGGGCCAGGCCCGACCGGACGACCGGTCATCCGGTGGCCGGGGCACAGGGAGCGGGCATGACGACCACGGAGCCCGGTACGACGTTCGGCGGCACGGAGGGCACGCGGGTGCCCCGCCGGATGCGGCAGCTGAGCTGGCGGACGTGGCGTGGGGTGGTGGTCCGCAGCGTGCGGAACTTCATCTCCGACAACTGCTCCGACTGGGCGGCCGCGTTGACCTACTACGGGGTCCTGGCGCTCTTTCCGTCCGCCATCGTGGTGGTGGCCCTGGTCGGTCTGGTCTCCAAGGGCGAGCAGACCGTCGACACCGTCGTCGACCTGGCGAAGCAGATGGGTGCCGGGTCGGTGGTGGCCGAGGGCGGCGTGGTCGGAGTGATTCGGACCGTGGTGGTCGAGCAGAGCAACCCCAAGCTGCTGCTGAGCTTCGGCCTGTTGGGGGCGCTGTGGTCCGCGTCGGGCTTCATCGGGGCCTTCACCCGGGCCTCCAACGCCGTCTACGGGGTGACCGAGGGCCGGCCGGTCTGGAAGCTGCGGCCTCTGCAAATCGGCCTGGCCGCGATCACGCTGGTGCTGCTCGCGCTGGTCGCCCTCGGCCTGATCGTCAGTGGTCCGGTCACCGACGCGGTCGGGGACCTGATCAACGCCGGAGGCCTGGCCCGCACGATGTGGAGCGTGGCGAAATGGCCGGTGCTCGCCATGATCATGTTGGCGCTGCTGTCGCTGCTGTTCTGGATCGCGCCGAACGTGCGGCAGCCCCGGTTCCGCTGGCTCACCCCGGGCGGCGCGGTGGCCCTGGTCGCCTGGGCGCTGGCCTCCTTCGGCTTCGGCCTCTACGTGGCCAACTTCGGCTCGTACGACACCACCTACGGCAGCCTGGGGGCGGCCATCGCGTTCCTGGTCTGGCTCTACCTGTCCAACTCGGCGCTGTTGCTGGGCGTGCAGATCAACGCCGAGGTGCAGCGCGGACGACGGTTGCAGGCCGGCGACCCGAACCCGGAGGAGCCGGTGCTGCCGCCGCGGAAGCCCGCCGACGCCTAGCCCGGTTTGGCATCAGCTGTCCGGCCCAGGGCCGCGTCGAGGACCGGTGCGTGGCCCGGTGCCGGTTTATCGGGCGGGGTGCCGGGTAGCGCAGAAGGCATGGAGCGTGGCAACAGCAAGCACGGACCGAGGATCGACGAACAGATGAGTCAGGAGGTCAGCGGTCTCGTACAGGGGCCGGGGACCGGTGGCTCTCGGGTCGACGAGTCGCGAGTGCCGGAACCGGCCGGCGAGGACCAGCCGGAGACGACCACCGCACCGGCCGGCGACCTGCGTACCGGCACCCCGCAAGGGATGAGTTCGACAGACGTCGAGCAGCGCAGCCGGCTCGGCCGGTTCATCTCGATGAGCGCCCTGCCGGGCGACCGCCTGGTGCTCATCGCCAGCGCACGCGAGAACCAGGCGCCGGACGACATCGTGGCGGCGCTGGAGCGGCTGCCCGACGGCACCCTCTACCAGACGGTTTCCGAGGTGTGGGCCGCGCTCGGCAACAGGAACGAGACAACTCGCTGGTGACCGGATCACCCCCCGATCCGGGAGACCACCAGCGGCTGAAGGAGGTTCCCCGATGAGTGGTGTTACCGAACATGTTGACGTGTCCGTGCCCGTACGCACCGCGTACGACCAGTGGACGCAGTTCGAGGAGTTCCCCGAGTTCATGGAGGGCGTGCAGGAGGTCCGGCAGCTCTCCGACACGATGACCCACTGGACGGTGGACATCGCCGGGGTGAAGCGTGAGTTCGACGCCGAGATCACCGAGCAGCTTCCCGACGAGCGGGTCGCCTGGCGCTCGACCGGCGGCACCCAGCAGGCCGGTGTGGTGACCTTCCACCGGCTGGACCAGGACAAGACCCGGGTGACCCTGCAGCTCGAGTTCGAGCCGCACGGGGTGGTCGAGCAGGCCGGCGACAAGCTCGGCATCGTCGACCGGCGCGCCAAGGGCGACCTTGAGCGGTTCAAGACCTACATCGAGCGGCGCGGTCAGGAGACCGGCGCCTGGCGCGGCTCGGTGGACCGTCCGCAGCCGTGATCCTGAGCAACGACACGCGATGGCCGCCGGAGTCCCGGCGGCCATCGCCGTACCTGAGCCCGCACGGCACCGTTTGCGATCATCGCGCCCGGGTACGGCTGATGGCATGACCGACGACAGGGTGTGGCGGGACGAGGAACGGCTTCCGTTGGAAGAGCTGGAGCGCGCCGTGTCGGGCTCCAGCCTCGACGGGCAGGCCGACGACGTGACCGGCAACGACGCAGGCGAGGAGGCCGCGTTCGGGCACGGGCCGGCAGCGGCGGACCGTGACGGGCAGGCCCAGGGCAGCGGCCAGGAGCCCACCGACCCGGAGCGCGCCTACCGCCCGTCCACCACCGGCCGGACCGGGCCCGACGTCTGAGCCTCCCCGGCGAGCTGAGCGGGCACCGGCTGCTCGGCCAGCTCCGGGGCGGGCCGGCCGGTCGGTCGGCGGGCACCCAACTCGTACAGCACGATCAACGCCAGCGCGAGCACCACCAGGGCCGAACCCAGCACCTCGACAGACGTGTTGCCGATCAGCACACCGAGCCCGGCCGGGACGAGCGCCGCGCCGATGCCGGCGGCGCCGATCTGAAGCCCGATGGCCCGGTCCGCGTGCGCAGGGCCGACCCGGTCGGCGGTGGTGAGAGTGAGCAGCGGGAACACCGGTGCGGCGGCGAAACCGACCACGACCAGGCCGAGCACCGCCAACGCG
This sequence comes from Micromonospora sp. NPDC005413, assembly GCF_040606435.1. Lineage (NCBI taxonomy): Bacteria > Bacillati > Actinomycetota > Actinomycetes > Micromonosporales > Micromonosporaceae > Micromonospora > Micromonospora sp. NPDC005413. The sequence continues at coordinate 43,519 of NZ_JBEXEV010000003.1, forward strand.
GCCGGCCCGGGGACGGCGATCAGCACCGCGCCCACGGCCATTCCGGCAAGGCTCACGCGCAGCACCAGCCCGGATCCCAGCCGCTCGGCCACCACACCCTGCACCACCCGGCCGACGAAGAGGCTGCCCCAGTACGCGGAGACGCAGCCGCCGGCCACCGCCGCGCTCAGCCCACGCCCCTCGGTCAGCAGCAGGAACGCCCACAGTCCGGCGGACACCTCGATGGCGACGTACAGCACGAAGGCGAGCGTCCCCGACCAGACCGCCGGCAACCGCAGCGTCGCCCGGACCGGGACCCGGACCGTCGGCGACGTGCCGCCACTCGCACTCGCGGCGGCGGCGCCCGTCTCGGTGGTGCCCGGGACGCTGCGTTTCCAGGCCCGGACGGTGAGCGCGAACGCGGCGGCGAGAACGAGCTGGGCGGCGGCCACGATGCCGTACCCCCAGCGCCAGGCGAGACCGGCGCTCAGCGCGGCGGTCATGATCAGCGGGCCGATCGCCACGCCCAGGCCGAAGAAGGCGTGCAACCAGTTCATGTGGCGCGGGCCGAAGGCCCCGGCGGCGTACGCGTTGAGCCCGGAGTCGACCGCGCCGGAGCCGAGCCCGAGCAGCAGCGCACAGCCCACCAGCACGGCCAGCACAGGGCTCAGGGAATAGCCGGTCAGCGCCAGGCTGGCCAGCAGGGTGCTGCCGGCGAGCAGCGCACCCACACCGACCCGGGCCAGCGTGAACCCGGCCAGCACGCTGGAGGTGAGATAGCCGATGGTGCCCGCGGTGAGCACCAACCCGACCGCCTCGGTCGGTACGCCGAAGTCGCCCCGGATCGAGGGCCAGCCGACGCCGAGCAGACCGTCGGGCAGGCCGAGGCTGACGAACGCGAGGTAGGCCAGCAGGAGCAGCGAGGCGCGAGGGCGCGAGGGCGTGGTGGACACGAGACACCATCCTGCCGCAGCGACACCCTAGTGCCGGAGGCACCCGATCGTTCGCGGCGGCAAGAAGTCGTGCCCGGATGGTCGAGAAAATGGACAGCTCATCCAGAATCGGCCGATCGGAGGACGGCAAGCCGGCTGGTTCGCGTAAGAATTTCGGAATGCATCAAGGCTCCGGAATCCTCTCATCGCGTCAGCGTCGGCTCGCCTGGCTCGGCTTCCTGCTCGCCGCGCTGCAGGCACCCGTGTCCGCCTGGCTCGTCGCCGACGAGTCGTGGCTGTTCAGCCTGTGCGTCGCACTGATGGTGGCCACGGTGATCATCGCCGACGACGCGGCACGGCGGCGCCCGGCCGGCGCGACCGGCGACTAACCTTCGCTGCCCGGTCGGGCCTCGTGCCCCGGCCGGCCCCGGCTGCGGCGGCGTTCCTTCATCTCCGCCTCGTAGAGGTGGCGTCGCCCGCCCACCAACTCGTCGCGGGCCTGCTGGTCCAACTCCCGGAACAGCGCGTGGTAGCCGTCGTCGAAATCCTCGACGATCTGGAACGTCCACCGGCCGGCGATGACGTTGCGGCCCAGCAACTCCGTGTCGATCCGGTCGGCCAGCCGCGGATGCCCGGCGGCGCGGAACCGCTCCACCGCGTCGTCGAGCATGAGGTCGGCATGCCCGATCAGCTGGTGCAGCGAATACAGATGCCCCCGGGCCCGCTCCACGCACTCCAGCGCCTCGCTGAGCTTGCCGAGCGCGGCGATCGTCGCGTCGCTCACCTCGGCCGGCCGCCGGTGCTGCTCGTCCGGTCCGTCCGTCTGCTGTCCCATCCGTGCCTCCGTGCCGTGTGCCACTGTGTGCGGGTGGTTCTCCTGCTGCCCCGTCTGTGCCGGATCAACCCCCGCGGTCAGCCCCGGTCGCCCAGTGGCACAGCCGACATCCGCCAAGCGGCCGAGGTCGGCGCGGTGACCGGTCGGTTAGCCTCGGTCACCATGCGTGTGCCGTTCAACCGGGTCGCCTCCCGTACCGCCGTCGACTCGGCGCGGTCCACCCTGGCCGCCCTCACCGTCTCCGTCGGCACCGTCGGGCTCGCCGCCGCCGCCGCGCGACCAGGGCTGCTGGCCCTCGTCGACCAGCACGCGGCCGCCGTACGCGACAGCCTCGACGGTGACCGCCGACCGCTGACCGCAGCGACGCTCGCCGGCTACGCCGAGGGGGTCCGCGTGGCCGCCCTGGAGCACGGTTGGGCGCCGCCGAGCGGGCCGGTGGACTGGAGCCACCCGGAGTGGCTGCTCACCCGGCTGCTCGCGGTCTGCGCGTTGGCCCGCTCGCTCGACCGGGCCTGACGCGGGCGGGGAGGGCATTCCGCGTCGCACGCGGAACACCCTCCCACCGGCCGTGCCGTTCCCGCCGCTACGAGCGGTATTGCTGGGCCTCGTCCACCTGGGGCATGGCCTGGGTGCGGTCGCCCCCACGGTCGGCCATCTGGCGCTCCACGTCGCTACGCCCGGCCGCCGTGGCCTGACGCTGCTGCTGCACCGCCCGGGCCTCCTTGGCCGCCCGGTCCAGCCAGCCGTCCCAGCGGTTCTGCATCGGTTTCACGAGACCACCACCGACACCGATGATCAGGATGCCGGCCACCGTGGCGAGCACCGCGATCAGCACCGGGGTGGTCACCGTGGTGGCGATACCCACCTGGTTCAGCGCGGCGATCACGCCGAGCGCGATGATGAAGATCGCCGTCAGGTCGGCCAGAACCTTGCCGTACGAGAGCCCTCCCAGCGCCCCGGTGACCAGATCCCGGACGGCGTTGGCGATCGCGGCCGCCACCACCACCACGATGATCGCGACGAACGCCCGTGGCAGCCACGCCACCACACCCCTGATCAGGTCACTGATCGCGTTGGGCCCCCAGACGCCGAAGGCGAACTGCAGGGTGAACAGCAGGACTGCGTAGTACGCCAGTCTGGCCAGGATGTCGCTGGCGTCGTACTTCGTTCTCTCCAGTGCCCGTTTGATGCCTCCGCGTTCGACGGCCTCGTCGAAGCGCACCCGTTCCAGCACCGTGTCCACGATCTTGAGGACCGCTCTGGCGATAAGCCAGCCGACCACGAGGATCACGATGAAGGCCACTGCCTTCGGGATGAAGAGCAGCACCGACCTCCAGGTGTCGGCGATGGCATCACCGATATCGGCCTGCCGGACCGCGAGGGTTTTCAGCATGATGTCCCTCCTGTCGCATGGACTGCGCCGGGCGCATACCCGGCAACCGGAGTGGCAGTCCGCGCAGCACGCCGCATTTTTTGCGACAAGCCGCCGGACAAGGGCCTTGAACTGCCCGAACGGCCACCGGCGGCGAGGGCGGCGACGGCCCGCCGCCATGATCGGATGCCTTTTCCGGTCGGCCGACTAGGCTGCGAACATGCCAGGAACGGTCGGGCGAGTCCCCACGCCAGCAACTCCGGGCCCAGGCGCATCCACCGGGCCCGGCGCGCCCGCTGCCGTGCTCGCCCACGACTGGGCCGGCACCCCGCTGGGCCCACCCGAGGGCTGGGACGTGGCGATCCGGGCCGTGGTCGAGCTCATCCTCGCCTCGCCGATGCCGATGGCCCTGGCGTACGGCGACGACCTCGTCCTGCTCTACAACGCCGGTTACGCCGAGTTGCTGGGCACCGAGCACCCGAGCGCCCTCGGCCGCCCGGCCGCCGAGGTGTTCGACGACATCTGGGCGCTGCCCGGTCTCGGTGCGGTGATCGAGCGCACCTACCGGCAGGGCGTGCCGTTCCTGGAGAAGGAATCCACCATCCCGATGGTCCGTGGGCACTCCGCGCCGGTGGAGCAGGCGGTCTTCACCCGGGGCTACTCGCCGGTGCGCGACAGCGCCGGGCAGATCGTCGGCGTGTTGACGGTCGCGGCCGAGACCACCCATGTCACCGAGCAGTTGCAGAGCCTCAGCGAGGTGGCCGCGGCCCTCGCCGGCACGCTCACCCTCGATGACGTGGCCCGGGTGGCGCTACGGTACGCGATCACCACGTTCGACCCCGACCAGGCCTCGTTCGGGGTCGACGAGGGCGGCGGCGGTTGGCGCATGGTGCGCCGGGTCCGTGGCGAGTTGCTGGACGAGGCCGACGAGCGGCTTCCCCCGCTCTGGCGGCGCGCGCCGGCGGACTGGTCGGCTCCGGTGGTGCAGGTGGCACGCTCCGGCGCCCCGTCGTTCACCAACGACGGGCAACCGCTGCGCGAGACCGCGGTGGACCGCCACGACCAGAAGATCCGCTCGATGGCGGCCCTGCCCCTGGGCACGTCGGTGGTCCGCGGCGGGCTGGCGGTCGGCTACCAGGTGCCGCATGCCTGGTCGCCCGCCGAGCGGGCGCTCCTGGCCGCCTCGGCCGAGCTGATCGGCCAGGCCGCGGAGCGGGCCCGCCGGTTCGAGACCCAGCACGGCACCGCCCAACTGTTGCAACGCAGCATGTTGCCGGAGCACCTGCCGGACCTGCCCCGGTTGCGGATCGCGGCCCGCTACGACCCCGGGGTGGACGGCAACGCCGCCGGAGGCGACTTCTACGACGCTTTCCTGCTGCCCAACGGCGGGCTCGGCGTGGTGTTGGGCGACGTCGCCGGGCACGACGTGCAGGCCGCCGCGCGGATGGGGCAGGTCCGCGCCGCGCTGCGCGCGCTGGCCCTGACCGACCCGGCGCCCGACGCGGTGCTGGCCGGGCTGGACCGGCTGGTGACCAGCCTGGGCGCGGAGGCCGGCACCCACGAGCTCTTCGTCACCGTGGCGTTCGGGGTGATCGACGCGGAGCGACGGGAGCTGACCCTGGCCAGCGCCGGTCATCCCGCGCCACTGATCCGCCGTAGCGACCCGGACGGCCGCTCCCACGCCGAGTACGTCGACGTGCCGGCCGGCCCTCCGCTGGGTCTGGGCGGCCGGCCGGGCACCACCACTGTCGCGTTCCGCCCCGGTGACACCCTGCTGCTGTTCAGCGACGGGGTGGTGGAGCGTCGCCGACACAGCCTCAGTGCCGGGCTGGCCACCCTCGGCGACGCCGTCGGCAAGGCCGCCAGTGGCGACCCCCGCGCGCTCTGCGCGGTGGCCACCGCAGCGGTACCGGGCGGCACCGAGGACGACGTGGCCGTGCTGGCGGTCGAGCACGCGCTCAAGCCGAGCCGCTCGGCGAGCATGGAGGTGCCCGCGGAGCCGACCGCGCCCAGCCGGGTCCGACACTGGATGACCGGCCAGCTCACCGAGTGGCAGGTGCCCGAGTCGGTGATCGGGGCGGCCGTGCTGTGCACCAGCGAGCTGACCACCAACGCGTTGCTGCACGCCGGCACCGCCGCCCGGGTGGAGATCGACCTCAGTCCCGAGCGGCTGCTGGTCTCGGTCGCCGACTCCGGCACCCGGGGGACCGTGACCCGGACCCGCACCGACACGTTGAGCAGTCGCGGGCGCGGTCTCGGCCTGATCGAGGAGCTCAGTGACGCCTGGGGCACCGACCCGTCGGTCCGCGGCTCCACGGTCTGGTTCGAGATCCTCACCCCGCCGGCCGAGCGCCCCTGAGACCACCCGAACGGGTAGGAGGACGCCATGCGTACCGACCGGCTCGCCGGGGTCCTCTTCGACGTCGACGGGACCCTGGTCGACACCACCTACCTGCACACCGTCAGTTGGTGGGAGGCGTTACGCCAGACCGATCAGCCGGTGCCGATGGCGATGGTGCACCGCTCGATCGGGATGGGATCGGACAAGCTGCTCGACCACCTGCTCGGCCCTGAGCGGGACCGCGACGCCGACACGAAGCTGCGCGACGCGCACGACACCCTGTACGCCGAGTACTGGGAGCGGCTCACGCCGCTTCCCCGGGCTGCGGACCTGCTGCGCGCCTGCGCGGAGCGAGGGCTGCGGGTGGTGCTCGCCACCTCCGCCTCGGAACCTGAGGTCGGCGCGTTGCGACGGGCGCTGGCCGCCGACGACGTGATCGAGACTGTCACCTCCTCGGCGGACGCCCAGCAGAGCAAGCCGGCCCCGGACATCGTGGTGGCGGCGCTGGAGCAGTCCGGGTTGGCCGCCGAGCGGGTGGTCTTCGTCGGCGACTCGGTGTGGGACGTCGTCGCGGCCGGCAGGTTGAACATCCCGTGTGTGGGGCTGACGTGCGGCGGCACCAGCCGCGGCGAGTTGGCCGGCGCTGGCGCGGTGGCGGTGTACGACGACCCGGGCGCGCTGTTGGCCGAACTGGCGGACTCGCCGCTCGCCCGACCGCGCTGAGGCTCACTCCGGTTCACCGGCTCGTGCGCGCATAGCCGGAGGCCCTGTGGGGCAAGGTCTGTCTCCGCCTGCCCGCGCCGCGCGGGTGCGCGGAAGGATGGTGCCGTGGAGCCGGTAGATGTGGCGTTCGCGCTGGTGGGCCTGGGCGCTCTGCTCGCGGGCATCCTGCCGCGGGTGCTGGAGCAGCGTCCGCTGTCCATGCCGATCGCCTTCCTCGCCCTCGGCATGCTGGTGTTCCTGCTGCCCGTCGGACTGCCCACACCCGACCCGCTGGCCCACCCGGAGCTGGCCACGCACCTCACCGAGATCGGGGTCATCGTCGCGCTGATGGGCGCCGGGCTCAAGATAGACCGGCCGTTGAGTTGGAGGCGGTGGTCGTCCACCTGGCGGCTGCTGGCCATCGCGATGCCCCTGTGCATCGCGGCGGTGGCACTGCTCGGCTGGTGGTGGGCGGGGCTGGTGCCGGCCGCCGCACTGCTGTTGGGCGCCGCGCTGGCCCCGACCGACCCGGTGCTCGCCGCCGACGTGCAGGTCGGCGAGCCGACGGACGTGGAGGACTCCGAGGACGAGGTCCGCTTCGCGTTGACCTCCGAGGCTGGCCTGAACGACGGGCTGGCGTTCCCGTTCGTCTACGCCGCCATCGCCATCGCCTCGACCAGCCTCGCCCCGCGCGACTGGTTGGCCGAGTGGTTCGCCGTGGACGTGCTCTGGAAGGTGAGCGCCGGGGTTGGGGGCGGCCTGCTCATCGGCTGGCTGCTCGGCAAGCTGTTCTTCCGCGCGCCCAGCAAGCTGCGGCTGGCCCGGCACGCCGAGGGCTTCCTGGCGCTGGCCGCGACGTTCCTGGCGTACGGGCTGGTGGAGGTGATCGGCGGGTACGGCTTCCTGGCGGTGTTCGTGGCCGCCCGGGCGATCCGGGCCGCCGAGCGGACCCACGAGTTCCACTCGGTGCTGCACGACTTCGCCGAGCAGGTCGAACGGCTGCTCACCCTGGTGCTGTTGCTGCTGCTCGGCGGCGCGATCGTGGGTGGCCTGCTGGTCCCGCTGACCTGGCCGGCGGCTGCCGTCGGGCTGGCGCTGGTGTTCCTGATTCGGCCGCTGATGGGCTGGTTGTCACTGCGCGGCGCGCCGGGCAGGCCGGCCGAGCACTGGGTCATCTCGTCGTTCGGCATCCGCGGCGTCGGCTCGTTCTACTACCTCGCGTACGCCACCACGAAGGCCGACTTCCCGCAGGCCGAACTGCTCTGGGCGACCGTCGGGCTGGTGGTGCTCGTGTCCGTGGTGGTGCACGGCATCACGGCAACGCCGGTCATGCAGTTGCTGGACCGGGAGGGCGAGCGGACCTCCGACCCGAGCGAACGTGACACTGATGCCCGGCCCGTCGCCACGGCCGGCCACGCCTGAGCCCGCGACCACCCGCCCGGCGAGCCAGACGCGTTCAGGCCAGTTGGGCGGCCAGGGCACGGCCGAGGTCCCGGCCCGAGCGCCAGGCGCTCTCGACCCGGGGCTTGCCGAACGCGTCGCCGGCCAGGCCGATCCCGTCGGCATCCAGGTGGTGGGTGTCGCCGCCAGCGCCGCTGGCCGGCTTCGCGTACGTCCAGCGATGCACGTGCACGTGGACGGCCTGCTCGGGCAACCCCAGCAAATCCCGGACGGCCTGCTGGATCGCCGGACCGGCCCCGGTGGGCTGGGCCAGGTGCCCGGCGGCGAACTCCGGCACGGTGTGCGCGACCAGCACCGGGGCACCGTCACCGCGCCGGTCGCCGTCGTCGCAGACGAGGCTGAGAACCGGGTGGTCGTTGACGAACGCACCACGGATGTCCGGCCAGCGCCGGGTCGGGAAACGCAGCACCGCGGCCAGTGACGGCGACCAGCGCTGCGCCTGCACGACCCGGGTGGCCTCGGTCAGGGCCGGGTCGAGCAGCAGTGCGGCCTGCGGGCCCGGCATGGCCAGGGCGACCGCCGCGCACGGCGCGCCGTCCACGGCCGGCCCGGGCTCCACGCTGAGCACCAGCCGGTCCACGGTCACCGGCACCGCGCCGGCCAGGTGCTCGACCAACGAGCGCAGCCCACGCGGGGCGGCGAAGCGCATCGGCCCGGGCACGTCGTGGTGCCCGTTCCGGTCGTACGCCTGGAAGGTGTCGGTCCATTCCCGGACCAGGCCTGCGGCCCCCCACTGCTCGACCACGGCGGCGAAGTCCGGGTCGGTGGCGGTGAAGTAGGCGGCACCGATGTCCGCGGGCCGGCCCTCGAAGCGTTTGCTGGCCATCCGGCCACCGCAGACGTGCCCTCGCTCCCGGACCTGCACTGGCACCCCGGCCCGGGTCAGCTCCACCGCGCAGGCCACCCCGGCGATGCCCGCCCCGACCACCACCACACCCGACCGGTCCACGCTCATCCGGTGATCGTAGGTGGCCGTCCGTGGGCATGAAGCGCCTCGCCCATTGATCGACCCGACCGATGACCCGCCAGCGCTCTACGTGCTCTACACCAGGCACGCCAGGCTGCTTGGCCTGGCCCTGAGGCTTGGGCCTTCCATCGGCCACGCGCTGGGCTCGATCGCCACCCGCGAGGCGAAGGCGCCCAACAACGAAGCAGGCCCCCAGCATCACGCTGAAAGACCTGCCTTATTGTCCTGTTAGGACTGCTTGGCGAACCCGACGAACGACTGCCAGGTGGCCGGCTCGAAGGCCAGCACCGGGCCGGACGGGTCCTTGCTGTCGCGGACGGCAATCACTCCAGGCAGGTTGTCGGCCACCTCAACGCAGTCGCCGCCGCTCGTTCCGCTGCGGGTTGATTTCTTCCACTGAGCGCTACTGAGGTCCATGCTGGCTCTCTACTTCCTTCAAGAGGGCTACCGATAGGTTGTGCGGGAGGGCTACGCCCCTCACGCTCTCCCATCTCGCCATCAGCGTAGCGACTCCACCCTCAACATCCACGGGAGTGCCTGCAAGCTGGTTCTCCAGGTGTCCGACCCATGCGCCGTCCGGAAGCATGGCCAAGGCCAGTGGCCCGGACAGCCCGACGTGTAGGCCGGCGGCGGCTGGAATCACATGGATGTGGATGTGAGGCAGCTCCGACATCCTCAGCAGATGCGCAAGCTGCTCGACCATGATCGCGTCAAGCCGGCGCAGTGCGGACTCATCAATAACCGCGATCACCTGCGGAGGTCGCTCGCGTCGCAGGACCTCTTGACGCTCCAGCCGAGAGGCGACCTGCTGTTCGACCTCATCCTCCGGGCGAGTGTCATCGAAGCGCAGGACCGCTCGCGCGTAATTCGCCGTCTGGAGCAGGCCGGGGATGAGCGTTGGGTTGAAGTACCGGAGCTGCTTCGCGGCGCGCTCGGCATCGAGCCAGGGCTTGAACCAGCTCGGCTGCCCGTCGCGCCGCGCCTCCTTCAGCAGGTACTCGAACAGGCCCCCGGTCTCCAGGATTTCGTCCGCACGCCGGGCGTATGGCAGGTCCAACGCGCGGGTGCCAGTCTCCACGGCGGACACGGTCGAGCCCGAGTAGTTCGTGCGCTTGCCGAATTCATCCTGGTTCATGCCGGTCAGCGTGCGCTGCCTGCGGAGCTGGGCACGGATCATATCGGCCGTCTGCTCGCGCTCCAAGGGTCCTCCAGGGGTTCGCCAAGATCACCAAGCGTCACCAGATCCGGACGGTGAACACCAGACCATCACCGAGACCAGCGAGAACGCCTTCCGAGGGTAGCGGCGTCCTCACCAGACTGTGAAGTGCGCGGTGCCGAGTTGCTTCCCCCTTGGTACCTCGGCACCGCGCCCCGAGGATTCGGGGTCCGGGTCGTGGAGGGGGATTGGAGTTCGCGGCCCGGACTCCGTGCAACTGCAAGGAGGGGTGCGTCCGTGGATGACGACGATGCCGATCTGGCCCAGCCGAGGCACCGGCCGCATCGGTCGAAGCGCTTCCCGGGTGGCCGCAAGTGCGCGTGCCCCTTCTGCCGCACCGCCCGCAAGTCGAAGCGGACCAACGACGCCCCGGCGCAGCGGGTCACGCGGTATGACCCGCCCCTGGTCGGCGGCTTCGTACCGCCCTTCAGTCCCTCGTGGAACGCCCCAACAGAGATCAACTGGACCTTGGCCGCCGAGATGGTGACCCGTAGGCAGGAGATGACTCAATGAGCCTCAGCACTCAGGCGCCACCGCCCCTCGCCGGCCCGAAGCCCAGCCGCCCGAGCGATCACCGCACGCGGAAGCCCCACACCCCACTGCGTCCGATGTGGTTCTGCCGGGTGGATGGCCAGCCGTGGCCCTGCGCGGAGGCCAAGCTTCTACTCAGGGCCGAGTTCGAGGACAACAGGCCCGGCCTCTCGATCTACCTGGCGGGCATGTTCTACGAGGCGACCAGGGATCTGTACCACCTGAACCCGCACGACGGGCCGACCCCGCGAGAGCTGTACGAGCGCTTCGTCGCGTGGGGGCCGTTCCGCAAGCCCGCCGTCGATCCCTCCGAGGGTGCCGGCGGCGCATAGGTGTCCTCAGCAAGTGGCCCGAGCGCCCGTACACACTGAAGCTCCCGAACGACAGCCCGATCGGACGGGCGGGCCAACCTCGATAAGGCTGGCCCACTTCGTTCCACGCGGGTACCGGCGCCTTTGGCGTCCGCAGGCCGAGATGATCGAGCAGTCGACGCGCCCGGTCCACAGCGGGTCACCACCAGACGGCGGCGGGGCGGCAGCGGCCGTCGGCGGGCATGAACCACCGAGTATCGGGGTACTGGCACACCTGTTCGAAGAGAGGGTGATGACGATGACGGACCGCAGCAACGAGTACGCCGACCCGCGCGGCGCGATCAAGGACCCCGACGAGTGGGTCACCGGCGACGAGCCGCCGACGGCGGCGCAGGAGTCCTACCTGAACACGCTCGCCCGTGAGGCCGACGCGGACCTCCCGGACGACCTCACCAAGGCCGAGGCGTCCAAGCAGATTGACGAACTCCAAGCCCAAACAGGCCGAGGCCAGTAACCCCACCCCACCCCTGCGCGATCTTGCACTTTCTGTCGCGACATAACACACATTCCTCGCGATACACCGACAGCAAGTGCAAGATCGCGGGGTCAGGGGCGGGGAAGACTGTGCAGGCGCACCTGAGCCAGGCTGCCCGCGCGGATCTCGGCGGTGAGGTAGGTGGCGTGGGGTTGGGAGCGGCGGTCGGTGGGTGAGCCGGGGTTGAGTAGGCGCAGCCCACCGGGCGCTTCGGTGTCCCACGGGATGTGCGAGTGCCCGAAGACCAGCACGTCGACATCGGGGAACCGGGCCGCGCACCGCTTCTCGCGGCCGGTCCGTGGCCCGGTCTCGTGCACCACCGCGACCCGCAGTCCGTCGAGCTCGACCTGAGCCACCTCCGGCAGCCGGGCGCGCAGCGCCGGGCCGTCGTTGTTGCCGTACACCCCGATCAGTCGGCGCGAACGCACGGTCATCGCGTCGAGCAGTGCCTCGTCCACCCAGTCGCCAGCGTGCACCACCACGTCCGCCTCCTCGATGGCCGTCCAGAGCGGCCCAGGCAGATCCCGGGCCCGCTTCGGTAGGTGGGTGTCCGCCGTGAGTACGAGCCGCATCCCGGCATTCTCCCCCGAGCCCTGGCCGCCCACCCGGGGACGCGGGTGGACGGCCGGACTCCGCCCCACGAATCAGGGGCCGGTCACGGCAGGGTCCAGCGTTGCGCCCCGGTGCCGTTGCAGGTCCAGATCCGCAGTTGCCTGCCGTCGGTGAGGTCGGAGTTGGGGATGTCCAGGCAGCGCCCGGACTGTGGGTTGCGCAGGCTGCCTTCCGGCTGGGCGGCCCACTGCTGGGCCCCACTGCCGTTGCAGTCGTAGAGCTGCACGAGCGTGCCCTCGGCGGTGCCGCTCGCCTTCACGTCCAGGCACTTGGTGAGCCCGCGCACCGTGCCGTCGCCGGGCAGGGTCCAGCGCTGCGCGGCGGTGCCGTTGCAGGTCCAGGTCTGCACCGGGGTGCCGTTGGCGGTCTGGCTGGAGGCGATGTCCGCGCACTTGCCGAGGGCCTTGACCTCCCCGGTGCGCGGCCCGCCAACGCCGACCCCCGGCCCGGTGAAGGTGTAGCTGTCCACGTCCAGCAGCGCGCCGCTGCCGCCGGTGAAGACCAGGAACAGGTCGTGGGTGCCGTCGTCGGGCTTGGTCACCGTGGCGCTGAACTCGGTGTAGTTGTCCCAGCCGCCGGTGTTCGGCACCGCGATCCGGGCGACCTCCGTGCCGGTGGGTGAGTCGTACCGGAAGGAGAGTGCGCCCCCGGGGCCGCCGGAGGAGACGCGTGCCCGGACTCCGGTGATCCCCTTGAGGCTCACCGCGTGGTGCCGGACGTTCTCGCCGTTCTGGATGTCACCCAGTCGCTTGCCACCCTCGGCCGCCGCCTGGTCGATCACCTTGGGCCCGTTGAGCTGGACGAAGTGCTCGGCCTGCCACTGTTTCGGGTAGAGGCTGATGTCCTTTTCCCCGGTCAGGACGGCCGAGCCGGTCGCGCCGCGATCGGCGTAGCTGCCCCGGAGTACGAAGAACAGCACCGAGTCGGGGCCGGCGTGCACCGGGCCGGTGTTGAAGGTGGCGCCGCAGCCGGTCCCTTCCCCCTCCTCGTGGGCGTGCTCCTGGTGTCCGAGTGCGGCCCGGAGGACCACAGCGGAACAGGCTGGCGTGCCGTCCTGCGGGTCGCTGGCGGCGGCGCTCACCGTCAGGTCCTGCCCCCAGTCGAAGAGCCCGCCGGCGGGCAGTCCGTTCAGGGTGACCGTCGGCCGGTTGTTGCCGACGACCACCGGCACCAGTGTGGTCGCGCTGCGGCCGGTGCCGTCGCTGACGGTGAGCCGGGCGCTGTAGCTGCCGTTGGCGGAGTACGTGAAGGACGGGTTCGCGGCGGTCGAGTCGGGGCTGCCGTTGTTGGTGAAGTCCCAGGCGTACGTCAGCGGGTCGCCGTCCGGGTCCGTGCTGCCGGCGCTGGAGAAGGTCACGGCCAGCGGGGCCAGGCCATTGTCCCTGTTGACGGTGGCCTTGGCCACCGGCGAGCGGCCACCCTGGACGTAGTTGATTTTGTAGAGACCGGCGTCGACGGCGCCGGAGAAGTAGCCGCTGCCGTACTCAAGCAGGTAGAGCGAGCCGTCCGGGCCGAACTGCCAGTCGATCGGGTGGACGAGTTTCATGCCGGAGAGCACTGGCTCGATCACGGTCGGCGTGCCGGTGGACGGGTTGCCGTTGTCGAACTGGACCTCCTTGATCCAGTTGCGGCAGTACTCGGAGATCAGCCACTTGTTGTCGTAGTAGGCCGGCCACTTCACATCCGAGACGAGGTTCGGGTCGTAGTGGTAGACCTCGACGTGGTTGGGCGAACCGCACCCACCCGGGTTGTCCAGGGCCGGCCAGTCCTCGCTGCCACCGTGCTGCTCCCAGACCAGCGCCGGCTTTGTGGGCGGGAGCTGCTGCAGACCGGTGTTGCGGGGCGAGTTGTTGACCGGGCCGGTCGAACCGCCGCACGGGAACCAGCCGCGCGGCGCGGCAGCGGCGAAATCCCAGTCGTTGTAGGCGACGTTCGGGCCGCCGCAGAACGGCCAGCCGTAGTTGCCGGGCGCGGTGGCACGGTTGAACTCGTCGTACGCCGCCGGACCACGGTTGGCGAGGTCGACGCCGGCGTCCGGGCCGACCTCGCCCCAGTAGAGCGTGTTGTTGGCCTTGCGGTCGACCCAGATCCGGTACGGGTTGCGCACGCCCATCACGTAGATCTCCGGGCGGGTTCGCGCGGTGCCGGCGGCGAAGAGGTTGCCGGAAGGGACGGTGTAGCTGCCGTCGTTCTCCGGGTGGATCCGGTTGATCTTTCCGCGCAGGTCGTTGGTGTTGCCGGAGGTGCGCTGGGCGTCGTACTGCGGGTTGCGGTTCGTCCGCTCGTCGATCGGGGCCATCCCGGCGGAGTCGCCGCCGGAGTTGGTGTTGTCGCCGACGGCGAAGTACATGTTGCCGGCGGCGTCCCAGCTCATCGAGCCGGCCGAGTGGCAGCAGAGGTCCCGCTCGGTGGGCCACTCGATGAGCATGTCCTCGCTGGCCGGGTCGAGCAGCAGGGTGGACGGGTTGAAGGTGAACCGACTGATCCGGTTGACCAGTGGGGTGACCTTGGGCGAGTAGAAGAGGTAGACCCAGCGGTTGCTCGCGAAGCTCGGATGCAGGGTGATGCCGATCAGGCCGTCCTCGAATCGGGCGTCCAGCGCCAGGGTCAGCGCGACCGTGGTGGAACTCGTCGCCGGGTTGTAGAGGCGGACCTGGCCGCCGGCGCTGCTGGTGCCCCGGTTGATGTAGAAGACCTTGCCGTCGGGGGCGACGGCCAGCTCGATGGGTTCCCCCATGGCGAGCCCGCCGTCGAGGGCGATCTTCTCGAAGCCGACGGTGGCGGGCGGTGCCAGGGCCGCGTCCGCCCGCGCCGGGGACGCGGTTGCCGGACGCTCGGCGGTGGCCGGCGGGGCCAGGAAGAGGGTGGCGAGAAGGGTGAACAGGGTGGTGGCGACGACGAGACGTCGGCGCGGAGTGCGGGACACGAGACCTCCAGCTGTCCGGGGGATCTCGGTGCCGCTCCCGCCGACTGGAGGAGCACCGTGGTGTCCCGGACATTAACGTCTTTCACTGGAAGGCGATAGAACTTCGCTTCAGTAGATAGAAAGTTGTCAAGATTTAGACGAAAGTACGGCTCAGCGGCGCGTCGGGGTGAAGTGCGCCGGGGGCATACCGCAGTCGCGCAGCGCCGGGTCCTGCTCAACGTCGGTGAGCACACCGGCGGCATTGATCAGGCCAATGTGCGAGAACGCCTGCGGGAAGTTGCCCAACTGCTCCCCGGTCAGCGGGTCGATCTGCTCGGCGAACAGACCCAGGTCGTTCACCCGACCAGCCAAGGCGTCGAACAACTCGTGCGCCCGGTCCCGCTCACCGACCAGCGCCAGGCAACCCACCAACCAGAACGAGCAGATGACGAACCCCGCCGGGTCACCGTCCCAGCGCCGCAGCAGGCCGTCGTGCGAGAGCGTCTGCTCCACGGCACGCATCGTCGAGCGCATCCGCGGATCGTCGGCCCGTACAAACCCCACCAACGGCATCACCAGCACGGACGCGTCCATGTCGTCGGAATCGAAACTCCCGGTGTACGTCCCGAGCCGGTCGTTCCACCCCCGTTCGAGTACGGCGGCGCGCACCTCGTCGCGGGCGGCAGCCCAGCGGGCCACGTCCTGCGGCTGGCCGAGCCGGTCGCCGAAGCGGACCGCCCGGTCCAGGGCGACCCAGCACTGCACCTTCGAGGACACGTGGTGGTGTTGGATTCCACGCTCCTCCCACATCCCCGCGTCCGGTAGCTTCCAGTCCTGCACAGCCTGGTCGGCGAGCACCCGGAGCAGGTGGTAGACCTCCGGGTCGAACGGCTCCAGCTTGTCGCGCATCAGCCAGGCGGCATCCAACGCCTCGCCGAAGATGTCGGTCTGCCGCTGCCGCCACGCGTCGTTACCGATCATCACCGGCGGACTGTCCCGGTAACCGCCGAGCTGCTCCAGGCGGTGCTCGGTGAGGTCCCGCTCCCCCAGCACCCCGTACATGATGGGCACCGGCTGGTCGTTGATCATGCCCATCGCCCGGCCCAACCAGGCGAACTGCCGCCGCACCTCGTCGAAGCACGCCGACCGCCACAGCGCTCGCAGGGTGTGGCTGAAGTCGCGCACCCAGACGTAGCGGTAGTCGTAGTTCCGGTCGCCGCCGCTCGCCGGAAAGGCCCTGCACGCTGCGGACCAGCACCTGCGGCGAGTGCAGCCCGATGTCGTGCCCACGCGCGCCGGGCTCGAAGGCGAGCGCGTCGGTCAGTGCCACCTCCCCCTGGCTGGTGCGGAAGACGGTCCGCAGCACGAGGGTGTCGTCGAGGTAGCAGCGCTCGACGGTGAAGTCAGCCGCGGGCGGATCGACCAGTGCCCGCCGCCCTCGCCGAGCAGTCGCGCGAACACCGACGGCGCATCGAAGCGGCCCGGGCACCACCAGTTCACCGAGCCCGAGCGGTCCACCAGCGCCGCGCTGCGGCCGTCGGCGAGGAACCCGTAGTCGCTGATCTGTCCGCTCTCCACCTGACTGGCTACCCGGGCCGCCCGCGCGCATTCTCCCCAGAAGAGAACGGCATTCACCGTGCTGGCTGGCGTTACCGGTCGGCGTGGACGGGAACCCGGCAGGCTGACGAGGGAGGATGCTCATGACGTCAGCTTCGGGGCCGACCGCCGCTTGGCGGTCCGGCACACAGGGTGGCGACCTGCTTCCAGCCGCGCCGGCCGGCCGCCTGTCGACGCCGGCGGGTGACGGCCACGGGCCGGAGACCGGCCCGCCCACCGTGACGATCGGCTCGTACCCGGACTATCCGGCCGCGCAGCGGGTCGTCGACTATCTGGCCGACAACCGCTTTCCGGTGGAGCACAGCGCCATCGTCGGCACCAACCTCACCCTGGTGGAAACGGTGCTCGGGCGGATGACCACCGGACGAGCCGGTCTGCTCGGCGCCGGCACGGGTGCCTGGTTCGGGCTCTTCATCGGCCTGCTGTTCGGCATCTTCACCGTCGGCAACTGGCTGGCAGTGATCCTGGTCGGGCTGGTCATCGGTGCGATCTGGGGTGCCGTGTTCGGCGCGGTCGCCCACGCGATGACGGGCGGGCAGCGCGACTTCACCTCGGCCAGCTCACTGCGCGCCGGCCAGTACGCGGTGACCGTCGACGCGCAGCTCGCCGACCAGGCCCGGCAGCTGCTGGGTCGGATGCAGATGCCCAGCTCGGCCACGAACGCCCGCTGAGCGAACGATGGACCGCCCGTCCCGGCAGCACTCGGGGCGGGCGGCCGTTCAGTCGTGGTACGCCAGCTCGCCGGCGCGGATCTCGACGTCGACCCGGTTCTCCGGTGGCGCGAGCGGGCAGGCCCAGCGGTCGTCGTACGCGCAGCTCGGGTTGTAGAGGTAGTTGCCGTCCAGCCGGACCCGGTCGCCGGGCAGCAGCTCGACGCCCCGGCCGAAGGTGCCCTTCACCGTGTCGGTGAGGTACCGGCCTCCCCCGTACGTCTCCCGCCCGCAGGTGCCGTCGCGCAGCGGCACGAACAGCCCGCCCCCGTACGCCTCGATCCACCACAGGGTCAGCGGCCCCCAGGAGGTCTCGGCCACCGCCACCCGCCGGTACGCGACCACCCCGTCGGGGCCGCCGGTGTCGATTCGCAGCTCGCCGCTGGCCGGGCGCAGCGGTGCCTCCACCACGGCACCCGGGTTGGCGGGGAAGTAGTGCACCCCGGCGAAATCGGGGCGCTCGGCCGGGGGGATCGGGCTCTGCGGGTGGGTGGCGAAGAGTTCGTCGCGGCCAGCGCGGAACCCGGTCAGGTCGACGTCGGACAGGTACAGCCTGGCCACCCGCTCCCGCCAGTCGACGAGCTCAAGATCGGTCAGCATCCGGGGGACGCCTGATCGAATGACAGCTCTCCGGACCGCACCGGCCTGCCACACGCCTGGCAGCGCACCTCGGCGACGAAGACCTGGCCGCAGACGTCGTGGATGAAGTCGACCCTGGGCACGTCGCCGTCGCTGTAGGTGTCTCCCCAGCGTTTGAGCACGAGGATGACCTGCCCGAGGTCCTTGCCCTTCTGGGTGAGTTCGTACCCCGCGACTTTGCCGTTCTCGGTGGAACGAGGCTGGAGGATGCCGGATTCGGCGAGCTTCCGCAGCCGGGCGGCGAGGACGTCCCTGGGTGCGCCGACGGCTCGCAGGATCTCGGTGTATCGCGAGGCGCCGAACGCGAGCGCTCGCACGATGTGCAGCGACCACCTGTCGTTGACTGCGTCGAGCGCCACAGCGAGGGTGTCCCGCTCTGGTTTGGTTTTCAAACCGTCCGTGCTACGGTTCGTCTGGTTGGACATTCAAACCACACTACCCGAGGAAGCCCCCATGTCGTCGTCACCCGACCCACGCACCGACGGAGAAAGACTCGTCGCCACACAACGCCGAGCCTGGATCTCGCTCGTACTCACCGGGTTGATCATCGGCACGGCGTTCATCGCCGTCTATGTCGGGCTGCAACGCAGTCCCGAGCCGAGCCACCTGCCGATCGCGGTGGTCGGAGAGCAACTCGCCACCTCCGCTCATACCGGTTTCGGTGAGGCTGTCGCCGTCACGCAGGTCGCGAGCGTCGACGACGGAGCAGCCCTGGTACGAGACGGCGATGCCGTCGCCGTACTCGGCGCGACGTCCCCCACCACACTGACACTCGACTACGCCGGTGCCAGCGGATTCAGCGAGAGCGGCACGGCCCGTCAGCTCGTCGCCGGTCTTGCCGGTAGGGCTGGAGCGACCGTGCAGGAGAACGACATCGTGCCGCTGGCAAGCTACGACAGCCGCGGGCTGTCCGCCTTCTACGTGGTTTTCGGCGTCACTCTCTCGTCGTTCGTGCTCGCGCAGGGGCTCACCGCGGCCACCGCGAAGGTGCGCCTGCGCCTGCGTCTCTACGCGATGGGCGGATTCGCCGTCGCGATCGGCGTGATCGCGGCGACCGTGGCGGGCCCGATCTACGGGTCGCTGACGGCCCCGTTCCCGCTGCTCGCACTGTCGCTCATCCTCCTGTCCGCCGCCAGCGCCTTCACGACGAAGGCTCTCGGGGCCTGGCTTGGGCCGGCCGGTATCGCCCTCGCCGTCCTCACCCTCACCACGATCGGCAACGCCACGAGCGGAGCGACGATCGGGGTCGACCTGCTACCGGACTGGGCGCAGGCGATCTCGGCGAAGCTTCCGCCGGGCGCAGCCGTACGCGCGGTAAACAACTTCGGCTACTTCAACGGCTCCCACACGCTGGTGCCGCTCACCGTCCTCGCCACCTGGTTCCTGGCAGGCCTCGGGTTCGTCCTGCTCCGGCAGCAGACCGCCCAGCGACGCACACTCTCCGGAAAGGCTGGACGATGAGCGCTCGAGTCAGCCCGTACCTCAGCTTTGCCGGCAACGCCCGGGAGGCCATGGAGTTCTACCAGTCGGTGTTCGGGGGGAGCCTGGAGATCAACACATTCGCCGACCTCCGCCAGTCGACGGACGAGTCGCAGGACGAGCTGGTCGGGCACGCGGTACTCAAGGGGACGACCGGGATCGTGCTGATGGGCTCGGACCGGAACACCGGGGACCGACGGCGCCAACGGTTCCTCGATTGCGCTCGGCGGTGACGAAGCGAAGCTCACCGCGTACTGGGAGTTGCTCTCCGCTGGCGGTGCGGTCAGTGTGCCGTTCGCCCGGTCGCCATGGGGCGCCCTGTACGGCAGGTGTACCGACACGTTCGGGACCGACTGGTTGGTGAACGTGACGGCATGACGTCCTGAGCACAACGGACACGCCGCGGGTACAGGTGGCAGGGCGGGTGATGATGCCCGTCCTGCCGTCAGGCTGGCGGCCAGTTGCTCAGGACGGCGTCGAGGGCGTCCAGGGTGCGCGACCAGGAGTCGTCCGCCGTACGCGGGGTATGGCGGAAACCGCCTGTCGTCTCCAGGCTCACGAACCCGTGGAACGTGCTGTGCATCATCCGTACCGCGTCGGTCTGGTCCGGTTCGGAGAGCCGGTAGCCGCGCAGGATGGCCCTGGTCATCTCGGCGTGCCGGACGCCGGCGCTCGCGGCGGCCGTCTCCGGGTCGAGGTCGATCTGCATCGCCGCGTACCGACCGGGGTGCCGCCTCGCGTAGTCGCGGTACGCGTTGGCGAAGGCCACCAGCGCGTCCTTGCCGGCGCGGCCGGCGAGCGCGGCGGCGACCCGGTCGGCCAGCTCCCCGAGCGCCAGCAGCGCCACCCGGACCCGCAGGTCCTGCCCGTTCCTGATGTGGAAGTACAGGCTGGCGTCCTTGACGCCGAAGTGGCGGGCGAGCGCGGCGACGGTCACGTTCGCCATGCCGATCTCGTCGGCCAGCTCCGCCGCGGCCAGGGTCAGGCGCTCGACGGTCACCCCCGCACGTGCCATGCCGCACACCCCCAACCTAGCCTTATTAATGGTTTGCCTAACGTGGCTAGGCTACTACCTATGTTAGCCGTGACCGAATCCGTCATCCGCACGTCCTTCGTCAACTGCACCAAGGGTGAGGCGAAGAGGCTGGCCGTACCGAATGATCTTGAGATGCGCCCCTGGGACGACCTCGACTTCCTCGGCTGGCGGGACCCAGCGGCACCGCAGCGGGCCTACCTGCTCGCCGAATCCGACGGCAAGCTCGTCGGACTGGTGCTGCGGGCCGCGACGCACCAGATCGGGCGCGTGCGGCGCAGCATGTGCTCGCTCTGCCTGACCACGCACCTCGGCGACGGCGTCTCGTTGATGACCGCCCGCAAGGCCGGTCCGGGTGGACGGCAGGGCGACTCCGTGGGCACGTACATGTGCTCCGACCTGGCCTGCTCGCTTTATCTGCGGGGAAAGAAGCAGGCCGGGCCCCCCATGCCCGAGCCGCTGCCCCTCCCGCAGAGGATCGACCGCGTCAGGGCCACCCTCGCGGCATTCCTTCGCAAGGTCAACGAGTGATCTGACGGTCGGTGGCCAGGCGGGCGTGCAGGTGCTCGTCGTAGCGGCGACCGTCGCCGTACCGGTACGACTCGCGCAGCGTCCCCTCGGCGGGGTAGCCAGCCCGGTCGGCGACCCGGCAGGAGGCCGGGTTGGCCACCGCGTGACACAACTCCACCCGGTGCAGCCGGAGGTCGGCGAACGCCCAGTCGGTGAGCCGGACGACAGCGCGCACCGCCACCCCGCGCCCGCGCGCCGCCGGCATCGTCCAGTAGCCGATGGACGCGTCGCCGTCGTGGATGCGGTGTAGCGACACCGAGCCCAGCAGTTCGCCGTCGGCAGCCGAGGTCACCGCCATCGAGGCGTGGCCGCCGGAGGACCAGTCTGCCCGGCGGCGAACCCAGAGCAGCGCGACCTCGTCGTCGATCGGGCCGCCACCCTGTGGGTTCCACTGGGCGATCGCCGGGTCGCGTAGTGCGCCGCGCACCGCCGGTGCGTCCTCGTCCCGCCAGGGGCGCAACAGCAGGTCGGCAGCGGTGAGTTCCACGTGTTCCACGAGGCCGGAGTCTGGCACATCACACCAGATCTCGACCGCCGAATTAGGCACTAGTTAAAATTTGTACGAGTGCTATCGTCGTGAACGTGACCGAGAGCCTGGACAGCACCCGAGAGGCCGCCTGGCGCGCCTACATCGAGGCGAGCCAGCGTCTCTACACCCAGGTCGAAGAGGACCTGCGCGCGGACAGCGACCTCAGCTTCGCCGACTACCACGTGCTGGTCCTGCTCTCCGAGGCTCCGGGGCAGCGGCTACGGATGGGCGAGCTGGCCAGCCGGCTCATCTTCTCGCCCAGCCGACTCACGTACCAGATCTCTTCGATGCAGCGCCGCGGCATGGTCAGCAAGGAGCCCTGCCCCGACGACCGACGCGGCAGCGAGGCGGTGCTCACCGCCGCCGGGCTGCTCGCCCTGCGGGAAGCCGCACCCCACCATCTGGCGTCGGTGCGCACCTACCTGATGGACGACCTCGACGATGCCGAGGTCGCCTGCCTCACCCGGGTCTTCGGCCGGATCGGTGACCGCCTGCGGGCGTCCCGGGCCAACTCGACCACCCACGCCACGAGTTAGGAACCTCCGATGCCCGCGATCACCGTTGACAACGTTCTCGTCCTGCCCCGCCTGCCCCGGCTGGACGAGTCCACCACGTTCCGCCCGGTCCGCAAGGTGACCACCGCGCCCACCGGCTTCGAGGGTGAGGGCTTCCCGGTCCGTCGAGCCTTCGCCGGGGTGTCGACCACCGACCTGGACCCGTTCATCCACCTCGACCAGATGGGCGAGGTCGACTACGCGCCGGGCGAGCCCAAGGGAACCTCGTGGCATCCGCACCGGGGCTTCGAGACCGTCACCTACATCATCGACGGCGTCTTCGACCACCAGGACTCGCACGGTGGCGGCGGGACCATCACCGACGGCGACACCCAGTGGATGACGGCAGGTCGCGGTCTGTTGCACATCGAGGCCCCGCCGGAGCACCTGGTGATGAGCGGTGGGCTCTTCCACGGCACCCAGCTCTGGGTCAACCTGCCCCGCTCGGCCAAGATGAACCCGCCCCGCTACCAGGACATCCGGGGTCGGGAGTCGGCGCTGCTCACCACGCCCGACGGCGGCGCGCTGATCCGGGTCATCGCCGGTGAGGTCGCCGGGCACCGCGGCCCGGGTTCGACCTTCACCCCGATCACCATCACCCACGTCACCGTGCAGCCGGGGGCCCAGGTCGAGCTGCCCTGGCAGCCCGAGTTCAACGCCCTGGTGTACGTCCTCGGCGGACGCGGCACGGTCGGCACCGACCGGCGGCCGGTGCGCACCGGCCAGCTCGCGGTGCACGGTCCGGGTGACGCGCTGCGGTTCAGCGCCGACACCGGGCAGGACAGCAACACCCCTGCGCTGGACCTCTACATCATGGGTGGCCAGCCGATCCGGGAGCCCGTGGCGCAGTACGGCCCATTCGTGATGAACACCCGGGACGAGCTGATTCAGGCATTCGAGGACTTCCAGGCCGGCCGCCTCGGCGTGATCCCCACCGAGCGGCTGCCACACACCGGCGGCCAGGGCACTCGGCCCTGACCACGGTCAACCGCTGAGATCGGCGCCGACGCCGCCTCAGGAGACCGCAAAAATCCCGGCGACTCCCAGAATCACCATCACCAACACCGCTACCAGCGCACCCCGTTCGCTCTCCACCGCCGGCTCGCGGTACTCGGTCACGGGATTCGTCGTGTCGCGGGACATGGTGTGGTCTCCTCGGCTGTTGTCGCGTCGCTTCCGATGGCGTTGGCCAGGTCACCGGTCTTGCGGCCTGGCGTGCGGACCCGTGTCGGGGGCCCTACCGTGAGGACGTTGCCGACCTCCAGGGGGGCTGGACGTTGCCGTTGCAGGACTGGTTCCTCACCGCGCAGGAACGCGCCAACCCGGTCTCTGGGTTACCCGTATGGACCACGGGAAACCTCGCCGAGCCGTTGATTCACGGTGCCGCGTACTTCGACCGGCTGGTCGACGAGGTGGAGGCGCTGGGCCCCGGCGACCATCTGTTCTTCACCGACTGGCGGGGCGACCCGGACCAGCGGCTACGGTCGGACGGCCCGACCGTGGCCCAGCTCTTCGCCCAGGCCGCCCAGCGCGGGGTGGTGGTCAAGGGGTTGATCTGGCGCTCGCACCTCGACGTGCTGGCCTACAGCGAGGCGGAGAACCGCGACCTCAGCGAGACGATCGCGGCGGCGGGCGGGGAGGTGCTGCTCGACCAGCGGGTCCGGCGCGGCGGCTCACACCACCAGAAGCTGGTGGTGCTTCGGCATCAGGGCTCCCCGGAGCGGGACATCGCGTTCGCCGGCGGGATCGACCTGTGCCACAGCCGGCGCGACGACGCCGCGCACCACGGCGACCCGCAGCCGGTACAGATGTCTCCCCGGTACGGCCCTCACCCGCCCTGGCACGACGTGCAGCTCGCGGTGCGCGGCCCGGTGGTCGGTGCATTGGACACCCTGTTCCGGGAACGCTGGACCGACCCGATGCCACTGGACTCGGAGAACCCGATGGCCTACCTGCGGGATCGGCTGCGCGGCGCGGACCTGCGGCCCGACCCGCTGCCCGAGCAACCAGCCGATCCGCCGCCCTGCGGTCCGCACCAGATCCAGGTGCTGCGCACCTACCCCGCCGTCCGCCCGCGTTACTCCTTCGCGCCCGACGGCGAGCGGACCGTGGCGCGGGGCTACACCAAGGCGGTACGCCGCGCCCGCCGGCTGATCTACCTGGAGGACCAGTACCTCTGGTCGGCCGAGGTGGCGGACCTGTTCGCGCACGCGCTGCGGGACAACCCGGAGCTGCACCTGATCGCTGTGGTGCCCCGGCACCCCGACGTGGACGGCAAGCTGGCGCTGCCGCCGAACATGGTCGGGCGCGAGCAGGCGCTGTCGCTGTGTGAGCGAGCCGCACCGGACCGGGTGCACGTGTTCGACGTGGAGAACCACGCCGGCGACCCGGTCTACGTCCACGCGAAGGTGTGCGTGGTCGACGACGTCTGGGCCAGCGTGGGCAGCGACAACTTCAACCGCCGATCCTGGACGCACGACAGCGAGTTGTCCTGCGCGGTGCTCGACGACACCCGCGACAAGCGGGAGCCCACCGACCCCGCCGGACAGGGCGACGGCGCGCGGGCCTTCGCCCGGGACCTGCGACTGCGGCTGTGGCGCGAGCACCTGGACCGCGACCCGGAGGGCGCGGACGACGCCGACCTGCTCGATCCGGCGGACGCCGTCGCGGCTGTCACGGCCGCCGCCGACGCGCTGCAACAGTGGTACGACGACGGCCAGGTGGGCGAGCGCCCGCCCGGTCGTTTGCGCCCGCACCGCCCTGCGCGGCTGCCGTGGTACACCCGCGCCTGGGCGTTGCCGGTGTACCGGCTGGTCTACGACCCGGACGGCAGGCCGCTGCGAGCGAGGCTGGCCGGCACCTGGTGAATCGATCGGGCCGGCTGCGGCGCGGCGACGACCGGGTGCACGCTCAGCCCACCGGGGTAGGCGAACGAGGAACGTGGCGAGTAGTAACCGAAGCCGATGGTCAGCGGGTTGGCCGGGCGGAGCGCGTACATCGGGTGCCCAGGCTGGAGGAACTCCACCGACTCGATCTCGAACGGGGCGACCGGCTCGGCGACGAACGGGTAGACCGAGCTGAGGAGCTGGCCGTCGCGGCGGGTGAAGTAGCGGTGGTGCCCACTGCTGATCACGTGACCGGTCTCCCCCACTCGGCACCGTGCCCGGATCAACGGCGTTCCGTCGATCGTCGTCTCGGAGAGCAGCGCCTCACCGCTCACCTCGATGCGGGTCCGGCCGGCGAGCACCGGGGCACCGCGGGCGGCAGCGTACTCACGGACCCGGCGGCTGGAGGCCACGTAGTGGGTCCACCAGCCGCCCGGGTTGAGGCCGCCGGGCGCGTCGACGCCCACCAGCGAGACGCCGACGTAGGTCAGCGAGTACGCGCCGAAGCCCGAGGTCTGCGTCTCGTCCTCGACGATGTACTGGTTGAGGAAGACCTGGTGGTCGGGGCGGGGGCACAGACCGGGCGGGACCAGTGCGGCGACCGCGTCCGGATCCGCCGGCAGCCAGCTGACGTAGAGCGTGCGGCTGTTCACGACGAGCTGGGGAGCGGCTGGATCGAGCATGGTGCCTCCGAACCGGGTATGTACCCGCGACGCTAGGCCGGTCCCGCCAGTGGGACAAGGACGGATAGACGACACTCCTGCCCCGATGTCGGATTCCATGTTGACCGCTCGGCGTGGACGACGGGTAAGGATCCTCACAACCCTCAGAGCTTCCGCCCTGTTTGCGCCTTTTGCGGTTCAACACACCTTAAGTACATCAACCTTTCGGCTAGATTTCCGGGAGCCGATCAGGTTAAGGTGAGTCCCGAACGGCCGATAGGAAGCTAAACCAAAGCGTCACCTTTTTTTGTCCGCGGACGAGGTGCAGGGAGGACCACCCATGACCGCGCCAACGATCACCGAGCAGCCGAGCACCGCTGCGAAGGTCACCACCAAGCTTGACCCGCGCGCTCTCACCGACAGCGCCGCCGATCTGCTCAACGCGATGGCCGCGCTGCCCGCCAACCACCCGTCGCGCTCCGCACTGCGGGACCGGGCGATCGAGGCCTGGCTGCCGCTGGCCAACCACCTGGCCCACCGCTACAGCGGGCGCGGCGAGCCGACCGACGACCTGGCCCAGACCGCCGCGATCGGCCTGATCAAGGCCATCGACAAGTTCGACCCGTCCCGCGGTGTCGACTTCGCCGGGTACGCGATCCCCACCATCATCGGCGAGCTCAAGCGGCACTTCCGCGACCGCACCTGGGACATCCGGGTGCCCCGCCGGCTCCAGGAGCTGCGGCTGGCCATCTCCGACGCCAACAGCTCGCTCCTGCAGACCCTCGGTCGCTCGCCCACGGTCGCCGACATCGCCGCCCACCTCAAGCTCACCGAGGAAGAGGTGCTGGAGGGCCTGGAGGGCGCCCGCGCGTACAACGCGGTGTCGCTGTCCACCCCGACCGGTGACGGCGAGCGCGCCACCGAGCTGGGCGACATGCTCGGCGGCGAGGACACCGAGTTCGAGCTGGCTGAGCTGCGGGTCGCCCTCGGCCCGGCGCTGGCCACCCTCGACGAGCGCGAGCAGAAGATCCTCACGCTGCGCTTCTACGGCAATCTGACCCAGTCGCAGATCGCCGACCAGATCGGCGTCTCGCAGATGCACGTCTCCCGGCTGCTGGCTCGGGCGCTGACCAAGCTGCGCGGTCAGCTCGACGGCACCTACTGAGCAGTTCACGGGAAAAGGGCCGGGTCGGCGGACCCGGCCCTTTTCCGTGTCCACGTCGTCACGCGAGCGTGACAACGTGGCCGCAGGGCGTGCCGGCCGGGGTCACTCCGACCCCGGCCGGTCCCGTCAGCGGCCGACCGGCTCCCGCCACATCGGCCAGAACGGCGTGCCGTCCGGCACCCGGAACGGTTCGCCGGCCAGGTAGCCGTACTTCGCGTACAGATCCCGGCTGCGAGGGCTGCTCGCCTCCAGGTACGCCGGCATCCCGTTGGCGTCCAGCCAGGCGTGATGGTGCTGCATCAGCGCGGTGCCCAACCCCTGACCCTGCCGGTCCGGCTGGGTCGCCAGGAACGCCAGGTGGTGGTGATCCGGATGGGGGTGGTTCGCCGCGAACAGCTCATCGAGATGTTGGAACCGGTCGGTCCACTCGCCGCAGGCGGCAGCCAGTCGGGCGTCGTAGTCCACGGGTGGCGGAGCCGGCTCACCGACCGACGGGAACCAGACCGCGACCGCGGCCCGGTCCTTGGTGGCGTGGACCATGCCGTGCCGCATCGCGTGCCCGACCAGGATCTCGAAGTCCCCGGCCAGCACGGCCTCCCGCTTGCTCGCGTCGGGCACCAGCCAGGACGTCACCTCCAGGGCGGTGAACGCCTCGGCGATCCGGCCGGCCACCAGGGTGGTCTCCTCCGGCCCGAGTTGCTCGATGACAACGCTCATCGGGTCACCTCCACGTTGGCCGGCGGCGCCTCCGGCTTGACAACGGCGGCGGCGCTCGCCGCGCCGAGGCCGATCCGGGCGTACGTGTCCGGGCGGTTGCTCCGCAGCACGAGCGCCCAGTTGACGCCCAGGGCGGCAACCACCGGGTACACGGCGGGCAGCGCCCAGCGCAGGGGCGAGTCCGGCGCGACGCCGAGCAGGTCGGCGAAGTTCGACACCGCCAGCCAGATGATCACGACGAGCGCGACGGTGGCCAGGCCGGGTGCGATGACCCGCCGCCACAGCGTCTCGCCGCCGCCCGAGCGGATGAAGTAGGCGATCACCGCAACCGAGGTGGTGGCGATCAACAGCAGCACGCCGAAGCCGCCGGTGGTGCCGACCCAGAAGAACAGCTTGATCACCGGATCCCAGCCGTTGACGGTGTAGAGCAGGATGACCAGCAGGCCGAACACGCTCTGCGCCAGCGAGGCGGCCCGCGGCGAGCCGGTCCGCGGCGAGGTCTGCCCGAACACCGCCGGCAGCACCCGCTCCCGGCCGAGCGCGAAAGCGTAACGGGCCGTGGTGTTGTGGAACGAGATCATCGCGGCGAGCACCGAGGTCAGGAAGAGCACCTGGCCGATGGTGACCGCGGTGTCGCCCAGGTGCGCGCCGGCAAGGTTGAAGATCAGCCCGACGCTCTGCTCCCCCGCCTCGGCGACGATCTTGTCCGGTCCGACGGCGACGGCCATGGTCCAGGACGAGAGCGCGTACAGCCCGGCGATGATCGCCACCGAGAGGTACGTGGCCAGCGGCACGGTCCGCTTCGGGTCCTTGCTCTCCTCGCTGAACACCACTGCGGACTCGAAGCCGACGAAGCCGAGGATGGCCAGCACCAGCACCGCGCCGACCCCGGGCACGAGGAGGTTGTCCGGCGAGAACCCGGCGAAGCTGACCTCGCCGCCCGCCGGGTTGCCGAGTTGGCCGAGGTCGAAGACCAGGACCACCACGATCTCGGCGACCAGCAGCGCCGCCAGCACCCGGCCGTTGAGGTCCACCCGGAGCAGGCCGAGCATGCCGACCAGTGCCCACGCCACCAGGGCGACGATCGACCAGTGCGGGTGCCCGCCGAAGATCCGGTCGAGCACCGGCTCGGCGGCGACGCCGATGGTCCCGTAGAGCCCGACCTGAAGCGCGTTGTACGCGGTCAGCGCCACCCAGGCGGCGGCCACGCCAGCCGGCCGGCCCAGGCCGCGGGAGACGTAGGCGTAGAAGGCGCCGGCGTTCTCCACCTGACGGGACATCGCCACGTAGCCCACCGAGAAGAGGGCGAGCACCGCGGCGACCACCAGGAAGGCCAGCGGGATGCCGGTCACGCCGACGATGCCGTACCCGGTGGTGACGACACCGGCCACCACGGTCAGCGGCGCGGCGGCGGAGAGCACGAAGAAGATGACCGAGGGGATGCCGAGGCGGCCCCGGGCGAGAGATTCGGAGACGTTGCTGGGTCTGTCGACTGTCGATGTCGGGCGCATACGACTACTCCGGTTGTCGAGGGGAGGGTTGGGGTTACCGGGGGATCAGGGAAGGCCGCGCAGCACCGCGGCGCCGACGGCGGCCTCGGTGTGTCCGACGAGTTCCTTCAGCGGTGCCGGCAGCGCGGGGATGAGGACACTCAGCCGGTGGTGGGCGCGTGGTCCGGCGCTCCACAGCACCTCACGGGTCAACCCGGCGGCCACGACCAGACCGAGCAGCAACGCGTCCGGCACGCTCGGTGGGTCGGGCCGGTCCAGCAGGGCCCGCAGCCGGGTGGCCGGCCAGGCCACGGCGTTGAGGTCGATCGGGAGATAGCTGACCGAGGTGCGCAGCAGCCGGCGGCTCTCCTGGCGGCGCAGCACCCCGGCGCGGGCGAGCCGCTCCCCCACCGAGGTCGTCGCGCTCTGCGCCAGGAAGCTGAGCC
Source organism: Micromonospora sp. NPDC005413 (assembly GCF_040606435.1). Taxonomy (NCBI): domain Bacteria; kingdom Bacillati; phylum Actinomycetota; class Actinomycetes; order Micromonosporales; family Micromonosporaceae; genus Micromonospora; species Micromonospora sp. NPDC005413. The sequence goes on from NZ_JBEXEV010000003.1 coordinate 72,714, forward strand.
AGGTGCGCAGCTCCTGGTGCTGGGACTCGCCGACCAGCTGGTCGAGCACGGTGTGCGCCAGCGCGTCAGCCGGCGGACGCCGGTCGATGACGCTGACCAGCCCGCCCGAGACGGTGATGTGTCCATAAAGGATCAGCTCACCGAGCAGCCCGCCGGCCAGCCCGAGCCCGGTCGCCGCCGGGTGCAGTTTGGCCTTGCCACGACTGTCGTTGTGTGCGATCAAAAAGAACTCGTCGGCGATGAGCAACGGTCCTCCCGCACAGGTGTGTCCACAGTGATCGCGACCGGGAAAGGATGCACCGACAGCTACTGCAATGCAACTCCCAGATTCGAAAGTTGCACTCCGTACAGGCGCGACCTGCGGATCTTGTCGTGGCAGACTCGGACGGTGACCGCCACCCCCGCCATCCGACCCGCTGCCAGCCCGACCGTGCGCCGTCGACGCATCGCCAGGGAGCTCCGCCAGCTCCGGGAACGCGCGGGCATGACCCTCGATGTGGCCGCCCGCCAGCTCGACATGTCGAAGAGCAATCTCTCCCGGATCGAGAACGCGCAGATCGGCATCAAACCGCGCGACGTCCGGGCGGCGCTCGCGCTCTACCAGGTGACCGGGGCGGACGCCGAGGCGCTGATCGAGATCGCCCGAGGGGCACAGCAGCGCGGCTGGTGGCAGAACTACAGCGACGTGCTGCCCGAGTGGTTCGAGTTCTACGTCGGACTGGAGGCCGAGGCCGCGGCGCTGCGCACGTACGAGGCCGAGTCGGTACCCGGGCTCCTGCAGACCGAGGCGTACGCCCGGGAGATCTTCCGGCGCACCGCGGGCGAGGACGGCCTGGAGCGCAAGGTCGCCGCCCGACTGCACCGGCAGGAGGTGCTGCGCCGCGAGAACCCGGTCCAGTTGTCGGTGGTGCTCAATGAGGCGGTGCTCCTGCGTCCCGTCGGCGGCGATGCGGTGATGGCCGAGCAGCTGGTCCACATGAGTCGCATCGCGCAGTTACCCAACGTAGTAATTCAGGTACTTCCATTCGCGGCTGGCGGCCATCCCGCGATGAGCACTCCGTACGTGATCCTCAACTTCGCCGATGCCGCCGACGCGTCCGTGGTTTACCTGGATAACCTCACGATGGGACTGGCGCTGGAGGATGTCGACCAGGTGCTCCGGTATAGCCTTCTGCACGAGGAGCTGTGCCAGTTGGCGCTCGATCCGGCGGCGTCGTTGATCCGTCTAGAGCAGGCTTCTCGTAACTTTGCGTGACCGCTTCTGCGGCACGCCGACGCAGACGAGAGGTACCGCGGATGACGGAGCACGACCTGACCCGGGCGGACTGGCGCACCAGCACGCGCAGCAGCGGCAACGGCAACTGCGTGGAGGTCGCGACACCCGATGGTCAGGCCGCCGTCCGGGACAGCAAGGACCGCTCCGGCCCGGTGCTCACCTTCGGCCCGTCGGCCTGGCGGGCCTTCGTGCTCGGCGTCGGTGAGGTCCGTCGCCACTGAGGCACCCACGCCGGTGCGAGACTGGGCCCGTGCTCTCCGACGTAACCCTGGACCTGCCGGTACGCCCGGTGCTGCCGGCGCTGGTCGCGGCACTCGACGCGGCCGGCGCCGGCGTCCTGGTGGCTCCACCGGGCACCGGGAAGACCACCCTCGCGCCGCTGGCGGTGGCCGACCAGGTGACCGGTCGGGTGGTGATCGCCCAACCCCGCCGGGTGGCCGCCCGTGCCGCCGCCCGGCGAATGGCCGAGCTGCTCGGTGAGCGCGTCGGTGAGCGCGTCGGCTACGCGGTCCGCGGCGAGCGCCGGGTCGGCCCGGCCACCCGGGTGGAGGTGGTCACCACCGGCCTGCTGGTCCGGCGGCTGCACCACGATCCGGAGCTGCCCGGCACGGGCGCGGTGCTGCTCGACGAGTGCCACGAACGACAGCTCGACGCGGACCTCGCGCTGGCCTTCACCGTGGAAGCACGGGCCACACTCCGGCCGGATCTGTGGCTGCTGGCGATGTCCGCGACCCCGGACACCGACCGGTTCGCCGCGCTGCTCGGCGGACCCGCCCCGGCCCCGGTGGTACGGGCCGACTCGGCGCTGCACCCGGTCCAGCGGATCTGGGCGCCGCCGGCGCGCCCGATCGCTCCGCCCGGGGCCGGGCCGGTGGACCGGGCCCTGCTCGACCACGTGGCCGCCACCGTCCGACGGGCGCTGCGCGAGCGCGACGGCGACGTGTTGGTCTTCCTGCCCGGGGCCGGCGAGATCGCGGCGGTCACCGGCCGGCTGGCCGACCTGCGGGACACCGTTGCGCTGCTGCCGCTGCACGGCCGTCAACGCGGCACCGAGCAGGATGCGGCCCTGCGTCCCGCTGATCGCCGCCGGGTCGTGCTGGCCACCGCGCTGGCCGAGACCAGCCTGACCGTCCCGGGCGTGCGAGTCGTGGTGGACGCCGGGCTGTCCCGGGTGCCCCGCATCGACCTGGCCCGTGGGCTGGGTGCACTGGTCACCGTGCCGGTCTCCCGGGCCGCCGCCACCCAGCGGGCTGGCCGGGCCGGCCGGGAGGCCCCCGGGTACGTCTACCGGTGCTGGTCCGCGGCGACCCATGAGCGGCTACCCGCCCGAGCCGAACCGGAGATCGCCACCGCCGACCTGACGGGCTTCGCGCTGGAGCTGGCCGCCTGGGGCCGGCCGGATGGCGTCGGGCTCGCGCTGCCCGACGCACCACCGGCCGCCGCGATGACGGTGGCCCGGGACACCCTGGAGACGTTGGGCGCGGTCGACGCCGACGGTCGGATCACCGCGCGAGGTCGGGCCATCGCCGCCGCGGGCGCGCACCCACGGCTGGCGCGGGCTCTGCTCGACGGCGCCGGTCGGGTCGGCGCCGACCGGGCGGCCGAGGTGGTCGCCCTGCTCGCCGAGGAGAGCGCAGCCGGCCCCGGTGACGACCTGGTCGCCGGCTGGCGCCGGCTGCGCGCGGGCGTCGACGCCGGCGCGACCGCCCGCTGGCGCACCGAGGTACGTCGGCTGCGCGCCGCGCTGCCCGTCGACGCCCCGCCCGGGGGCCGCACCAGATCCGGCCGGGGCGGCCGGGGCGGCCGAGTGGCCGGACCGGAAACCGGCGGACGGGCCGACTCCACCGGGCGGGCCGACTCCACCGGGCTGACCGACGATCTCGCCGCCGGGCTGCTCGTCGGACTGGCGTACCCGGAACGGTTGGCCCGGGTGCGGCGGCCGGGCGGATCGGCGTACCTGATGACTGGCGGAACCGCCGCGGAGCTGGCGGCCGGGTCGGGGCTGGCCGGGTCCGACTGGCTGGCGGTTGCCGTCGCGGACCGCACGCCGGGCGCGCCGTCGGCCCGGATCCGCCGGGCCTCGCCGCTGGACGAGGCGACGGCCCGGGAGGCGGCCGGCCCGCTGCTCCGCACCAGCCGCGAGGTCGGCTGGTCCGACGGGGACGTGGTGGCACGGGAGGTTACCCGGCTGGGCGCGATCGAGCTGCTCCAGCGGCGGCTGGACCGGCCAGACCGGGCGGAGGTGGCCGCGGCGTTGCTGACCGGTCTGCGCCAGGAAGGGCTGCGACTGCTGACCTGGACGCCTGCGGCGCGGGCACTGCGTGAGCGGCTCGCGTTCCTCCGGCACCATCTGGGCGCCCCGTGGCCGGATGTCAGCGACGAGGCGTTGCTCGACGCCGCGCCGACCTGGCTGGGCCCGGAGGTGGCCGCCGCCCGGCGCCGGGCCGACCTGGCGCGGGCGGACGTGACGTCGGCGCTGCGCCGGCTGCTGCCCTGGGCGCAGGCCGCCCGTCTGGACGAGCTGGCCCCGGAACGGTTCGAGGTGCCGAGTGGTTCTCGGATCCGGGTGGACTACACCGACCCCGCCGCGCCGGTGCTCGCGGTGAAGCTGCAGGAGACGTTCGGCTGGTCCGCGGCCCCACGCGTCGCCGACGGGCGGGTAGCGGTGCTACTGCACCTGCTCTCCCCCGCCGGCCGGCCGGTGGCGGTCACCGCCGATCTGGCGTCCTTCTGGCGTACCGGCTACCCGCAGGTCCGCTCCGAGTTGCGCGGACGCTATCCCCGCCATCCTTGGCCGGAGGACCCGGGAACGGCGACGCCCACCCGGCACGCCACGCCACGTCGGCGCTGAGCGCCGGCTACTCCTCCACGACGTCGGCCACCACCACGGTGACGTTGTCCGGTGCGCCAGCGTGCAACGCCAGGTCGATCAGCTTGCCGGCGCAGGCGGCCCGGTCCGGGTAGCCGGTGAGCACCTCGGTGAGGGTGTCCGGACGGACCACGTTGGAGAGGCCGTCGCTGCACAGCAGCCACCGGTCGCCGGCCCGCGGCACCATCGTCGCGTACGACGGGGTGACCTCCTCGCCCTGCAACGCCTGGGTGACGACCGCGCGGCGCGGATGGCTGCTGGCCTGGTCCGCGGTGATCACGCCCTGGTCCACCAGCATCTGCACGAACGTGTCGTCCCGGGTGACCTGCTTGAGCACGCCCTCGCGGAACAGGTAGGCCCGGGAGTCGCCGACGTGCGCGAGGGCCAGGCAGCTTCCGGTACGGGCGAAGAGCAGGGCGGTCAGCGTGGTGCCCATGCCCTGGCGCTCGGGATCCTGGGCGACCGCCTGCTGGATCCGGGAGGTGGCCAGCGCGATGCCACCCTCGAGCGCGGCCACCAGGGCGTCCTCGGGGGTCTCCACGTCCAGCGGAGCGATCGCGTCGATGGTGAGGGCGCTGGCCAGGTCGCCGGCGGCCATCCCGCCCATGCCGTCGGCGACGGCGACGAGCCAGGTTCCGGCGTGCAGGGCGTCCTGGTTTCCGCTGCGGATCAGCCCACGGTCGCTCGTTCCCACGGAACGCAGCTTCAGGGTCATGGGTGGCAGCCTGCCAGGCGAAGGGCGCAGTTGTCTCTAGGAGATCAGGACGACGGCGCGTGGCGCGGCCAATCTCACGTCCACGCGTCGACGCGTCGCGGCGCACCCGCCGGGCTGGCCGCCCTCGTCGAATGCCACAACCCATCCAACCAGATCAATTGACATGACGGACCGGCGCTGGAAACATCGAGCCGATACCTGGGAGCGCTCCCAGGTATCCGCCACCATCACCGTCTCGCATCCGTCCCGGAAGGACTCCCCGTGACGCCATCCCGACGCCGCCTCCTGCTCGCCGCGGCGACCACCCTGGCCCTCACCGGCGCTGGCGCCGGCGCGGCCCACGCCGACCCACCACCGGACGCCCCCGAGCAGATCGACAACGGCGACTTCAGCGCCGGCGTGAGCCCCTGGTTCTCCTTTGGCACCGGCCCGCTCGCGGTCACCGACGGCCGGCTCTGCACCACGGTCGCAGGCGGGCTGGCCAACCCGTGGGACGCCGGCATCGGCCAGGACGGCGTACCGCTGATCGCGGGTGCCGAATACACCCTCGGCTTCGCCGTCTCCGCCACCCCCGGCGCCGGGGTCAAGGCCGTGCTGCAGCTCGGCAGTGCCCCGTACACCACGTACGCGGCCGTGGACGCCGCCGCCACCGGCACCACCCAGCGGGTCGAGCAGACCTTCACCGTCCCGGACGACAACCCCAACGCCCAACTGATCTTCCAGGTCGGCGGCGCCGCCGAGGCGCAGACCATCTGCCTGGACGACGTCTCGCTGCGCGGTGGCGAGCCGCCTGAGCCGTACGTGCCGGACACCGGGCCACGGGTACGCGTCAACCAGGTGGGCTACCTACCCGGCGGCCCGAAGAACGCCACCGTCGTCACCGAGGCCACCACGGCGCTGCCCTGGCAGCTGCGCTCGGCCACCGGCACCGTCGTGGCCAGCGGCACCACCACCGCTCGCGGCGTCGACGCCGCCTCCGGGCAGAACGTGCATACGGCCGACTTCTCCAGCTACCGCACCCCGGGCAGCGGCCTGACGCTCACCATCGACGGCGAGACCAGCCACCCGTTCGACATCTCCGGCGCCCTCTACGACCAACTGCGCTCCGACTCGTTGCAGTTCTTCTACGCCCAGCGCAGCGGCATCGCCATCGACGGCGACCTGATCGGCGACGAGTACGCCCGCCCCGCAGGCCACCTCGGTGTGGCACCGAACCAGGGCGACACCAGCGTGCCCTGTCAGCCGGGCGTCTGCGACTACTCCCTGGACGTGCGCGGCGGCTGGTACGACGCCGGCGACCACGGCAAGTACGTGGTCAATGGCGGCATCGCCACCTACCAACTGCTGAGCACCTTCGAGCGGACCAAGACGGCGGCCACCGCGGCCGGCGGCGCCGGGCTCGCCGACAGCACGCTGCGGGTGCCCGAGCGCGGCAACGCCGTCCCGGACATCCTCGACGAGGCCCGCTGGGAGCTGGAGTTCCTGCTGCGCATGCAGGTGCCCGCCGGCAAGCCGCTCGCCGGCATGGTCCACCACAAGATCCACGACCAGAACTGGACTGGCCTGCCGCTCGCCCCGCACGACGACCCGCAGCCGCGCGAGCTGCACCCGCCGTCGACCGCGGCCACCCTCAACATGGCCGCCACCGCCGCCCAGTGCGCACGGCTCTTCGCCCCCTACGACGCGGCGTTCGCGGCCCGCTGCGGCACTGCCGCCAAGACGGCCTACGCCGCAGCCAAGGCCCACCCGGCCGTGTACGCCAGCCCGACCGACGGCACCGGCGGCGGCGCGTACGACGACAGCACCGTCACCGACGAGTTCTACTGGGCGGCGGCCGAGCTGTACCTCACCACCGGGGCGCAGAACTACCTGGCCGACCTGACCGCCTCACCACACCACGCCGGGAACGTGTTCGACTCACGCGGCTTCGGCTGGCAGAGCACGGCCGCGCTGGGCCGCCTCGACCTGGCCACGGTGCCGAACGGGTTGCCCGCCGCCGATCTGGCCCGGGTCCGCGCCTCGGTCACCGCCGCCGCCGACACGTACCTCGCCGAGCTGCGCCGGCAGGCGTACGGGCTGCCGATGCCCGGTGACGCCAACAGCTACTTCTGGGGTGGCAACAGCAACGTCATCAACAACGCCGTGGTGCTGGCCATCGTGTTCGACCTGACCCGCAACCCCGTCTACCGCGACGGCGCCGTGCAGGCGATGGACTACGTGCTCGGCCGCAACGCCCTGAACATCTCCTACGTCACCGGGTGGGGGGAGCACGCCGCGCAGAACCAGCACAGTCGGATCTTCGGCCACCAGCTCGACCCGAGCCTGCCCCGACCGCCCGCCGGCTCCCTCGCCGGCGGCCCGAACGCGGCCCTCCAGGACCCGTTCGCGGCGCAACTGCTCGCCGGTTGCGCACCGATGTTCTGCTACGTCGACGACATCAACTCGTACGCGACCAACGAGGTGGCGGTCAACTGGAACTCGGCGCTCGCCTGGATCGCCTCGTTCCTGGCCGACCAGGGTGACGCCCGCGCGGTGCCGCCCACCACCTGCGCGGTGCGCTACACCAACTACGGCGCCTGGCAGGGCGGCACCGGGTTCACCGCGCAGCTGACCATCCACAACACGGGCACCACGACCGTCAACGGCTGGAGCGTGCGCTTCGCGTTCACCGGCGACCAGCGGGTCCGCGAGGCGTGGCTGGCGAAGGTCACCCAGGCCGGCGCGACGGTGACCGCGCGCAACGAGTCGTACAACGCCAAGATCGCGCCCGGCGGCACTGTGACGTTCGGCTTCAACGCGACCACCGCGGGCGGGGCCAACCCCGACCCAGGCCTGGTCACCGTCAACGGAGCAGCCTGCTCGCTCTCCTGACCGGTACGGCTGGTGGCCGCTCCCTCTGGGCGGCCACCAGCCGTACACGCCACACCGCGCACGGGCCCCCTACCGTGACGCGAAGGAAACGACCGGTGGCACTCGTAGCCCTCGAACGAAGATCGCGGCGCCCGCGCCCGCAAGGACCGCGATGGTGGCGAGGACGGGGCGCACGCCGGCGAACTGCAGTGCCGGTCCAGTGGCCACGGCACCGACGAACCCGGCAAGGTTCTCGGTGTTCGTTACCGCAGCCAGAACATGCGGCCTCTGATCAGGCGGGGTGCGCACCGTGAATCGCGTGATGAGTGTCGTCGCGAGCACCGGAGTCGCCAGCCCGCTGAGGAACAACCCAACGGCCACAGCCAACGGCAGTTGGACGAGCAGCAGCCACAGCGGCACGCACAGCAGTACGGCCGCCGCGGTCAGGGCGGTGGTGCCCATCCGGGCCAGAGCGGTGACCGCGATCAAGCTGCCGAGCGCGAGCCCGGCCCCGTTCGCCGCGGTGAGCAGGCCCAGCGTGCGAGGGCCGCCACCGAGGTCGTTCAGAACCAGCACCGGTAGGCACAGGAAGATCGCGGTAATCGTGAGCGTCACCAGGGTCAGCGCGGCGGCGAACAGACGCAGCGGGGGGTCGCTCAGCACCTGGCGCAGACCGCCCTTCGCGGGGTGCTTCCCTGGTCCCCGCGCGAGACCGTTCGCGGGTGGCCGCACGAAGACGAGCAGGACCAGGAACGACACGAAGTAGGTTCCGGCATCGATCCAGAGGACCTGCGCAGGGCCGAGCAGCGCGATGAGGATGCCACCAACGGCGGGACCGGCGAGCGCGGCGATCCTGGTGGCGGCGTCGACGAGGCCGTTGGCGCGGCCGACGAGTCGTTCGTCCGCGCTCCGCACGGGACCCAGCAGTTCGGGCAGGATCAGCCGCTGCGACGAGACGTACGGCGTGGTGAATACGCCGAGCCCGAACGACGCCATCAGCAGGATCGGGAGGGTCAGCCCACCGGCCAGATACAGCAACGGAATCGACGCCATCAGCGGCACCCGGGCGGCGTCGGCGATCAGCATGGTTCGCCGTGCGCCCAGTACGGCGACCAGCCTGCCGCTGAACAGACCGACGATCACCACGCCCATGAACTCGGCGGCCAGGACGAGGCTCATCTGCACCGGCGAGCCTGTGGTGACCAGCACGAACCACGGTAGTGCGAGCAGGGTCAGCCAGGATCCGAATGTCGACAGCAACTTCGCGGTGAACAGTGCGAACAGGCCCGGCGTGCGCAGCATCAGCTCGGATCCTCGTACGTGGGCACGGCGTAGGCGAAGAACGCGACCTGCCGAGCGCCTTCCTTGCGGGGCCGTGCGGTGTCGGTGTACTCCGCGATCACGGCCTTGATCCGTTCGGTCGCCTCGGACAGCTCGGTGGGGTCGAGGTAGCCCATGTCCGCGCCGAGCCAGGCCGCCTCCTGCCACGTGACCTCGAACTCGTCCTCGTGACGGTGGAACTGATTCAACGCGGCGATCCCCCGGACGATGAACTGCTCCCGCAATGCCCGTGAGGCGGCCGCGAACTCCGGCGACCCGTCCCCGGTTGCGGTCCAGGTGATCCCTCGGCTGGTCGCTCGCCAGGGCTTCTCCCGGCCACGCTGCAGATCGTGGGCTTGCTCGACGAGACCCCATTTCACCAGTTGGCCGACGTGGTAGCTGATCGAGGCCGTTGACTCGCGGGTGATATCTGCCAGCTTCCTGCCGGTTGCCGGGCCGTCCACGCGCAGCAGCTCAAGCAACCTGAGCCGGATCGGATGGGCGAGCGCGCGCAGCGCCCGCGGGTCGGTGATCTGCTTCGGATGCGGGGTAGGCATTTAGCCAAGATATGTTGGCCAACGATTGTTGGTCAATGCTTGTGCGGCAACGGCGGGGCAGCGGTTTGCACCACTGCGATGCGGTCGTACGCCGACGGCCACCGCGCTCGCCGGATCGGGTTGGCTCGATGCCGATCCTCGGGCTCGCCGGTCCTCCGCGGGCCCCACCGAACTCGACGAACGACCTAGAGTCGGACCGTGGCGGGCCACGAGACCGGGGCGACGCGATCCGGCGACCGGTCGGGCCGCTGGCGGTCGCTGTCGCCGTTCCCGCCACCCGGCCGACTGCGCATTCTGTCGCTGGCCACCCTCGCCAACACGGTCGGCACCGGGCTGTGGGTCACCGGCTCGGCGCTCTACCTCACCCGCGTCGTCGGGCTGAGCCCGACCGAGGTCGGGTTGGGGCTGACCCTCGCCGGGCTGGTCGGCCTCACCGCCAGCGTGCCGTTTGGCGGGCTGGCCGACCGCCGCGACCCACGGACCCTCCGGGCGGTCCTTCAACTGGCGCAGGCCGCCGTCGCCGTCGCGTACCTGTTGGTGGGCTCGTTTCCGGTCTTTCTGCTGGTGGCCACACTGGACGCGCTGCTGGTCTCCGGCAACCTGGCGGTCCGGGCCGCGCTGGTGGCCGCCGTCGCCGGTCCGCAGGGGCGGGTGCACGCCTTCGCCACGCTGAGGGCGGTGGCGAACCTGGGCATCGCGGCCGGGGCGGGGCTGGCCGGGGTCGCGCTGGCTGCCGACACGCGGCTGGCGTACCACATCCTGGTTGTCGGCAACGCGGCCACCTATCTGGTGTCGGCGGCCCTGCTGATGCGATTGCCGGCCCTTGCCCCACCCCCGCGTCCGTCCACGGCCGCCGCCCTCCGCCGGGGGCGGCCGCTGCGTGACGGCCGCTTCCTCGCGGTGAGCGGCGCGTCGGCGGTGCTCGCCCTCCATCAGACGGTGCTCACGCTGGTGGTGCCGCTCTGGGCGGTGAACCTGCTCGGCGCACCTCCGCCCATCGTGTCCGCGGTGCTGCTGACCAACACCGTGCTCACCGTGCTGCTGGCGGTGCGGCTGAGTCGGGGCGCGGACACCGCCGCGCCGGCCGCCCGGAAGATGCGCCGAGCCGGCCTGGTGCTGGCCACGACGATGCTGCTGTACGCCGCGACCGCCGGCCTGCCCACCGCTGCGGCGGTCGCGCTGCTGCTGCTCGCCACCGTCGTCTACACCGTCGGCGACCTGTGGCACGGCACCGCCGGGGCGGGACTGGCCTACGATCTCGCGCCGCCGGACGCGATCGGCGCCTACCAGGGGGCCGACGGGATGCTCGCCGGTCTGGCCCGGGCCGTCGCCCCGGCCCTGTTGACGCTGGTGGTGCTCGACGGTGGCGTGCCCGGCTGGCTGGCCGTCGGAGCGCTCTTCGCCGTGGTGGGCCTGGCCAGTCCCGCGCTCACCCGGCGCGCGCTAACACGTGGCTGACCAGGCCGTCCCGCACGACGATCTCGACGTGTACGCCGTCCGGCCGCAGCCGGATCGGTCAGCCGATCTCCTCGTCGACGTAGCACCAGCGCCATGCCTCGCCGGGCTGCGCCGAGCGGATCACCGGGTGACCGGTGGACGCGAAGTGCTTGCTCGCGTGCTGGTTCGGGGACGAGTCGCAGCAGCCGACCTGCCCGCAGCTCAGACAGGTGCGCAGGTGCACCCAGTAGGTGTCGCCGATGGCGACGCAGTCCGCGCACTCGTCGGGGGTACGCGCCTCGGCGGCACCGGCCTCGGTCAGGTGCTGACAGCTCATTTCTCGACCTCCCGCAGCAACGACTCTTCCAGGTCCAGGTCACGATAGGCCCGCACCAACACCTCCTCGGGGATCCGACCGGCGTCCCGGGCAGCCCGGAACACATCCCGCTCGGCGTCGATCATCTCCTGTCGCAACCGACCGTACGCCTGCGACGGGGTTTCCCGCTCAGCGCCACCGAGCCGTTCCCAGGCCATGTTCGTGCGGTCCTCCACCGCTCGGCGCAGCCGGTCCACCACCGCCTCCGGGGCACCCTCGGCCAGCTCGTCGAGGCGGTCCCGGGCAGCCCGGCTCGCCTGCTGCTGCACACCGGCTGCGGACAGCGCGTCCTGCACCGGGTCGTCCTGCGGCAGCTTCAACCTGCGGGCGACCAACGGCAGCGTGGCACCCTGACCGACCAGGGTGAAAACGATCACCGCGAAGGCCAGCCAGATGAACAACGCCCTGGGGTACGGCTCGTCGTCGGCCAGAGTCAGCGGCAGGGCCAGCGCGGCGGCGAGAGTCACCACGCCCCGCATACCGGCCCAGCCGATGATGATCGGAAATTTCGGCGACGGGGCCTCGTCCCGACGGCGGATCCGGGGCACGAGCCGGGCCAGGTACGTGGCCGGAAAGAGCCAGACGAACCGGGTGAGGAAGACCGTGGCGAGCACCGCGAGGGTGATCGTGGTGAGTGAGCCGATCGGCTCGTCGAGGTCCCGCAGCACCTCCCGCAGTTGGAGGCCGACCAGCAGGAACACCAGCCCCTCCAGCAGGAACCGGGCCAGCCGCCAGAACGCGCCGACCTGCAACCGGGAGGCCGCCGACAGCAGTTGGGGCAACTTGTGGCCCAACGCAAGCCCGGTGACCACCACCGCGACCACACCGGAGGAGTGCACCGCCTCGGCCGTGAACACCACCGCGAACGGGATGATCAACGACAGCGCGTTGTCCAGCAGCGGATCGTTGATCCTCCGGTGGAAGAAGCCGAACACCAGCGCGCCGAGCGCCCCGATCAGGATGCCGCCACCAGTGGCCCGCAACACCTCGATGGCGACCTCGGCGGTGCCGACCGCCGAGCCGATCGTGGCCAGCGTCGCGACCCGCAGCAACACCAGCGCGGTGGCGTCGTTGACCAGGCTCTCCCCCTCCAGGATGGTGACGACCTGCCGGGGCAGGCCGACCCGCCGGGCCACCGCCGTTGCGGCCACGGCGTCCGGCGGGGCGACCACCGCGCCGAGGGCCAGGCAGATCGCGAACGGCAGCTGCGGCAGCAGCAGGTGCAGCACGAACCCAACCACGAACGCCGTGAACAGCACCAGGCCGACCGCGAGCAGCAGGATCGGCCGGATGTTGTTCTTGAACGCCGGCACCGAGGTTTCCAACGCGGCTACGTAGAGCAGCGGCGGCAGGATGCCGACCAGCACCAACTCCGGGTCGAGCTCCACCTGCGGGAAGCCCGGCACGAAGGAGAGCGCCAGACCGAGTACGACCAGCACGATCGGCGCGAGCAGACCGAGCCGGCGGGCCAGCGCAGCGCCCAGGGTGGCGATCGCCAGGAAGACGACGACCGGAAACAGGCTTTCCATGGGGTACGAGCCTAGGGGTCCGCCGGTCCGGACCTCGATCAGCCAGCCCGGCGCAACTTCGGCAGCACCTCGGCGCCGAACGCGTCGATGAAGCCGCGCTGCTCCTGCCCGACGTGGTGCAGGGCGATCTGGTCGAAGCCGAGCTCCACGTACTCCTCCAGCCAGCCGACGTGCCGGCCCAGGTCAGCCGAGACGTTCACCACCTCGGCGACCCGCTGCGCCGGCACGTCGGCCGAGACCGCGTCGAAGTGCTCGGCGGTTTCCAGGTCCCAGCAGACCGGCGGAGGGAACACGTTGCTGCGCCACTGGTCGTACGCGATCGCCTCCGCCTGCGCCTGCTCCGGCGCCCAGGAGACGTGCACCTGCAGGTGCAGCGGCCCGCGCCCGCCGGCGTCGCGGTACGCGTCGATCATCTCGCGCAGGTGCGCCACCGGGGCGTTCACGGTGATCAGCCCGTCCGCCCATTCGGCGCACCAGCGGGCGGTGGCCACGCTGACGGCGGCGCCGACCAGCGCGGGCGGCTGCTCCGGGCGAGTCCACAGCCGGGCGCGATCCACGCGAACCAGGCCGTCGTGGCTGACCTCCTCCCCGGCCAGCAGCGCACGGATCACGTCCACGCACTCGCGCAGCCGGGCGGCGCGTACGTCCTTGCGCGGCCACGGGTCGCCGGTGATGTGCTCGTTGCTGGCCTCACCGGTGCCCAGCGCCGCCCAGAACCGGCCCGGGTACATCGCGCCGAGGGTGCCGATCGCCTGCGCGATGATCGCCGGGTGGTACCGCTGACCGGGCGCGTTGACCACACCGAACGGCATACCGGTGGCCTGCAGCGCGGAACCCAGCCACGACCAGGCGAAGCCGGACTCGCCCTGCCGGGTGCTCCACGGGGAGAAGTGGTCGGAGCACATGGCGGCGTCGAAGCCGGCCCGCTCGGCGTGTATCACCGCCTCCAACAGGGCGCGCGGACCGATCTGCTCATGCGAGGAGTGAAAACCGAACGACGTCATGGGCACACTTCCTACCCACGACGGCACCGGCTGACGCGTGCCGCGCCCGACCTACTCGGCGTGCGCGCCGGCGCCGGCCGAGGCGGCGCCCTCACCCACCCAGACCGTCTTGGTGTTGCAGAACTCCCGCATGCCCAGCGCGGACAGCTCCCGCCCGTAACCGGAGTTCTTCACACCGCCGAACGGCAACTCCGGGTAGGACGTGGTCATCCCGTTGATGAAGACGTTGCCCGCGTCCAGGTCGGTGGCGAAGCGCTCCTGCTCGGCCGAGTCCCGCGTCCAGGCATTCGAGCCGAGCCCGAAGCTGGTGCCGTTGGCGACCTCGATCGCCTCCTCGTACGACGACACCCGGAACAGCCCGGCGACCGGGCCGAAGACCTCCTCGGACCACATCCGCATCTGCGGGGTGAGGTCGGTGACCACGGTCGGCGGGTAGAACCACCCTTCGCCGGTCGGCGGTTCGCCGCCGCAGAGCACGGTCGCGCCGTTGTCCGCCGCGTCGCGGACCTGGGCGTGCACCTCGTCGCGGCCACGCTCACTGGCCAGCGGCCCGACGTCGGTGTTCGGGTCCATCGGATCGCCGACGCGCAGTGCGGCCATGTTCGCGGCGAACTTCTCGGCGAAGGCGTCGAAGACGTCGGTGTGCACGATGAACCGCTTCGCGGCGATGCAGGACTGGCCGTTGTTCTGGCAGCGGGCGGTGGTGGCCACCTCGGCGGCCCGGTCCACGTCGGCCGAGGGCATCACCACGAAGGGATCGCTGCCGCCGAGTTCGAGGACGGTCTTCTTCAGCTCCCGCCCGGCGATCTGGGCGATGGACCGACCGGCCGGCTCGCTGCCGGTGAGCGTGGCGGCGCGCACCCGGGGGTCGCTGAGGATCCGGTCGACGGCGTCCGAGCCGACCAGCACGGTGGTGAAGGCCCCCTCGGGGAAGCCGGCCCGACGGAACACGTCCTCCAGCAGCAGCGCGGTCTGCGGCACGTTCGAGGCGTGCTTGAGCAGACCGGTGTTGCCGGCCATCAGCGCCGGTGCGGCGAAGCGCATCACCTGCCAGAGCGGGAAGTTCCACGGCATCACCGCGAGCACCACGCCGATCGGCTGGTAGCGGATGAACGCCCGGATCGCCTTCACCGCCGTGGCGTCGGCCGGCTCGTCGGCGAGGAATCCCGGGGCCTTGTCGGCGTAGAAGCGGGCTGCCGCGGCGCACTTGGTCACCTCGGCCTGCGCCGCCACGTAGGTCTTGCCCATCTCCGTGGTCATGATCCGGGCGATCTCGTCCCGCTCGGCGTCGAGCAGGTCAGCCGCGGCGTTCATCCACCGGGCACGCTGGTCGACGGTGGTCTGCCGCAGCTGCTGGTACGCGAGGTCGGTGCGCTCGATGGCACCGTCGAGTTGCTCGGTGGACATCGCCTCATAGGTCTTGAGCACCTGGCCGGTGGCGGGGTTGGTGGTGGCGATGTGGGGCATCTCGTCCTCCTGTCACTCGAACAGCGAGTGCTTGACGCCCGGCTCCTCGCGGTGACGGGCGGCGCGGCGGCGCTGGATCACGACCAGGTCGACCACTGCGACCACGGCGAGGATCGCGCAGACCACGCCGAGCCAGGCGATGCCGACCCAGAACGCCAGCACCGCGAAGACCACCATGATCACCAACCCGAAGCCGGCGAGGGTGAGCCGGAGGTTCAGCGCGCTGTTCGCGTGGCCGACCGTGCCGCGGGCACGTCGGGGCTGCGATCTCGTCATACCCCCCGACCTACCCCCGATCGGCCGGGTTAACCGGCACGGCGCGCTTCCACACCCTCCAGCGCCGGTGTGCTCTGGCACATCCGTTCGCGCGGCGGCCCCGCCGGCCGCAGGATGGGCGCATGTCAATGACCCTCGCCGTGCCGGTGACCGTCTCCATCTCCCGCCGTGTCGATCCGGGCCGGACCAGCGAGATGGTGGCCTGGATGCGGGCCGGCACCGCGCTGGCCGAGGCGTTCCCCGGGTTCCTCGGCGCCGGCTGGGTGCAGAGCGGTCCCGGCTCGCCGGAGTGGCACATGCTCTACCGCTTCGCCGACGCCGAGACGCTTGGCCGGTGGGAGGAGTCGCCGCAGCGGCACTGGTGGCTCAGCTCCGCGCAGGGCATCGTGGAGCACACCCGGGTCGAACGGCGTACCGGGATCGAGGGCTGGTTCGACCGCCCGTTGGAGCACTCGGTGGATCCGGTCGAGCCGGTTGCGCCCACGTCGCCGCCGAGGTGGAAGCAGGCGGTGACCATCTGGCTGGCGTTCTTTCCGCTGAGCCTCACCGCGACCCTGCTGACCAGCCAGTTCCTCGACGCTGTACCGCTGGCGGCGCGGGTGCTGCTGATGACGCTCTGTCTGACCCCGCTGATGACCTATCTGGTGCTGCCCCAGATCACCCGGGCGCTGCACTGGTGGCTGCACGGCCAGCCGGCGCCTTGGCGGGGCCTATAGCACCCCGGTGGCACCAGCGTCGGCGCTCTGCCGCATACCCGACAGCAACTCCCCGACAAACCACGTCCTACGCATAGAGTTACCGCGCTGTCGCTCTCTGCTGCGAGACCGGGGGATGTCATGCCTCGACGTTGGGTCGCCGCCCTGGCCTGTCTCGCGGCGCTGGTCGCGCTCGCCTGCGAGGGTGGCACCTCCGCGACACCCCGCCCCACCAAGAGCGCCCCGCAGTCCGGAGGGCCTGGCGGCATCGCCGCGCTCGGCGACTCGATCAGCACCGGCTTCGCCTCCTGCCTGGTGCTCACCTCCTGCGAGCGCAACTCCTGGTCGACCGGGGACGGCCTGCGGGTGCAGAGCCACTACCGGCGGCTGCTCGAGCAGAATTCGGCGATCCGCGACCGGACGTACAACCACGCCCGTCCCGGCGCCCGCGCGGACGCGCTGGAGGGTCAGGCCACGGCAGCGGTACGCGACCGCGCCGACTACGTCACCGTGCTGATCGGCGCCAACGACGTCTGCCGGAGCGGGGTGGACGCGATGACGCCGGTGGCACAGTTCCGGGCCGACGTCGACCGGGGCCTACGGGTGCTGCGGACCGGTCGGCCGAAGGCACGGGTGCTGGTGGTGAGCATCCCCGACCTGTACCGGCTCTGGGAGGTCGGACACGACGACCCACGGGCGGTACGCGCCTGGCGGCGGGGCATCTGCCCGGCCCTGCTGGCCGAGGCGACCTCGACAGCGCCCGCCGACCGGGCGCGCCGGGCCGCCGTCCGGGACCGGATCGACGCGTACAACGCCGAACTGGTGGCGGCGTGCCGGGCGTACGGCTCACGCTGCCGGCATGACGGCGGCGCGGCGCACAAGGTCCGGTTCACCCTGGACCTGCTCAACCCGCTGGACTGGTTCCACCCGAACGCCACCGGCCAGGGCCGGCTCGCCGAGGTGACCTGGCGCGCCTCCGGCATGGCCAACTGACCGACCCGGATGGCCTCGTCAGGGCCGGCGAGGCTCCGGGACCGCGATGCCGCGGGTGCGGTAGAGCGCCCCGGAACGCTGCGCGAGGTCCTTCGTGGCCGACGAGTTGGCCCAGGTGCCGAGCACGATGGCCGCGCCGGGGACGATCTTGGCGAACATCCGCTTGGCGGCCCGGACGCCGGCCATCCGGGCCAGCCGGATGCCGAGTTGCACCATGACCCGACCGAGTGGCCGCTGGCCAGCCGGACCGAAGAGCGCGTCGGCGCGTTCCCGGCCGGCGGCCACCCCGAGCGCCAGCCGGGCGCTCTCGGCGACCTTGTGCACGCGCTGGAGCACCAGCAGATCGGTGGCCCGGTCGCCGTGCAGCGGGTCGACGTCGTACGCGGCGGCGATGTGCAGCACCATCCGCGCCTGGGTCCAGGCCAGCACGCCGACGTCAATCACGGCGCCGGGCAGCCCGGCCACGCCGGAGACCGCACCGGACAGGCGAGCCAGGTTGACGAACTTGCGGGCCGCCTGGTCGGCCAGGACATCGGCCGATATGCCGGGCTGCTCGGCTCGGGCCCGGCTGACCCACTGCACGGCTTCCGGCCCGAGCCGACGCACCGCCTCCAGGGCGAGGTGCTCCGGCGCGTACTGCGGGTCGTTGCGCATCCGGTCCCAGAGGCGGGCCGGCGGACCCTCGGGGGCGTCCACCGGCCCGGCCGGCAGGCCGACGGACGGCTGGGGGGTGGGGGCGGCGTGCTGGCCGCCGACGGGTGGAGTGTCGGTCACCGGGTCTCCCCAGGGGTGGGAACGACGGACAGGGCGGCCGATGGGGCGGTCAGCGGCGGCGGTTGGACAGCCGAGCAGCCAACCCCTTGAGCTTCTGCTGGTTGCCGGGCTTGGCCATCTCCCGACGGCCTCGCTCGACCAGCTGCTGCCCCTTCGGTGATTTCAGGAACCTGGTGATCCGCTGCATCAGTGACATGACGTCCTCCTGTCGATGATCCCTCTGTCATGTGTACCCCGAACCCGCAACACATGTACCCGGGACGCGACAGCCTCAACCTCGACCGTCCATAGTGGGCGGTAGGTTACCGTCCCGCCGGCACGATGGCGTCGACGACCCGGTCAGCCCGCCATTCGTGCTGCTGGTAGTGCTCGGGGTACGCGGAGACCTGCACCGCCTGAGCAGCGTCGGTGAGCCGCATCCGCTCCCAGCCGGGCACCTGCTCCAGCGCGGCGAGGAACTGCCGGGTGGCGAACTCGGGCTCCATGAGCCGGCCCACCGGGCCCCAGCCACTGCTCGAACGCTGCTGGAACAGCCCAACCGAGTCGTGGTCCCAGCCCACGCCCTGGTGCGGGTAGTTCTGCGACTCGGGCAGCACACCGCTGGCCACGTTGTAGAGGTTGCTCTCCTGCATGGCGGTGGCCACCGCGATCACCAGAGCTCGGCGGGGCACCCCCATCGTGCGACCGGCGCGGACGATCGCCTCCGCGTTCTCCATCTGGTCCTCGTCCAGCCCGGCGACGGGCGCCGGGTCGGTCGGGAGCGCCGCGGCGGTCTTGCGGGCCTGCGGGGTGGTGTCCGGGTCTGCCGAGGTCGCGCTGGCGGAGGGAGTGCTCGAGACGGCAACGCGCTCAAGGTCACGGGACGCGCGCTGCTGCTCGGCGCGCTGGAGCAGCTCCGAGCTGTTGGCGAGCGAGTCGACCGGGGCCGCCCCACCGCCGCTCTCGTCGCGGACCTGCACGACGGCGGCCAGGCCGAGGCAGCAGACCACACCGGTGGCGAGGGCCACCTGCGCCCGGCGTCGACCGGTCAGGTCCCGGGCGTACGCCAGGAGCCGACTCGCGGCGGTTGTCCGTTCGGTTGAGGTGCCATCCTCCGTATCGGCAGTAGGGCTGCTCGGGGCGTACGGGTCGTCGAGGGTGCCGTCGTCACGCATCAACCGAGGCTAGGCAGGGGGAAACCCCGATCACGCACGGTGATCACGTGGCGCTCGCCACAGATTGGACCCTTGCTGGTGGACGACCCGGGCGGGTCCACCAGCCCAGGGAACGTACCTCGCGTACCGGATGAAGCTGGCGTCGCACGCAGGCCGGCACGGCTGGCGACAGGCCCGGACATCGAACCCCCCGGCCTGACATGATCGACAAACTCGGCCTTTGGGCCGAACCGCCCCTCGGCCGATCGGTCGACCGAACCGGCCTGGCGGCGTAATCGGGTAATTGGTCCGGTCATGGCCATCCTCCGGGCGACGGATCGCCCGGCGCAGGAATGCGCCAGGATGGCGGGTACGTTGCCCGAACGGGTGCCCTCCGTCGCGTCGGCACCCCGCAGGCACATTTCAGGGAGGTCCGCACCGGTGCTCGACCCACACGAGCTCTACCAGCTCACCGACGATCTGCCCGACCTCGGGCAACCGGTCCTCATCCAGGCCCTCACCGGGTTCGTGGACGCCGGCAACGCCAGCCGGCTGGCACGCGAGCAACTGCTCACCTCGCTGGAGGGCCGGCCGATCGCCACCTTCGACGTCGACCAGCTCTTCGACTACCGGTCGCGGCGACCGGTGATGACCTTCGTCGAGGACCACTGGGAGAGCGTCGACGCGCCCAAGCTGGAGCTGCACCTGCTGCAGGACGACGACGAGACCCCGTTCCTGCTGCTCACCGGCCCCGAGCCGGACCTGCAGTGGGAGCGTTTCGTGGCCGCCGTCGCCGGGCTCGCCGCCCGACTGGACGTCCGGCTCACCGTGGGGCTCAACTCGATCCCGATGGCGGTGCCGCACACCCGACCGACCGGGGTGACCGCGCACGCCACCCGCCCCGAGCTGATCGCCGGGTACGAGCCCTGGCTGCAACGCGTCCAGGTGCCCGGCAGCGTCGGTCACCTGCTGGAGTTCCGCCTCGGCGAGCAGGGCCGCGACGCGCTGGGCTTCGCCGCCCACGTGCCGCACTACGTGGCGCAGACCGAGTACCCGGCCGCCGCCGAGGTGCTGCTCACCTCGGTGTCGCGCAGCACCGGGCTGCTGCTGCCCGGCGACGGGCTCCGCTCGGCCGCCGAGGTGGTTCGAGTGGAGATCGACCGGCAGGTCGCCCAAACCGAGGACGCCGCCGCCCTGGTCCAGGCCCTGGAGGAGCAGTACGACGCGTTCGCCCGGGGTCGCGGCGAGAAGAGCCTGCTCGCCGCGGACGCCGGCCCCCTGCCCACCGCCGACGAACTCGGCGCGGAGCTGGAACGGTTCCTGGCCGAACAGACCCGTCCCGGCGACACCCCGGGCAGCTGACCGGGCGTCGCGGGGGCGGATGCGGCAGGCTGGGGGCATGCGCCTGGCGACCTGGAACGTGAACTCGGTGAAGGCCCGGCTGCCCCGGCTGCTGGAGTGGCTGGCCAGCACCGGGCCGGACGTGGTCTGCCTGCAGGAGACCAAGTGCCCGGACGGCGCCTTCCCCGTGGCCGAGGTGGGCGAGCTGGGCTACACCGTGGCCAGCCACAGCGACGGCCGGTGGAACGGGGTGGCCATCCTGTCCCGGGTCGGCCTGACCGACGTCCGGGTCGGGTTCACCGGTGAGCCCGGCTTTCCCGAGCCCGAGGCTCGGGCCATCTCCGCCACCTGCGACGGGGTGCGGGTCTGGTCGGTGTACGTGCCCAACGGCCGGACGCCGGACGACCCGCACTACGCGTACAAGCTGGCCTGGTTCGCGGCGCTGCGCGACGCGTTGGAGGCAGAGCTGGCCGGTGGGCTGCCGTTGACCGTCAGCGGCGACTTCAACGTCGCTCCGACCGACGCCGACGTCTGGGACCCGGCGGTCTTCACCCACTCCACGCACGTCACCCCCGCCGAGCGGGCGGCCCTCGCGGCGCTGCGCGACCTGGGCCTCGACGACGTGGTTCCCACCCCGATGAAGGGGCCACACCCCTTCACCTACTGGGACTACCGCGCCGGGATGTTCCACCAGAACAAGGGCATGAGGATCGACCTGGTGTACGCCTCGGCGCCGTTCGCCCGTGCGGTCCGCTCGGCGTACGTGGACCGGGAGGCCCGCAAGGGCAAGGGCCCCTCCGACCACGCCCCGATCGTGGTCGACGCCGACCTGGTGCCGGTGGTCGAGGCGTTCTGAACTCGCTGTCCCCGCCGGTAGCGGCGCGGAGTTGGAGAAGCGGTTCGCCGCCCGGGCCGGGACGGTGGAGAACTCCCCCGGCTTCCTCGGCTTCGAACTGCTCCGGCCGGTGGCCGGCGAGACCCGCTACTTCGTTTACACCCGCTGGGAGACCGAGGGTTCCCGCCTACGCCGATATAGTCCGCCGTATGTCCCCCTTTCACCAGTACCGAGCGGGCAGCTACGTCCGCCAGTCCAATAAGAAGGCAGGCGGGTCGGAAGCGTCTCCCGCCACGCAGAGCACTGCGAACCGCACCCGCATCGACCAGATGGGCGCGACCTTCGTCGACGAGTACGCCGACATAGGACTAAGCGCCTTCAGCGGGATCGAGCGCCCCCAGTTTGACCGGCTGATCGCCGACTGCCACTCCGGCCGCGTGAACCTGATCGTCGTCTATTACATGTCCCGCTTCTCGCGGGCCGACCCCCTCGACGCTATCCCCGTCGTGACCGACCTCCTGAACCGAAACGTGACGATCATCAGCGTGACCGAGGGCGAGTTCCGTAAGGGCAACCTTATGGACCTAATCCACCTGATCATGCGGCTCGACCAGGCGCACAACGACTCGAAGAACAAGAGCGATGCGGTACGCGGGGCGAAATCCGTTGCCCGGGAGTTGGGCGGGTACGTCAGCGGCAAGCCGCCGTTCGGCTTCGCCCTGCGGCCCGAGAACCGGGTTACCGCCGACGGCCGCCCCGTCAGGGTGCAACTTCTCGCCGAGCACCCCGACGAAGCCCCGGTCGTGCGCCGCATGGTCGCGCGGATGCTTGACCCGGAGAACCCGACCACCGTGAACGGTCTCGTGACCGAATTGAACGCCGACCGGGTCCCGACCCGGGGCGTCACCGTCGGGAAGATGCACTCGGACAGCATCTGGCGGCCCCGCACGCTCCATCGCATCCTGCGTGACCCGAGGATCGCGGGATACGCGGCCGAGATCGTCTACGTCCCCCGGCCGGACGGCAGCCCGAGTAAGCGGATCGACCACTACCGGATCTCTCGCGACGAGAACGGCGTTCCGGTCGTGGCGCATCCCGAGATTGTCGCGCCGACCGACTGGTTTGCCCTACAAGCCCGCTTGACCGGCGCGACCCACAAGACGCCGTACGCCGCGCCCGCGCCGTCCCTACTGTCGGCCCTCCTCCTTTTCTGCGAGTGCGGATCCCCCAAGTCGTCGCACCGGAACGAGCGTCTCAGCTACTACTCGGTCTATGCCTGTACGCGTGTCCACGGTCTCGCCCAGCCCGGCCAGCATTCCGGCGGCTGCACGATCTCGCAGCGTTCCCTAGACGACTATGTAGCCCGCCGGATCTTCGCCCTGATCGCTACGGCCGAGGACGACCCGGAAACGCTCGACGTCCTGGCGGAAGCTACGCGCCTATTCGGCCTCGCCAGTATCGACCCGGCCGCCGCCGCCCAGCGAGGGGCCGTGGCCGGAGAGTTGGACGAGGCGAAGCGGTCACTCGACGAGCTATACGACGACCGGGCCGCGGGCGCGTACGGGAGCGAGATCGGGCAACGCCGGTTCCGTGCCGCCGCCCAGTCGCTAGACGCTCGCATTGTGGCGCTGACCGCCCGGCTTACGGAGATCGACGCCGCCGCTACGCCCACGCTTCCGATCGAGCAATGGCTAGCCGAGCCTGGCGACGACCCGATCGGGCCGGGGTCTTGGTGGGCGGGCGCGTCGCTGGCCGAGCGGCGGGCGTTCGTCGCGATCTTCGTCCGGCGGATCACGATCACGAAGGCCCCGGCACGTGGCTACCGCCCGTCGATCGAGTCCCGTGTCTCGGTCGACTGGGTCGGTACGCCCGCGACCGCCACGACTGCCTAACCCATCCCCACTAAACAGGCCCCGGCCGAGCGATTCCGCCGCCGACCAGGGCCCTAACGGCACTTCGGAGGTTCCGCTGTGTCCAACCCTAACCATCACTCTGTCGCCTACCTGGCAGGCCCCGAACGTGCCCCCTCGCCGCCGCTTTCGCCGCCCTGGTCGCCGCCGGCTACTTGGTCACCACTGCGACCGCAGCCGATCCGGCCGACGCTGACGACCTCGTCGCCCTGGTCGCCGACGACATGGACGCCGCCCGCGCCGCTGACGTCGTCGTGATACTGCCCGAGGCCGAAGACTTCCCCGAGCCGGTCTACGCCGTGTTGTTCGGCGTACCGGTCGTGACCCTGGCCGACGTTCCGGCATACCTGCGTCGCCTGGCCGTCGCATGAACCACACCGAACGCGCCGAGGGCACGTTGCTGGTCCTGATCCTGCTCGTTGTGGGCGCTGCGGCCGGCTGGGCGAGCTTTAGCCACGTGCACGCCTGGACGATAGCGAACAGGCCCGCCGGGACGCCGGAAGCCTTCGGCTGGGTCAACGCGTGCGTAAGCGAGTTGGTCCCGGTGGCGTCGCTGCTGGAAATCCGGCGGCGTCGGGCGGGCGTGCCAACGGGGTACCCGCTCGCCCTCTTAGTCGGGGCGGCGTGCCTGTCGCTCGCCGCTCAGCTCGCCGTGGCGAAGCCGGGTGTCTCGGGCTGGCTAGTCTCCTGGAGTTCGAGGTGGCCCTGCACGT
Source organism: Micromonospora sp. NPDC005413 (assembly GCF_040606435.1). Taxonomy (NCBI): domain Bacteria; kingdom Bacillati; phylum Actinomycetota; class Actinomycetes; order Micromonosporales; family Micromonosporaceae; genus Micromonospora; species Micromonospora sp. NPDC005413. The sequence goes on from NZ_JBEXEV010000003.1 coordinate 96,784, forward strand.
CCCCCAGCCCTAGCCACCCCCCCCAAGCCGTGAGACGCAAACGAAGCCCTCGCGGGTTGATCGACTCCACTTCGGCGATGTCGATCAAGCCCTCGGGCAATAGCCCGGGATTGATACGCCCACCCGCCACGGCCGGTCAAGTGCCTGAGTCCAGTGCGCGTCGAGTATGCGGTTCGCCATGAACAACTCCATTGCCTTGGAGATCGGCTCATCGATTTGCACCTCGACCCCCGTTCGACCGGATGACTGAACCCTGGTCACAAGGGTCCCGCGCCGCCGCAAAATCGGGCCCAACTGAATGTTTCCGTTGATAGCGTCGAAGCGGCCCGAGCGGTAGCCGGCCACCAGTCGCCCTGCTTGCCGGCACAGGCCGTTCGCGCCGGGCGGTCCCAGGAAGGTGCGGGGGTTCCGGCCATGTTCGACGGCTTCGAGGAATTCGACATCGACACGCCCGGCGCGACGATCCACGGACGCCGAGGCGGAAGTGGGCCGCCCGTTCTGCTGCTGCACGGCATCCCCGAGACGCATCTCATGTGGCACCAGGTCGCGCCACGGCTCGCCGAGAACTACACCGTCGTCGCCACCGACCTGCGGGGCTGGGGCGACAGCGGCAAACCGCCCAGCACTGCGGATCACGAGCCGTACAGCATGCGCGCCATCGCCCGCGACCAGGTCGAGGTGATGCGGAGTCTGGGCCACGAGCAGTTCCGACTCGTCGGCCACGATCGTGGGGCCCGCTGCGCATACCGTCTCGCGCTGGACGAACCGGACGCTGTCGCTCGGCTGGCCGTGATGGACGTGGTGCCCATCGGCGACGTCTACAACCGCGCCGACAAGACGTTCAGCCTCTCCTACTGGGTCTGGTCGTTCCTGGCGGCACCGGCGCCGGTGCCCGAGCAGTTCATCGACGCGGCGCCGGCGGTGCTCGTCGACTTCATGCTCGACACCTGGCCCGAGGTGAAGGACGCCTTCCCCGCCCCGGTACGGGCGGCGTACGTCAAGCAGTTCAGCGACCCCGCCACCGTGCACGCGATCTGCGAGGAGTTCCGCGCCGCCGCGACGCTGGACTATCAGCAGGACGAGGCGGATCGAGGGAGCCGGAAGATCACTTGCCCGGTGCTGTTCCTCTGGAGCCAACGCGGCCAGGTCGCGAAGCTCTACGACGACCCGCTCGCGATCTGGCGCGAGTGGGCCGACGACGTGCGCGGCGAGCCGGTCCCGGTCGGGCATTTCATCCCAGAGGAAGCCCCCGACGAGACCACCCGCCAGCTCCTGGCGTTCCTGAGCTGACGCCGGACCGACCTGCGGGCACCCCGGTTGATCCACTCGGGTTCAGCGACACCGGGGTGTCCGGGGTCGGCCCGACACCGCGACATCAATGATCCCGAGTCGATCAAACCCAGCGGACGGCTCAGCCGGCCTGGCCGGGGTCGGTCTCAGGACTTGCGGGAGGACTGGAGGGTGGCGAAGGCGATGACGTTGTCGGCGTAGCCGGTGCGTCCGCCGACGAACTGGCCACCGCAGGTGATCAGCCGCAACCCGGGCGGCCCGTCGTGGCCGTAGATCCGCTCGCCGGGCAGTTGATCCTTCGGGAAGTGCTCGACGGTGTCGACCTTGAACACCACCACCGTCTTGTCCGCCCGGGCCACCTCGATCAGGTCGCCGGGGTGCAGCTTGCCCAGGTCGTAGAAGACCGACGGGCCACTCTTGGTGTCCACGTGCCCGACGATCACCGCCGGGCCGGGCTCGCCGGGCGTCGGACCACGGTCGTACCAGCCGGTCTCGTTGTGCCGCTCCAGCGGCGGTACGGCGATCGAGCCGTCCCGGGCCTGCCCGACGGGCGCCACCGGCGCGGCGATCTTGATCGCCGGCACCGAGAGTCGCACCGGGCGACTGGCCGACATCCCGACCGACTCGCTGCGGGGCGGCCGGTCACCGCCAGCCGGGGCCAGGTCGAGCGGGCCGACCGAGCGACCCAGGCCCGCCCCGGTGGCGAAGACGCCGGCCAGCACCAGCACCACGGCCAGCGGCACCGACCAGGGGCTACGGCCAGGAGGACGGCTACGCCGAGGCGTCACGGCGGTCGGCGGGCGAGCAGCCACCGCCGGGCGATCGGAGGCCGGCGGTGGCGTGGGGCGGAAGATCTCCACGGCGGGCTCAGTTGCGCGCAGCGGCACGGACGGAACGCGGCCGGCGCAACGCCACCACGGCGAGGATCAGCCCGGTGATGGTCAGCGCCGCGCCGCCGGGCAGCAGCAGCTTGCTGGTCATTCCGCCGGAGCCCCCACCGAAGCCGGTGGCCGGGCCGCGACTGGGCTGGGCCGGAACCTTCTTGACCACCTGGAGCATGGTCGAGGCGGTCTCACCGTCGCGGCACTCCAACTTGACCCGGTAGTTGCCGGGGCGGGTGCGCTCGCGCACCATCGGTGCGGCGGTGAGCACTCCGCGCTGCGGCTGTACGCCGACCGCGCCGAAGGCGTCGGAGACCACGGTGGCGCCCACCGAGTTGTCCCGGCAACTGGCCCGGATGCCGACCAGGTAGCCGGGCTGCACCGTGCTGGGGCTCACCTCGACGAAGACATCCACCGGCGGCGCCGGCTGGGGCGCGCCCCCCGGAGGGCCTTCGGGCTGTGGGGCGGGTGCGACACCGGCAGGCTGGAGAGCGCCGGGCGCCCGGAGCACGAGGCCGGCGGGCTGGATCGCGGATACGGGAGCGGCCCGGACGGTGGACGCGGCATGTGCGGGGGCGGCGGCCAGGGGCGCGGCGTGTGCCGGGGTGGCTGCCAGCAGGGGGCCGGCGAGCACCGCTATCACCGACAGGGTCACGCCGCCACGGGTCACTGCCACGATGCCCCCTCTCGACGCCGTGCGGCCGTGTCGGGCAGCGGAGCACCCGACCTGCCGTACCAGTTGGATCCTCTCATTTCCGGTCGCACATCACATCCGATCCGCCGGCGAGGTCGCGTACGCTCGGGTCGCTGTGACCGCCACCGACCATGACCCCGCTGTCCTGCCCGCGAGCCGGCCGATCCGCACGTTCCACCCCCGCCGGGGTCGAATGAGCGACCGGCAGACCGACGCGCTGGGCCGGCTCTGGCCCGCGTACGGCCTGGATGTGCCGGACGGGCCGGTCGTGCCCGTCGACCTGGCCGACCTGTTCGGTCGCCGGGCGCCGGTGGTGCTGGAGATCGGCTCGGGCATGGGCGACAGCACCGCTGCGATGGCTGCCGCTGACCCGGATCGAGATTATCTGGCGGTCGAGGTGCACACGCCGGGAATCGCCAACCTGCTCGACCTGGTGGACCGCGGCGGCCTGAGCAACGTGCGGGTGGCTGAAGGCGACGCGTTGTTCCTGGTCAGCGGCTTGCCGGAGGGCGCGCTGGACGCCGTACACATTTTCTTTCCCGACCCGTGGCCGAAGGCCCGCCACCACAAGCGCCGGATCATCCAGCCGGCGCACGTGGCGCTGCTGCGGTCCCGGCTGCGGCCCGGCGGCGCGCTGCACTGTGCGACCGACTGGGCCGAGTACGCCGAGGCGATGCGCCGGACCCTGGATGCGGACCCGGGGTTGGTGGACGCGTACGGCGGCTTCGCGCCGCGTCCGGCGCACCGGCCGGTGACGAAGTTCGAGCGGCGGGCGATCACGGCTGGCCGGCCGGTCGCCGACCTGCTCTACCGCCGACGGTGACCGGCGGGGCGTCCGCGACGCACGGACGGGGGTCCGGCGGAGGCCGGGTTGGCGCGCGGGGGCATGATCCAGGCACCATGGACAGGCTATGACGCTCACCGCCGCGCTGCCGACAAGCGCCGACCCCGACACCCTCTTCGACGCATTCGCCAGCTGGGCGAAGGAGCGCGGCCTCGACCTCTACCCTCATCAGGAGGAGGCGGTCATCGAGATCGTCTCCGGCGCCAACCTGATCATGAACACGCCCACCGGCTCGGGTAAGAGCCTGGTGGCGATCGCCGCCCACTTCACGGCGCTCGCCGACAGCCGGACAACCTTCTACACCGCGCCGATCAAGGCGTTGGTGTCGGAGAAGTTCTTCGCCCTCTGCGAGGTCTTCGGCGCCGAGAACGTCGGCATGCTGACCGGCGACGCCAGCGTCAACGCCGATGCGCCGATCATCTGCTGCACTGCCGAGATCCTGGCCAACCTGGCGCTGCGCGAGGGCGTGAAGGCCGACGTCGGCCAGGTGATCATGGACGAATTCCACTTCTACGCCGAGCCGGACCGGGGTTGGGCCTGGCAGGTGCCGATCGTCGAGCTGCCGCAGGCCCAGTTCATCCTGATGTCCGCCACCCTGGGGGACACCACCCGGTTCGTCGACGACCTGACCCGGCGCACCGGGCGGCCGACCGCCGTCGTCCGCACGGCCGAGCGGCCGGTCCCGCTGATCTTCTCGTACGCCATGACGCCGCTGCACGAGACGCTCGAGGAACTGCTGGAGACCAAGCAGGCCCCGGTGTACGTGGTCCACTTCACCCAGGCCGCCGCGCTGGAACGCGCCCAGGCGCTGACCAGCGTCAACGTCTGCACCCGCGCCGAGAAGGACATGATCGCCGAGGCGATCGGTGGTTTCCGGTTCACCGCCGGCTTCGGCAAGACACTCTCCCGGCTGGTCCGGCACGGCATCGGCGTGCACCACGCCGGCATGCTGCCCAAGTACCGCCGACTGGTGGAGACCCTCGCCCAGGCCGGCCTACTCAAGGTCATCTGTGGCACCGACACCCTCGGCGTCGGCATCAACGTGCCCATCCGCACGGTGCTGTTCACCGGCCTGTCCAAGTACGACGGGGTCCGCACCCGGCTGCTCAAGAACCGGGAGTTCCACCAGATCGCCGGACGAGCCGGCCGGGCCGGTTACGACACCATCGGCCGGGTCGTGGTGCAGGCCCCCGAGCACGTCATCGACAACGAGAAGGCTCTCGCCAAGGCCGGCGACGACCCGAAGAAGCGCCGCAAGGTGGTCCGCAAGAAGCCACCGGAGGGCTCCATCGGCTGGGGTCAGCCCACCTTCGACCGGCTGGTCGACGCCGAGCCGGAGCCGCTGACCTCCAGCTTCCAGGTCAGCCACTCGATGCTGCTCAACGTCATCGGCCGGCCCGGGGACGCGTTCACCGCCATGCGGCACCTCCTCACCGACAACCACGAGGAGCCTGCCGCCCAGCGCCGGCACATCCGCCGGGCGATCGCCATCTACCGCGCGCTGCGCGCCGGTGGTGTGGTCGAGGAGCTGCCCGAGCCCGACGAGACCGGCCGGCGGATCCGACTCACCGTCGACCTCCAGCTCGACTTCGCGCTCAACCAGCCGCTCTCCCCCCTCGCGCTGGCCACGATCGAGCTGCTCGACGCCGAGTCCCCGTCGTACGCCCTGGACGTCCTCTCGGTGATCGAGTCGATCCTCGACGACCCCCGGCAGATCCTCTCCGCGCAGCAGTTCAAGGCGCGCGGCGAGGCGGTCGCCGCCATGAAGGCCGAAGGCATCGAGTACGAGGCCCGCCTCGAACTGCTCGACGAGGTGACCTACCCGAAGCCCCTCGCCGAGCTGCTGGAGGCCGCGTACGAGATGTACCGGCAGGGGCACCCCTGGGTCGCCGACCACCAGCTCTCCCCCAAGGCCGTGGTCCGCGACATGTACGAGCGGGCGATGACCTTCACCGAGTACGTGCAGTTCTACGGGCTGACCCGCTCGGAAGGCCTCGTCCTGCGCTACCTGGCCGACGCGTTCAAGACGCTGCGGCAGACCGTGCCCGAGGACGCCAAGACCGAGGAGCTGATCGACCTCATCGAGTGGCTGGGCGAGTTGGTCCGCCAGGTCGACTCCAGCCTGATCGACGAGTGGGAGCGGTTGCGCAACCCGTCCGACGTGGCCGAGGTGGCCCAGGCGCACGCTGCCCTGACCGACCGGCCCCCAGCGGTGACCCGCAACGCGCGGGCGTTCCGGGTGCTGGTGCGCAACGCGCTGTTCCGCCGCGTCGAGCTGGCCGCGCTGCGCCGCTGGGACCTGCTCGCCGAATTGGACGCTGGCGACGGCTGGGACTACGACGCGTGGGCCGAGGCACTCAGGCCCTACTTCGAGTCGTACGACTCGATCGGCGTCGGACCGGACGCCCGGGGCCCCGCGCTGCTCATGATCGAGCAGGGCCGGGAGCGGTGGACCGTCCGACAGATCTTCGACGACCCGGACGGCGACCACGACTGGGGCATCAGCGCCGAGATCGACCTGGCCGCCTCGGACGAGATCGGCGCGGCGGTCGTTCGAATCACCGACGTCGGCCAACTCTGACAGCAGTTTCCGGTCCGGTCCGGCCTTTGTCCGTACCGGACCGGACCTAGCTGGCCCGCTTCCGGGCCGGCCTTGTCCGTGCCGGCGGTCCTAGCCGGCCAGCTTCCGGTCTGGGCCGGGCCGGACGGTCCTAGCTGGCGCGCTTCCGGTCCGGTCTGGTCCGGACCGGACCGGACCGGACCGGTCTTAGCCGGCCCGCTTCCGCTGCGGTGACCAGGCTCGGCACGACGACCAGGCTCGGCACGACCGCGCGCGGTGGGCGCGCCGGTCAGCGGGCCTGGGCGACCGCCTTGATCCGGCGCACCGCCTCACCGGTGCCTCCGTTCCACGGGGTGCCGTGGCCGGGAAGGATCCACGTCGCCCGCAGGTCCTCGATACGGGCGAGTGAGGCAAGCGCGAGCGCCGGGTCGTCGGTGAACGGCGCCGGCTGCGGACCCTGCTGGCCGGTCAGCACATGTCGGGTGGTGAGCGCGTCGCCAACGAACACGGCGTCGGCGATCGGCACGTGCACCGCGATGCTGCCGGGCGAGTGGCCGGGCATCCCGATGACGCGCGGAGCGCCGGGCAGGTCGAGCACCTGACCGTCCTGCACGGCGACCACCTCGCTGAGGTAGGTGGTGCGCAACCCGCCCTTGCGGCTCGCGTACCAGAGGAAGCCGGCCATCGCGCCCACCTTGAACGTCCCGAAGGGCGCCTTGGACTTGACCTCGCCGCGGGCGCGGGCGGCGTCCGCGCTGTGCACGTAGACCGGTACGCCGTGATCGCGCCGGAGCCGCTCGGCAAAGCCGATGTGGTCGGTGTCGCCGTGGGTGAGGATCAGGCCCCGGACGTCGGCGAGCGAACGACCCATGGCGGACAGCTCCGCGACCAGGTCGGACCAGTGACCGGCGAGGCCGGCGTCCACGACGGTCACACCCTCCTCGGTTTCGATCAGGTAGGCGGCGACGATGTCGTTGCCGATGCGGTGCAGGTGTGGCCCGAGCTTCATGCTGCCTCCCGAAGTGACGTCACGTTCTGATAGCTACGATACATAGCCATGATGCCTAAGGGCCATAGCTATCATGGTGACGGTCGTCGCCCACCCGGAAGGAACACCGCATGCCGACCCCCGACCGAACGTCCCTCGCCGACATCGTCACGGCTGCCCGCCACATTCTGGAGTCGCAAGGGCTCCCGGGGCTGACCATGCAGGCGGTCGCCGAGCGGGTCGGCGTACGCGCGCCCTCCCTGTACAAGCGGGTCCGCAACCGCGACGCTCTGATCCGGCTCGTCGCCGAAGCCAACGTCCGCGATCTGGGCGAGCGGCTCAGCGCCGTCGACGGCAGCGGCGATCCAGGCAGGGACCTCGGAGAGATGGCCCGCGCCTTCCGCGCATTCGCCCACGCCCACCCGGCCGGCTACCACCTGATCTTCGCCAACGGCCCCGAGGAGACCCGCCCCAGCCTCGACACCCTCACCCTGGCCAGTGCCCCCGCCCTGCGCGTCGCCGCCGACCTCGCCGGGCCCGAGCATGCCCTGGCGGCCGCCCGCACGTTCACCGCCTGGGCCAACGGCTTCATCAGCATGGAACTCGCGGGCGCCTTCAACCTCGGCGGCGACCTCGACGAGGCCTTCGAGTTCGGCATCAGCCAGCTGACCGCCGCCCTGACGGCCGTCGAACCGCCCCGGGCCGGGTAACCCTCGCAATCCCAGCCCGCGGAGCGCGGCGGCGGCCGGCACTGGCCTCATTCCCTGGCGGCGCCGTCGAGGCGCGGAAGGCGCACTGCCAAGAACCCCGAAGCGGGCAACTTCGGACCCCCAGATTCGCTGGGCGATGTCAGAGGTGTCGATTAGAATGTATGTACTAATCGAGTTCCTGACCTGGGAGGACGCCCGTGACCGCGCCCGCCTCCACGCCCCTCACCCCCTACGCCACACTGCTCGGTTTCACCCGCTACGTCGACCGCACCGGCCCCACCAAGGCGACCTTCGTGGGCGGGCTGCGCAAGCAGCGAGCCAGCCGGTCCGGCTTCAACCCGCACGGCCAGTTCGTCAAGGCGCTCAAGGCCGACATCGCCTTCCACACCGGCGGCTCGCACCTGACCGGGGTGGTCGACGTGGTCAAGCCACGCTGGCGCCCGCTCTACCAGGCGCTCGTTCCCGGCGCCATGGCCTGGCTGCACTCCCTCGGCGAGCCGGCCGCCGTCGATCTCGCCCAGACCCGCGACGCCCTGGCCATGCTGGGCGACCTACCCGTCAAGATCAATCCCCACTTCGGCGTACGCCACGCCGACGGCCGCGTCGAAGCGGTCCGCCTGCACTTCGACGAGACCCCACCGAGTGAGGAGTCGGTGCTCGCCACCCTGCACCTGATGGCCCGGCACATGGACGCGGTGCTCCCGCACGCCGAGCCAGTCCTGGTCGACGTCCGCCGCGGCCAGGCACATCGCATGCCCACCGCCGCCAAGCCCGAGCAGATCGAGCAGTGGCTGGCCGGCGAAGCCGCCGCCTTCCGCGCCATCTGGTCCACCGCCGCCTAACACCTACGCACCCACCACCTAACCGTTCCCCCAACCCGCCGCCCCGCCGACCTCGCCCCACCGACCCGCCGACCCTCGGCCCCGACCCGCCCACCCGGCGCGCCGGCCCGCCCACCCGCCGGACCCGACCCGCCGGACCCGCCGAACCCCGGCCCCCTCTCAAGATCACGCTCGATCCAGGATGTAGTGGCCTTGCTTTCTCGGGAGGCCACTACATCCATGTTCGAGCGCGATCATGGGGACGACGGGTGTGCACCCGCGCCGAAGCGCGGTCGGGGGTTATCCACAGGGGCGGCGTGGCACGAGGGTGATCGGTCAGCCTGGAGCCCATGCCGAAAGCTCCTCGACGGCCGCCGCAGTTACGCGGTCGGATCTTCCGTGGCTCGATCGCCGTCTCGCGCGGTCTGCTGACCCGAAACGACCTGCGCAGCTCCGCGTGGCGGCCGCTCTTCCGGGACGTTTACGCCGATGCCCAGGTCAAAGTCACACACAGACTCAGGTGCGCCGCCGTCGGGCGCTGGCTGCTCCCACCCGGCGCGGCCCTCGCCGGACGCGCGGCGGCGGCGTTGTACGACTGCGCGACACCGGGCCCGAGCGAGCCACTCGACGTGCTTGTGCCAAACGACGTCCGGATTGGGCCGACCGCCGGCCTTCGGATCCACCACGGGGAGATCGATCCCGGCGACACGGTGAACAGGGCAGGGCTCAGGGTGACCAGCCCGGCGCGGACCTGCTGGGATCTCGCCCGTTGGCTCGATGTGGTCGAGGCGGTGGTCGTCATCGACACCATCCTGGCCAGCCGCCTCACACACGTATCGGCCTTACGCGAGTACGCGCTGAGCCGGGCCGGTCGGCGGGGCTGGCGGTCCCTGCTGCGTGCGGTCGACCTGGCCGATGCCGGCGCGGAGTCACCTCAGGAGTCCCGAACACGGGTGCGTTTGGTACTCGCCGGCCTGCCCAGACCCCAGACGCAGTGGGTCGTGGCCGACCAGGGTCGGTTCGTGGCCCGGCTTGACCTGGCCTGGCCAGAGCTCAAGGTCGCGGTGGAGTACGACGGGCTCTGGCACGACGATCCCGAGCAGTTCCACCGGGACCGCCGACGGCTCAACCGACTGCTCGGCGGCGAGTGGATCGTCCTGCACGTGACTGCCAAGCGCCTCCGGGAGGACTTCGAAGGATTCCTCGCCGAGGTCAAGGCCGCCCTGCGAGCGCGGTCCCACTCGCCCGCGCAACGATGATCGCGCTCGAACATGGAAGTAGTGGCCTCCCTCGACGAGGGAGACCACTACTTCCTGGATCGAGCGCGATCATGGCCGGCGCGCGCGGCAGCGCCCGGCGCGCGCGGCAGCGCGCGGGACCCGGGCCGGCGCGCGGGACCCGGGCCGGCGCGCGGGACCCGGGCCGGCGCGCGGGACCCGGGCCGGCGCGCGGGACCCGGCCAGCGGCGCGGGACGCGGCACGGGCGCGCGTTGGGGGTGTCAGGCGGCGGGGAGGTACTTGGTCAGGTCGTCGAGGATCTTGTTGGCGGCGCCGACTCCGATGCCGGTCATCCAGACCTCGTCGGAGACGGGGTACGCCTTGCCGGCCTTGACGGCGCTGAGGCCCTTCCAGAGGGTCCCGCCGGCCACCTTGGTCTGCTCGGCAGCGGCCTTGTCACCGTAGGCGGTCACGAAGATGACGTCACCGTCGACCTCGTTGATCCGCTCGGGGCTGACCATGTCGAAGCGCTTGTCCTCCTTGGCGGCGAGCAACTGCCGCTCGGGGCGGCCCAGACCGGTGTCGCCGATCACGATGCCGGAGAACGAGTCGGGGCCGTACACCCGGATGTTGCCGGGCAGGAACCGCACGATCGACACCTTGCGCGCGGCGGCGTCGCCGAGGGTGGCGCCGAAGTCCTTGGCCCGCTTCTCGTACGCGCCGAGCAGGTCCTTGGCCTGCTGCTCGCGGCCGAGCGCCTTGCCGTCGAGGAGGAAGTTCTCCTTCCAGGTGATGCCCACCTTGTCGGTGAACACGGTCGGCGCGATGGCGGCCAGCTCGTCGTAGAACTTCTCCTGGCGGAACTTGCTGCCGAGGATGAGGTCCGGCTTCAGCGCGTTGATCGCCTCCAGGTCGGGCTCGGTGAGCACTCCGACCTCCTTGATGCCGGCGAGCTTGTCCGCGCCGAAGTAGGTCGGCCAGCTCTTGGCCTCACCGGCGGTGGCGGCGCCGACGGGCGTGATGCCCAGCGAGAGCGCCGTGTCGATCTTGTCGGTGTCCAGCACCACCACGCGCTTAGGCTCGGCCGGGACCTTGGTGGTGCCCATGGCGTGGGTGATCTCCCGGGTCTCCCCGGTGGTGGAGCCGGCGACCGGGTCGCTCTCACCGCAGGCGGTGAGTCCGACGCCGAGGGCGGCGGCCGCGGCGAGAGCGGCGACGAGACGACGCATCAGAGTCCTTTCGAGGGATACGAGCCGGCGAGCGGGGTAGCCGCGTCGCCGGTGGGGAGTCGGGCGTCCGGCACGGACGCGTCCGACGAATCCGAGCCGCCCGCGGCAACCGGCGGGACGTCAGGTCCGCCAACGCCGACAGGCGCGACGACCGACGGAGCCGCGCCAGAAGACGCGACGACCGACGGGGCCGCACTGGAGGGCGAGGCGGCGGCCGGGGCGGAGTTGCCGCCGGTGTACGCGGGCACCACCAGCGGCACCCCGGTCACCGGGCAGGGCACGACCACGCAGGCCAGCCCGAAGACGTCGCGGACCAGGTCGGCGGTGAGGATCTCCCGGGGCGGTCCGGCGGCCACCACGGCACCGTCGCGCATAGCGACCAGGTGGTCGGCGTAGCGGGCGGCCTGGTTCAGGTCGTGCAGCACAGCGACCACCGTGCGGCCCCGCTCGGAACGCAGCCGGTGCAGGAGGTCCAGCACCTCCACCTGGTGGGCCAGGTCGAGGAAGGTGGTCGGCTCGTCGAGCAGCAGGGCGTCGGTGTCCTGGGCGAGCGTCATGGCGATCCACACCCGCTGCCGCTGACCGCCGGAGAGGCTGTCCACCGGCCGGTCGGCCAGGTCGGTCACGTCGGCCAGGGCCATCGCCTGATCCACCGCCGCGCCGTCCTCCGACGACCACTGCCGCCACCAGCGCTGGTAGGGCTGCCGGCCGCGCCCGACCAGGTCCGTCACAGTGACGCCCTCGGGGACCAACGGGCTCTGCGGCAGGACGCCGAGGCGGCGGGCCACCTCCCGGGTCGGCAGGTCACGGATGGCGCTGCCGTCCAGCAGCACCGTGCCCCGGCGCGGGGTGAGCAGCCGGGCCATCGTGCGCAGCAGGGTGGACTTGCCGCACGCGTTCGGCCCGACGATCACGGTGAACGCGTCGGTCGGCAGGTCCAGGTCGAGCCCGTCGAGCACGGTCCGCTCGTCGTAGCCGACGACCAGGTCGCGGGTGGAGAGCATCACACGACTCCTTGAGACGTCACGACGACCGCCGCCGTCCGCGCAGCAGCAGGAAGATCAGGTACGGGCCGCCGATCGCGGCGGTCAGCACACCGGCGGGTAGTTGGGTGGGTGCGAACAGCCGCCGGCCGGCCAGGTCGGCCAGCACCAGCAGGAGCGCGCCGAGCAGCGCCGCGCAGACCAGTGGCGGCCGTTCGGCCCGTACCAGTCGGCGGGCCACCTGCGGGGCGACCAGCGCCACGAAGTCGACGGCGCCGACCTGGGCGGTGACCATCGCGGCGACGACCACACCGGTGCCGGCCAGGCCGATCCGGCGGGCCACCGGGCGCAGCCCGACGCCCCGGGCGGTGTCGTCGTCCAGGGCGGTGCTGTTCAGCGCCCAGCCGGCCCAGGCGAGCACCGGGAGCAGCACCAGCAGCGTGCCGGCGATCCAGGCGGCCTCGGTCCAGCCCTTGCCCGCCAGGGTGCCGATCAGCCAGATCTGCGCGCGCAGCCCGTCGATCGGGTCGGCGGTGAGCATGACCACCTCGGTGAGCGCCCGGAACGCGAAGGCGACCGCCACACCGGCGAGCACGAACCGCTGCGCGGCCAGCCCGTGCCGGGCGCCGAGGGCGAACAGCAGCACCGCCGCGAGCAGCCCGCCGACCAGCGCGGTGGGCGCTACCAGCACGGCGGACATCCCGGTGGTCAGTGCCACGGTGGCGGCGAGGCCGGCGCCCTGGGTGATGCCGATGACGTCCGGGCTGGCCAGCGGATTGCGGGCAACGCTCTGGATCAGGGTGCCGGCCACGCCGAAGGCCGCGCCGGCCACCGCGGCCAGCACGATCCGTGGCAGCCGAAGTTCAAAGACAACCAGGTCGTACGGGGTGCCGGCACCGGAGAGGGCGCGCACCACGTCGGCCGGGGCGACGTACGGGGTGCCCAGCGAGAGACTGAGCACGACGGCCAGAAGGAGGAGCACGGTCAGCACGGCGGCCACCAGCATCGCGCGGCGGCGGATCAGCAGGCTGACCGGGCCGATGCGCAGCAGCGACCGCCCGGGCAGCCGCGCGCTGGCGACGCCGGACGTCGTGACGCCTCCGGTGGCCGAAGGACGGGACTGGCGGTGGGTGGTCGTCACGCGGTCACCACCCGGGCGCGGCGGACCAGCACGGCCAGCAGCGGCGCACCGATCAGCGCGGTGACGATCCCGGCCGGTATCTCGCCGGGCGGGGCGACGAGCCGGCCGACGATGTCGGCGCCGAGCAGCAGCGCCGGCCCGAGCAGGGCGGAGACGGCGAGGGTCCAGCGGTGGTCCGCGCCGACCAGGGCGCGGGCGAGGTGCGGTACGGCCAACCCGACGAAGGCGACCGGCCCGGCCGCCGCCACCGCGGCCCCGGTCAGCAGCACCGCGGCGAGGCCACCGCCGAGGCGGACCCGGCCGATCCGATGGCCGAGGCCGCGGGCCACGTCGTCGCCGAGGGCCAGCGCGTCCAGACCTCGAGCCACCAGGGCGCCCAGCACCAGCCCGGTGAGGACGAAGGGCAGCACCTGCGCGGTGACCGACAGGTCCCGGCCGGCCAGCCCGCCGACCACCCAGAACCGGTACTCCTCAAAGGTGCGGGCGTTGATGCTGAGCAGCGCGTACACCCCGGAGGCCAGGCTGGCGTCGAGCGCCGCGCCGACCAGCGCGAGGGTGACCGGACTGGCGCCCTCGCGGGCCCGGGTGGCGATGGCGAAGACCAGCAACCCGGCGATCAGTGCCCCGGCGATGCCGAACCAGACGTACCCGGCGAGCGTGCCGATGCCGAAGACGGAGATGGCGAGCACCACACCGAACGACGCGCCCGCGCTGATGCCGAGGATGCGGGGCTCGGCGAGGGGGTTGCGGGTGAGCGCCTGGAACAACACGCCGGCCACAGCGAGCGCGAGCCCGACGGCGAGGCCGAGCGCGGTACGCGGCATCCGCAACTCACGGACGATGGTGCTGGCGTCGCTGCCGTCCGGCGCGACAAGTGCGTGCCAGACCTGGTCGACCCCGAGTTGCCGGCTGCCGAGCGCGAAGCTGGCCAGCACGGCGAGCAGCAGCACCAGCGCGGACCCGACGGTGACGGTCACCCGACGCCCGGTGCGGGTGCTGGCCCGACTCCGGGTCGGCCGGCTGGCGAGGGTGGTCACGAATCTCCTGCACGATCGGGCTTAGGTTCGCCTTACCTTAGCCGACCTGCGGAAAGTGGCCTAACAGGCGTCGGTCGATGCCGTCCCGGGTTCCGGGGGCACGCTCGACGAGCCACCGTCCCCGGTCTCCGCGCCACCGCGCGGCAGCACGTTCAGCGGCCGCATCATCTCGTTGTCCTCGTGCTCCAACAGGTGACAGTGCCAGCTGTAGCGACCCGGCAGGTCGAAGCGCGCCTTGATCCGGGTCACCTCCCACGGGTACGCGAGCACCGTGTCCATCCACCCCCGCTCCCCCGGGTCAGGCTGCACCCTGCCCGAATGCCCTCGGCCGAGCAGCTCGAACTGGACCTGGTGCAGGTGGACCGGATGCACGTGCCGGGTGAAGTTGCGCACCTCCCACACCTCGGTGGCGCCGAGGGTGGGCTGCTCGGTCGCCGGATCGCTCCAGCGCAACGGCAGACCCCGGCCACGCTCGTCGAGGGTGCCGAGGAGCATGGCCATCGAGCCCGACCCGCCGGACATCCGCTCGTTGAGCGACAACCGGCGTACCCGCTGGGCCGTTCCGAGCCGCGGGTGTGTCGGCAGCCGCAGCTGCTCCGGCGGCACGCTGGTGTCCACGCCGGTCGCGTCAGTGACCACGAAGCGCAACACCTGCCCGGTGGTCCGCGGGTCAGCCGGCGCGAAGTCCACCCCCGGCCGGCCGCCGCCGTACATCCCGTCGGGCCCCTCGTTGACGAGGTACAGCTCGGTGCCTTCCGGCACGTCGGTGAAATCGACGATCGCATCGACCCGCTGGGCGGGGCCGAGTACCACGCGTTCGTGCGGCACCGGCTCGGGCAGGAAGCCGCCGTCGCTGCCGATCTGCCAGACCGGCAGCACCGGGCGGGCCGGCCGCGCGGTGGCGTTGGCGACCACGCTGAGCAGCAGGAACCGGCTGTTGCAGCCGTTGAGCAGCCGGAACCGGTAACGCCGGCGCTGCACCGTCAGCGTGGGCCAGGTGCGGCCGTTGACCACCATGGTGGAGCCGGAGAAGCCGGGCACCCAGGTCGGTGGCCCGTCGCCGCTGCCGGAGTACCGCTCCGGGTAGCGCAGCTCGCCGTCCGCGGTGAAGCTGCGGTCCTGGATCATCAGCGGGATGTCGTGGTACGAGGCGTTCGGCGGATCATCGCGGGTCGGCGTCGGGCCGGGCAGCACCCCGTCCGGCAGGTCGTCCCCACCGCCGAGCAGGTAGAACCCGGCCGGTCCGGCGTAGACGTTCTCCCGGGTGAGCCCCAGCGCGTGGTCGTGATACCAGAGGGTGCAGGGCCGCTGGTCGTTGGCGTACTCGAAGGTCGCCGAACCCGCCGCCCAGCGCAGGCCGGAACGCTCGGCGAAGCGGGACCGGAACTCGTGGTACGCGCTGCCGGTCACCGCGAAGTCGGGCGGTAGGTCACGGGCCGCCGGCAGGTACCACGCCTCGGCGTGTCCATCGCTCTCCTGCGTGCTGTGCCCACCGTGCAGATGCACCACCTGGGGCACCGGCCCGCGATACCCCTGCGGGCTGCCGTCCCAGCGCCCATGGTGGTCCCGGTGCTCGAGGCCACCGGCCGGGTTGGCCCAGTGCAGGGTGGGGTCCACCGGCAGCAGGTGCGGCAGGTAGTCGCCCCGGCCGTCGACGAGTTGGTTGAGCCAGGTCACTCGCACGGGGCGGTTCACCCGCGCCACGATGCTGGGTGCCGGGTAGCCGAAGCTGCCGGGGTGGGCGGTGGAGCCGTATCCCCACACAGTGGTGCGCGGCCACGACGCCGGCAGGATCTGCTGGCGGAACTGTCGTACCGCGATCACGTACGTGTCCCGCTCCGGACCGGTCGCCACCGGTGGCATGGCCGGTGGGATCCGCAGCGGCGCGACGTACTTCGGAATGTCACCGGCGTCCAGTGGTGCCGCTGCGGCGAGCGCCCGGCCCGACGCCGTCCAGCCCACCGGGGCCAGAACCGCGGCGCCACCAGCGGCACCGGCGGCGAGCAGCCGTCGTCTGCTGACCATGGCGCACCTCCCCATCGCTCTCCGACCTTCAATAAGAGAATGGGATTCGCGGACGGGAACAAGTGGGACAGAAGGCGGATCACACCCATAAGAGGGACATAGTGATTCGGGCGCGCCATAGGGTGTGGACATGCGATTCGACCAGCACACGGTCGCCCTCCTGGTCCGACCGTCGGATCCGCCGGAGCTGCCGCAGGACGCGATCGACCGCTTGCAGGACGCGCACCTGGCCCACCAGGCAGGGCTCGTCGAGCAGGGACTGGTGCTCGCGACCGGGCCGTTCCTGCACGCCGACGACGACCGTCTGCGGGGGTTCGTCGTCCTCTCCATCGCCCCGGACGAGGTCCGCGCGCTCTACGCCAACGATCCGGCCGTGCGGGCCGGGCGCCTGGCCGTGCGGGTGATGAGCTGGCTGGTCCCGGAGGGCAACGTGCGGTTCGAGGGCGTGCCGGTCCCCCGGTCGATGCTGGAGGCGGCGGCCGGCGACTGACCGGCCGGGCCGACGGGCCGATCCGGTCAGCCGGCCGCGGGGCTCGGGGGAGGTTCGCTGATCGGGACCACCCGCAGGGCGTCCATCTCGCCGACGATCACCCGCAGTGACGGGAAATAGTCCCGCAGCACCTGCCCGCACCGGTCACACGGCGGGACGACCTCGCGTCCCCGGTCGGCGACCGTGACGATCGTCTCAAGGCCGGTCACGCCCTGCGTCGCGGCCGTGCCGATCACGACCAGTTCTGCGCAGGACCCCCCGGAGACGTGGTGGACGTTCACGCCCGTGAAGACCCGCCCGTCGGCGGTCCGGGCGGCCGACGCGACGGTGTGGTGCTGGCTGCGGCACCGCAGTTTGGAAACCGCCGTGGCGGCCTGCACCAACGCCCGGTCGGTGTCCCGCAGCTCCATCCCGGCCCCCAGCTCTCGACGTCGACCGCCAACTCTAGGTCCCGTGCGTGGCCGTCGAAGGACCGGCCGCGCGGTAACCCGGGGGCGGTACGCCGCCGGGCTGCCTATCCTTGGGCACGACATGCAGAATCCAACCGCCTCCGTCGCGACCGATCCGGTTCGCGAGCTGCACCGCCGCCTCTCCCCTCTGATGTTCCGCGACCAGCGCCGGCTCCAGCGGCGGCTGGACGGTGCCCGCAAGCTGCGCGACCCGCAGCGCCGGGAGGCGGCGCTGGCCGAGATCACCGCCGACCTGGTCCGGGCCGAGCAGCGGATCGCGGTCCGGCAGGCAGCCGTACCCGTGATCACGTACCCGGCGGGGTTGCCCGTCAGCGAGCGCAAGGACGACATCGCCGCCGCCATCCGCGATCACCAGGTGGTGATCGTGGCCGGCGAGACCGGCTCCGGTAAGACCACCCAGATCCCCAAGATCTGCCTGGAGCTGGGGCGCGGGGTGCACGGGTTGATCGGGCACACCCAGCCCCGACGGTTGGCCGCCCGTACGGTGGCCGACCGGATCGCCGACGAGCTGGGCACCGAGTTGGGCGACGTGGTCGGCTACAAGGTGCGCTTCACCGATCAGGTCAGCGAGCGCAGCCTGGTCAAGCTGATGACCGACGGCATCCTGCTGGCCGAGTTGCAGACCGACCGGATGCTGCGCCAGTACGACACGTTGATCATCGATGAGGCGCACGAGCGCAGCCTCAACATCGACTTCATCCTCGGGTACCTGCGGGAGCTGCTGCCCCGACGACCCGACCTCAAGGTGATCATCACCTCGGCGACCATCGAGACCGACCGGTTCGCCCGGCACTTCGCCGGGCCACCCACCGCCGACGAGCCGGAGGGCGTACCGGCGCCGGTGGTGGAGGTCTCGGGTCGCACCTACCCGGTGGAGGTGCGCTACCGGCCACTCGTCGAGCTGGCCGAGGGCGAGGAGGACGGCGACGGCGACGAGGAGACCGTCCGCGACCAGATCCAGGCGATCGGCGACGCCGTCGAGGAGCTGGCCGCCGAGGGCCCGGGCGACATCCTGGTCTTCCTCAGCGGCGAACGGGAGATCCGGGACACCGCCGACGCGCTGGGCAAGCTGGTGCAGAAGAAACGGTCGCTGCTCGGCACCGAGATCCTGCCGCTGTACGCGCGGCTCTCCAGCGCCGAGCAGCACCGGGTCTTCGCCGCGCACTCCTCGCGCCGGGTGGTGCTGGCCACCAACGTGGCCGAGACCTCGCTGACCGTGCCCGGCATCAAGTACGTGGTGGACCCGGGCACCGCCCGGATCTCCCGCTACTCCAGTCGGCTCAAGGTGCAGCGACTGCCGATCGAGCCGATCTCGCAGGCCTCGGCCAACCAGCGCAAGGGGCGCTGCGGCCGTACCTCGGACGGCATCTGCATCCGACTCTACGACGAGCAGGACTTCGGATCCCGCCCCGAGTTCACCGACCCGGAGGTCCTCCGTACCAACCTGGCGTCGGTCATCCTCCAGATGACCGCGATCGGGCTCGGCGACCTCGCCGCGTTCCCCTTCATCGACCCGCCGGACCAGCGCAACATCACCGACGGCGTCAACCTGCTGCACGAGTTGGGCGCGCTGGACCCGACCGAGGCCGACCCGGCCAAGCGGCTCACCGCGCTGGGCCGGCGGCTGGCCCAGCTACCGGTCGACCCGCGTCTGGCCCGGATGGTGGTCGAGGGCGAGCGCAACGGCTGCGCCACCGAGGTGCTGGTGATCGCCGCCGCGCTCTCCATCCAGGACCCCCGGGAGCGGCCGGCGGAGAAGCAGGCCCAGGCCGACCAGGCGCACGCCCGGTTCGCCGACAAGGAGTCGGACTTCGTCGCCTTCCTCAACCTCTGGCGCTACCTGCGCGAGCAGCAGCGGGAGCTGTCCTCCAGCGCGTTCCGGCGGATGTGCAAGGCGGAGTACCTGAACTACCTGCGGGTCCGCGAGTGGCAGGACATCGTCGGCCAACTGCGCCAGGTGCTGCGTACCCCGCAGGAGGGTGACCGGCGCGGCGGGCGGCCGGCGCGGGACACCTCCGACGACGCGGACGCTGGCCGGGCCGCGAGCCGCCGTGGCGGCGCGGATCTGCCGGAGGAGATCGACACCCCGAAGGTGCACCAGTCGCTGCTGCCCGGCCTGCTGTCGCACATCGGCCTGAAGGACGCCCAGAAACACGAGTACCTGGGTGCGCGGGGCGCGAAGTTCGCGCTCTTCCCCGGCTCGGCGTTGTTCAAGAAGCCGCCGCGCTGGGTGATGGCCGCCGAGTTGGTGGAGACCTCCCGGCTCTGGGGCCGCATCGCCGGCCGGGTAGAGCCGGAGTGGGTCGAGCCGCTCGCACAACACCTGGTCAAGCGCAGCTACAGCGAGCCGCACTGGGAGAAGAAGCAGGCCGCGGTGATGGCCTACGAGAAGGTCACCCTGTACGGCGTCCCGCTGGTCACCTCCCGCAAGGTCAACTTTGGGCGGATCGACCCGGCGCTGAGCCGGGAGTTGTTCATCCGCCATGCCCTCGTCGAGGGCGACTGGCAGACCCACCACCAGTTCTGGGCGGACAACAAGCGGCTGCTCGCCGAAATCGAGGAGCTGGAGAGCCGGGCCCGACGCCGGGACATCCTGGTCGACGACGAGACCATCTTCGGCTTCTACGATCAGCGGATCCCCGCCGACGTGTCCTCCGGCCGGCACTTCGACAGCTGGTGGAAGACGACCCGCCGGGAACGGCCCGACCTGCTCACCTTCACCCGTGACGTGTTGGTCAACGACGGCCGGCCGGGGGTGGACGAGGACGACTACCCGGACGAGTGGCAGACCCAGGGGGTGACTCTGCCACTGACGTACCGGTTCGAGCCGGGTACGCCGACCGACGGTGTCACCGTGGACATCCCGCTGCCGCTGCTCAACCAGGTGCCGGCGGAGAGCTTCGACTGGCAGGTGCCGGGGCTGCGCGAGGAGACGGTGATCGCGCTGATCCGCTCACTGCCCAAGGCGATACGCCGCAACTTCGTCCCGGTGCCGGACTACGCCCGGGCCGCCCTCGCGGCGATCACCCCCGGCGAGGAGCCGCTGCTGGACGCGCTCACCCGGCAGCTGCGCCGGATGACCGGGGTCACCGTGCCCCGTGACGCCTGGGAACCGGGCAAGCTCCCGGCACACCTGCGGGTCACCTTCCGGGTGCTCGACGACGAGGACAAGCCGGTCGCCGAGGGCAAGGACCTGCCGGCCCTGCAACGTCAGCTCCGCCAGGAGGTACGCCAGGTGGTGGCGGCCGCCGCACCGGAGGTCGCCCGGACGGGCCTCCATGAGTGGAGCATCGGCGATCTTCCTCGCACCATCGAGCAGGTCCGCGCCGGTTACGCGGTGACCGCGTACCCGGCGCTGGTCGACGAGGGTGCCACGGTCGGGGTGCGGGTGTTCGACTCCCCCGCCGAGGCCGAGGCCGCGCACTGGGCCGGCACCCGCCGGCTGTTGCGGCTCACCGTGCCGTCCCCGGCGCGGTTCCTTCAGGGACGGCTGAACAACGAGGCGAAGCTGGCGCTGAGCCGCAACCCGCACGGCGGTGTGCAGGAGCTGATCGAGGACGCGGCGGGCGCGGCCATCGACCGGCTGATCGGCGACGCCGGCGGGCCCGCCTGGGACGCCGACGGCTTCGCGGCGCTGCGCGAGAAGGTCCGCGCCGACCTGGTCGACACCGTGGTCGAGGTGATGGACCGGGTCCGCAAGGTCCTCGCCGCCGCGTACGCCGTGGAGCAGCGGCTCGGCGCCACCCGCAACCTCGCCGTCGTGGCCGCGCTGGCCGACATCCGCAGCCAGCTCGCCGGGCTGGTGCACGCCGGTTTCATCACCGAGGCCGGGTACGCCCGGCTGCCCGACCTGTTGCGCTACCTGACCGCCATCGAGCGCCGGCTGGACCGGCTGGGCGGCAACCCGCAGCGGGACCGCCAGCAGCAGGACCGGGTCGCGGCGGTGCAGAAGGAGTACGCCGACCTGCTCGCCGCGCTGCCACCGGCACGCCGCAACTCCGCGCCGGTCCGCCAGATCCGCTGGATGATCGAGGAGTTACGAGTAAATGTCTTCGCCCAGGCCCTAGGCACCCCGTACCCCGTGTCCGAGCAGCGCATCTACCGCGCCATGGACGAAGCCGAAGGCCGCTAGCCCGCCAAGGCCGCTAGCCCGCGAAGGCCCCTAGCCGCCGAAGGCCGCTAGCCCGCCAAGGCCGCTAGCCCGCGAAGGCCCCTAGCCCGCGAAGGCCCCTAGCCCGCGTCGATCTAGGGCAGATCGTCGTTATTGGAGATCGAGTAGCAACGATCTGCCCTAGATCGACGCGCGCAACAGGCGGGCAGGCGGGCGGGCGGGCGGGCGGGCAGGCGGGCGGTGCGGTCAGGGTATGGGGTCGACGCCGGGCGGGAGGTCGGCGGTGGCGATCGCGGCGTGCACGTAGTCGAGCAGGATCCGTCGTAGCTCCCGGCCGGCGTGGGTCGGCACGATGTCGCGCCGGCGGGCCACCGCGATGGTCCGCCGCACCCCGGGCGGGGCCAGCGGGGTGATTCGCACCCCCGGCCGCCGGGCCAGCACGATGCCCGGCACCAGCGCGATGCCGAGCCCCGCCTCGACGAAGCTGAGCACCGCGTCCATCTCGCCGCCGTCCACCGCGAAGGTCGGCTCGAAGCCCGCCTCCCGACACGCCTGGATGGTGGCGTCGCGCAGGTCGTATCCCTCCCGGAACATCACCATCGGCTGGTCGCGGAGGTCGGTGATGTGCACCTCCCCGGTCATCGACGCGGTCGGCACCTCGCCCACCGAGGCCACCACCAGGCTTTCCCGCAGGATCGGGTCGACGCGCAGCCCGGGGTCGGCGCCCTGGGCCGGCATGATGATCAGAGCCAGGTCGAGATCGCCGCGGAGCAGGTCGCGCACCAGATCCTGGGACCCGCCCTCCTCGACCTTGAGGTCGACGGTGGGGTGCGCGTCGCGGAACCGGCGCAGCACCGGCGGGGCGAGCGAGGTGGCCAGGCTCGGGGTGGCGCCGAGCCGGACCCGACCGCGGCGCAGCCCGACCAGCTCCTGCACCTCACGGGTCGCGGTCTCCACGTCGGCGAGGATCCGGGTGGCCAACGGCAGCAGCACCTCACCCGCCGCGGTGAGGGCGATGTTGCCCCTTACCCGCTCGAAGAGCGGTGCACCGAGGTCGGTCTCCAAGGCGTGAATTTGCTTACTGAGAGATGGCTGAGTTATGCCGACGAGGTCGGCCGCCTGGGTGAAATGTCGTACTTCGGCCACCGCAACGAAGTACCGGAGCTGATGGAGCTGCATCTACATAGCCTACGGCTATCAACACTACGAGTTTGATGCATTGGACGACTGATCGAAGTGCTCCTAGCGTCGGTCATGTGGTAATCACGAAAACTCGGTCGCCCATCCGCTCGAACGTCGGCCTCAAGGCCGTCATGGCGGTGACGGGCATCCTGCTGGCGCTGTTCCTGATCGCGCACATGCTCGGAAACCTGAAGGTGTTCACGGGCGAAACCTCGTTCGACCACTACGCGCACTGGCTGCGCGACATCGGAAAGCCGCTGCTGCCCGGCGTCTGGTTCCTGTGGATCCTGCGCACCGTGCTGGTGGTGGCGGTCGTCGCCCACATCGTGGCAGCGACCGTGCTGGCCCGGCGTGCCCGCGCGGCCCGACCGGTCAAGTACGCCCACCGCAAGAAGGTCAACGGCAGCTACGCGGCCCGCACGATGCGCTGGGGTGGAGTGATCATCCTGCTCTTCGTGATCTACCACCTCCTGGACCTGACCACCGGCACGCTGAACCCGGTCGGCGACGCCAGCAAGCCGTACGGCAACGTCGTCGCCGACTTCGCACCGGAGCGCTGGTACGTCACGCTCTTCTACACGCTCGCCATCCTCGCGGTGGGCTTCCACCTGCGGCACGGCGCGTTCAGCGCGTTCCGCAGCCTCGGCCAGCAGACGCCGCGCGGCGAGCGCAGGGCACGCACCGCGGCGCTGATCTTCGCCGTGCTGCTCTGCGCCGGGTACCTGGTGGTCCCGTTCGCCGTACTCACCGGATTGGTGTCCTGACATGGAACTCTTCACCGAGGGCGACCCGATCGCCGACACCAAGGCTCCCGCCGGCCCGGTCGAGAAGCGCTGGGAGACCCGCCGTTTCGAGGCCAAGCTGGTCAACCCCGCCAACCGCCGCAAGATGACCGTGATCGTGGTCGGCACCGGCCTGGCCGGCGGCTCGGCCGCGGCAACCCTGGCCGAGCAGGGCTACCACGTCAGGTCCTACTGCTACCAGGACAGCCCGCGCCGGGCGCACTCCATCGCGGCACAGGGCGGCATCAACGCGGCGAAGAACTACCGCAACGACGGCGACTCCGTACACCGGCTGTTCTACGACACCGTCAAGGGCGGCGACTTCCGCTCCCGCGAGTCGAACGTGCACCGTCTTGCCGAGGTCTCGGTCAACATCATCGACCAGTGTGTCGCCCAGGGTGTGCCGTTCGCCCGCGAGTACGGCGGCCTGCTGGACACCCGCTCCTTCGGCGGCGCCCAGGTGCAACGCACCTTCTACGCCCGGGGCCAGACGGGTCAGCAACTGCTGCTCGGCGCGTACCAGGCCCTGGAACGGCAGATCGGCCTGGGCAACGTGGAGATGAACACCCGGCACGAGATGCTGGAGCTGGTCCTCGTGGACGGCAAGGCCCGGGGCATCGTCGTCCGGGACATGGTCACCGGCGAGATCAGCACCGAGATGGCCGACGCCGTGGTGCTCGCCTCCGGCGGCTACGGCAACGTCTTCTACCTCTCCACCAACGCCAAGGGCTGCAACGTCACCGCCACCTGGCGGGCGCACCGCAAGGGCGCGTACTTCGCCAACCCGTGCTACACGCAGATCCACCCGACCTGCATCCCGGTCTCCGGCGACCACCAGTCGAAGCTGACCCTGATGAGCGAGTCGCTGCGCAACGACGGCCGGGTCTGGGTGCCGAAGACCAAGGGCGACGACCGCAGCCCCCGGGACATTGGAGAGGACGAGCGGGACTACTACCTGGAGCGGATCTACCCCTCCTTCGGCAACCTGGTCCCCCGGGACATCGCCTCCCGCGCCGCGAAGAACGTCTGCGACGAGGGTCGGGGCGTCGGGCCGACGAAGCTCGGGGTCTACCTGGACTTCGCCGACGCGATCGGCCGGCTGGGCCGCAAGGCCATCGAGGCCAAGTACGGCAACCTCTTCGAGATGTACGAGCGGATCACCGGCGAGGACCCGTACGAGGTGCCGATGCGGATCTACCCCGCCGTGCACTACACGATGGGCGGCCTGTGGGTCGACTACGACCTCCAGTCGAACATCCCCGGCCTGTTCGTGATCGGTGAGGCGAACTTCTCCGACCACGGCGCGAACCGGCTCGGCGCCTCGGCGCTCATGCAGGGCCTCGCCGACGGCTACTTCGTGCTGCCCACCACCATCGCCAACTACCTGGCCTTGGGCCCGTTGGAGAAGGTCGACGCCAGCCACCCGGCGGCGGTCGAGGCGCGTACCGACGTCGAGGACCGCGTCCAGCGGCTGCTCGCGATCAACGGCGACCGGACCGTGGACTCGTTCCACCGGGAGCTGGGCCAGATCATGTGGGAGCACTGCGGCATGGAGCGCAGCGAGGCCGGGCTGCGCAAGGCGATCGACGAGATCCGTGCCCTGCGCGAGGCGTTCTGGCAGCGGGTCAAGGTGTCCGGCAGCGGCGAGGAACTCAACCAGTCGCTGGAGAAGGCCGGCCGGGTTGCCGACTTCTTCGAACTGGCCGAGCTGATGTGCATCGACGCCCTGCACCGCGAGGAGTCCTGCGGCGGCCACTTCCGGGCCGAGCACCAGACCCCCGACGGTGAGGCGCAGCGCGACGACGACCGGTTCGCGTATGTGGCGGCCTGGGAGTTCGCCGCCGACGGCGAGCCCTCGGTGCTGCACAAGGAAGACCTGAAGTTCGAGTACGTCCACCCCACGCAGCGGAGCTACAAGTGAACCTGACCCTGCGCATCTGGCGCCAGAAGGGCACTGAGGACAAGGGTCGGATGGTGACCTACCCGGTCGAGGACGTCTCCCCGGACATGTCGTTCCTGGAGATGCTCGACGTGCTCAACGAGCGGCTGATCCTCGCTGGCGAGGACCCGGTGGCGTTCGACCACGACTGCCGCGAGGGCATCTGCGGCATGTGCGGCCTGATGATCAACGGTGACGCGCACGGGCCGCAACGCGGCACCACGGCGTGTCAGCTGCACATGCGGCAGTTCAAGGACGGCGAGACGATCGACATCGAGCCGTGGCGGGCCAGCGCCTTCCCGGTCATCAAGGACCTGGTGGTCAACCGGAGCGCCTTCGACAAGATCATCGCTGCCGGTGGATACGTCACCGCGCCGACCGGCAGCGCGCCCGAGGCACACTCCACCCCGGTGGCCAAGGCCAACGCGGACGCCGCCTTCGAGTCGGCGGCCTGCATCGGCTGTGGCGCGTGCGTGGCGGCCTGCCCCAACGGCTCCGGCATGCTCTTCACCGCCGCCAAGCTCACCCAGCTCTCGCTGCTGCCGCAGGGCCAGCCGGAGCGGTACACCCGGGTGATCGGCATGGTCGACGCGCACGACGAGGCCGGCTTCGGCGGCTGCACCAACGCGGGTGAGTGCACCCCGGCCTGCCCGAAGGGCATCCCTCTGAACACCATCGGCCGACTCAACCGCGACTACCTCACGGCCACCGCGAAGGGCACCGGCAACACCCCCGGTTCCTGATCCGGCGGCGGTCCACCCGCCACGACCAATCGCCGAGACCGCCGTACCCCTTGCTCGGGGTACGGCGGTCTCGGCGTTGCGGGAGCCGGTTCGGGTCGCCGCCCTTGGGAGCGCTTCCAGAAATCGTCGCGGATCGATTGACGAATCGAAATGTTATCGATAACACTGGCGGCATCCTGCCTTCCGGCGCGCGGGCCACCGTCCGCCCGGCCGTCCGCCGACGGGCAGGCGCCCACCACCCAGCGTGTGCTCCGGCAGAGGTCGCGGCACCGCGCGCACGGGAAGGCACCCACCACCATGCCCCGTATCCCCAGACGCTGGCTCGCCGCCGCGGCGGTGCCACTGATCTGCGCCGGCACCGCCGTCGTGCTCCACCAACCCCAGGCGTACGCCGCCACGACCGTCACCATCGACGGCGCGACCAGTTACCAGCCGATCGACGGCTTCGGCATCTCGGAGGCGTTCGGCCGGACCAGCGTCATCCGGTCCATGTCCACGACCAACCAGCAGCAGGTGCTCGATCTGCTGTTCAGCCGCAGCACCGGCGCCGGCCTGAGCATCCTGCGCAACGGGATCAGCTCGACCAGCAGCTCCATCCAGCCGACCAACCCGGGCGGCCCGAACGCGACACCGCGCTACGTCTGGAACGGCGACGACGACGGCCAGGTGTGGCTGTCCAAGAAGGCCCAGGAGTACGGCGTGAACCGCTTCTACGCCAACGCGTGGAGCGCCCCGGGCTACATGAAGACCAACGGCGACGAGGCCAACGGCGGCACGCTGTGCGGCCTGCAGGGCGCCTCCTGCGGCAGCGGCGACTGGCGCCGGGCGTACGCGAACTACCTGATCCAGTACACGAAGTACTACGCCCAGGAGGGCATCCCGATCACCGACCTGGGGTTCACCAACGAGCCCAACTACACCACCGACTACTCGTCGATGCGGTTCACCGCGGCCCAGGCCGCCGAGTTCACCAGAATCATCGGGCCACTGGCCGACGCGGCCGGCCTGAAGCTCGCCTGCTGCGACCCGGTGGGCTGGAACGACCAACGCTCCTACGCCTCGGCGATCATGGCCGACTCGGAGGCGAACCGCTGGGTCACCACCCACACCGGGCACCACTACAGCAGCGCGCCCACCTCACCGCTCTCCGTCGGCGGGAAGCGCACGTGGATGTCCGAGTGGTCCCCGGGCGGCAGCTCAAGCTCGTGGAACACCAACTGGGACGACGGCAGCGGGATCGACGGGTTCACCGTCGCGAACTCCCTGCACACCGCCCTGACCGCGGGCAACGTCAACGGATACGTCTACTGGTACGGGGTGTCCACCAACAACACCCGGGCGTTCATCCAGGGCAACGGCAGCAACTACAACGTGTCCAAGCGGTTCTGGGCGATGGCCGGGTACAGCCGCTACATCCGCCCCGGCGCCACCCGGATCGGCGCCAGCTCCCCCGACAGCAATCTGCGGCTGTCCGCGTACCGCAACACCGACGGCTCGGTGGTGGTCGTCGCACTCAACGCTGGCAGCAGCGCGCAGTCCACGGCATTCAGCCTGCGCAACAGCGTGACGAACGGGACCGCCACCGGATACCTGACCAACAACTCCAACGGCATGACCCCACAGGCGGCCCTCGGGATCAGCAACGGCGCGTTCAACGCCACCGTGCCGGCCCGGTCGATGGTGACCTACCGGATCGCCGGCGGCACCACGCCGCCCCCGACGACTCCGCCCCCGACCACACCGCCGCCGACCACACCGCCCCCGACCACGCCACCGCCCACCACACCGCCCCCGACCACGCCGCCGCCGAGCGGGAGCGGGTGCTCCGCCACCTACCAGGTCACCAACAGCTGGCAGGGCGGCTTCCAGGCCGACGTCAGCGTGACCAACAACGGGTCCACCACGACCAACGGCTGGCGGGTGAGCTGGACGCTGCCCAGCGGCCAGAGCATCAGCCAGGTCTGGAACGGCACCCTGACCACCAGCGGCAGCACGGCCACCGTGACCAACGCGAGCTACAACGGCTCACTCGCACCCGGCGCGCGCACCAGCTTCGGGTTCATCGCTAACGGCTCACCCGGTTCCCCACCAACGCTGAGCTGCACCAGCACCTGATCCACCGGAGGGAGCGACCGTTCCCGGCGCAGGGATCAAGCCCTGACCGCCCGACGCCGGGGACGGTCGCCCCCAACCCGAACCGCCACCACCGACAGGCCCAAAGACGACGGCGGAGCACAGCCGGTTCAACTCCCCTGCCCCGGGTAGCAATCAGGCAGCGACCGAGGGAGGAAGACGGACATGAAGGCGTTGACCTGGCAGGGCAAGCGGGACGTACGGGTCGAGGAGGTACCGGACCCCCGGATCGAGGAACCGACCGACGCGATCGTCAAGATCACGTCGACCGCGATCTGCGGCTCCGACCTGCACCTGTACGAGGTGCTCGGGCCGTACCTGAAGCCCGGTGACATCCTGGGCCACGAGCCCATGGGCATCGTCGAGGAGGTCGGGTCGGCGGTGACCGGGCTCAAGCCCGGCGACCGCGTGGTGGTGCCGTTCAACATCTCCTGCGGCAGCTGCTGGATGTGTCAGCGTCAGCTCTACGCGCAGTGCGAGACCACCCAGGTGACCAGCGAGGGCAAGGGCGCCTCGTTGTTCGGCTACACCTCGCTCTACGGCTCGGTGCCCGGCGGCCAGGCCGAGTACCTGCGGGTCCCGCAGGCCCACTTCGGCCCGATCGTCATCCCGCAGACCGGTGCCGACGAGCGCTACCTCTACCTCTCCGACATCCTGCCCACCGCCTGGCAGGCGGTGAAGTACGCGGACACCCCGGCCGGTGGCACCCTGGCGGTGTTCGGGCTGGGCCCGGTCGGGCAGCTCTGCGCCCGGATCGGCCGGCACCTCGGCGCCGGGCGGGTGATCGGGCTGGACCTGGTGCCCGAGCGGCTGGAGCTGGCCCGTCGGCACGGCATCGAGGTGCTCGACGTCCGCGAACTGTCCGACGTGCCGGGCGCGCTGATCGACCTGGTCGACGGGCGCGGCCCGGACGCGGTGATCGACGCGGTCGGGATGGAGGCGCACGGTTCGCCGGTGGGCAAGCTGGCCCACGCCGCCGCCGGGCTGCTGCCGGACAAGCTGGCCCAGACGATGACCGACCGGGTCGGCATGGACCGGCTCGCCGTCCTGCACGCCGCGGTCAAGGCGGTCCGCCGCGGTGGCACCGTGTCGATCTCCGGCGTATACGGCGGCGAGGCGGACCCGATGCCGCTGATGGAGATGTTCGACCGGGGCATTCAACTGCAGATGGGGCAGTGCCACGTGCGCCGGTGGACCGACGAGATCCTGCCGCTGCTCGCCCGCGACGACGACCCGCTGGGCGTGGAGGACCTGCGTACCCACCGGCTGCCGCTGGCCCGGGCGCCGCAGGCGTACGACATGTTCCAGAAGAAGGAGGACGGCTGCATCAAGGTCGTGCTCGAACCGTGAGTCGGGTCGTGGTGATCGCCGGCGCGACCAGCGGAATCGGCCGGGCGGCACCGAGCCGGGCGCGCTGGACGCGCTCGCGGGCGCGGCGTCGGCGCGGTGGGCGCCGTGCTGCGCCGACGGCTCGGGTGAGCGGTCGGGGGGCACCGTGAATCGATCAACTCGCCTAGGGTGGTGGGCCGGCGAGCGCTCCGGCGCCCCACGACGGGAGAGACGATTGACTATCCGGTTGAACCGCAGGACCGCACTCGGGCTCGGCACGGTGGCCACGGCCGGCACAGTGCTCGGCGTCGCTGCCCCGGCGAGCGCCGCCGAGGGCACCGAGGCCGCCCCGACCACACCCGCCCGGGCCGCTCGCCGGGTCGCCGCCGTCTACACCCGGCACAGCACCGAGGCCGGCGGCAACTGGCAGGCGTACGTCAGCGTCGCCGACCCGGCCGGCTCGCCGGTCGTCGCGGTGACGGCCGACGCGGACCGGCGGATCGAGGCGTACAGCGTCAACAAGATCGCGGTCGCCACGGCGGTGCTCGACAAGGTCGACCGAGGGCTGCTCGCCCTGGACCAGCAGGTCGAGGTGAGCGCGGCGATCGTCGTACCGGGCGGTGACGGCATCTTCAGCCTGGACGGCGCGTACCCGAGCAGTGTGACCCTCGGGCACGTGCTGGCCAACCTGCTGACCGTCTCGGACGACACGGCAGTGCGGCTGTGCGGGCTGGTCGCCCCGGCTGCCGAGATCAACTCCATCCTGGTCGCCAAGGGCTTCCCGAACACCCAGGTCCAGCCGGTGGCCAACCCGAACCGGTTCTTCCTCGGCACCAGCACTCCCCGGGAGACACACGACCTGCTGCGCGCCCTGGTCGCCGGCACCCTGCTCTCCCCCGCCTCGACGGCGCACCTGCTGGGCCTGCTGCGCTCGCCGGTGGCGTTCACCGACGGCATCCGGCGCACCATGTCCTCCGACGAGCGGGCCCGGATCGCCACCAAGGCGGGCTGGTACGCCGACGCCCGGCACGAGGCTGGGGTGATCTTCGACCGCTCCGGCGCCGCGGTGCTCACCTACGCGCTCTTCGCCGACGGGCAGGCCGACCCGGACGACTTCGGCGCCACCCACCCGGCGGTGCAGGCCCGGGCCGCCATGGGCCCCAAGTTCCTGGCCGCGGTGGACCGGATCGCGGGCGCCGGCACGGCGTACCGGATGACCGCCCGGCGCCCCAGCAACGGCGGCTGAGCCAGGTCCCGGGTCGGTCGCCGCTGCCGGCGGCCGACCCGGCGCGACGACCGCCGAGGCGCGAGCCGGCCCGGGTGACTACCGTGTAGGGCGGACACGTCGGAGGGACGGCAATGGCACCAGCGCAGAGCACGGACGTCGAACGGTCGCTCGGGCGGCGGATGAGGGGCGCGGCCGGGCTGGCCGCGCTGGCTGGCCTGGCCTGGGTTGCCCGGGATGTGCCGGCGGCGCTCGGTGGCCGGCTCAGCGGGGCCCGGGCCGAACGGGCGGCCCGCTCACCCCAGTTCCGCGACGGCACCTTCCACAACCAGGCCGGCACCCGCACGATGGTCGCCGAGCCGGGCCGCAACCTGCTCCGCGAGCTGATCTTCGGCAAGCAGAAGCGGCGCCCGACCGCGGCCGTGCCGCTGCTGCGGCCCAGCGCACCGGAGACCGCCGACACCACCGACGAGCTCAACATCGTCTGGTACGGCCACGCCTCGACCCTGATCGAGATCGAAGGCCGGCGAGTCCTGCTCGACCCGGTGTGGAGCGACCGGTGCTCCCCCTCCGGCCGGGTCGGCCCCCGCCGGCTGCACGAGCCGCCGGTACGCCTGGACGAGCTGCCCCCGCTGGACGCGATCCTGATCTCGCACGACCACTACGACCACCTGGACATGGCGACCGTTCAGGCGCTGCTCGCCGGGCAGTCCGCGCCGTTCCTGGTGCCGCTCGGAGTGGGCGCGCACCTGGACCGCTGGGGCGTGCCGGCCGAGCGGATCATCGAGCTGGACTGGTCCGAGTCACACCAGGTCGCCGGGTTGGAGATCACCGCCACCGCCGCCCAGCACTTCTCCGGCCGGGGGCTGCGCCGCGACGGCACGCTCTGGAGCTCGTGGGTGGTGGCCGGAGCCCGTCGCAAGGTCTTCTACACCGGCGACTCCGGTTACTTCGACGGGTACGCGGCGATCGGCGCCGAGCACGGGCCGTTCGACGTGACGCTGATGCAGATCGGCGCGTACGACCGGGCCTGGCCGACCATCCACATGTTCCCCGAGGAGGCGGTCGACGCCCACCTCGACCTGCGCGGCGGGCTGTTCGTCCCGGTGCACTGGGCGACGTTCAACCTGGCCCTGCACGACTGGTCCGAGCCGGTGAACCGGCTGTGGTCCGAGGCGAAGGCCCGTGACGTCCGGCTGGCCGTGCCCCGCCCCGGTGAGCGCGTGGTGGTCGACGACCCGCCCGCCGTCGACGGCTGGTGGCAGGCCATCGCCTGACGGGTTGGGCCGCTCAGAGCACGAACGCGTCGGTCCAGAGCGCTCCGGATCGGCCGGAGAGCGCGTCCAGCATGGCCACCGCCTGGCCGTCGGTGAGCTGCGCGACAAAGTCCACGATTGCCCGCCCCCGGGCCCGACCGATCCGGTCCGGGGTACGCGGATGCAGCTCCGCCTCCGCCAACTCGACCAGGTCGTGCAGCCGGCGTGGCAGCCGGGACTCCTCCTCCGGGTCGAGCAACCACTCCCAGAGCGCCTCGACCAGGGTGCCCAGCAGCCGGGCCTGGCCACGCTGGTGCAGGGCGAGATCCGGCCGGGCCAGCACGAACCGGTGGTGGACGAACTTCAGCACCTGCACCTCGTGCCACTGCGCGCAGCCCAGCAGCACGTACCCGGAACGCACCGACGGCTGGTCGGTCACCGTGATCGCCTCGACGAAGCGGGTCGACCAGCGGGCGGAGAACCGGGCCACGTACTGCTCGGCCTCGATCGAGCCGTCGAACGGCATCGCCAGCAGCCCGTCGACCAACTCCTCGCGGACGTGTTCGACGGCGGCGGCGAACGCGTCGTCGTCGGCGATCCAGGCGTCCTTGCGGTGCAGTTGCCGACGTAGCCGCTCGATCGCCGCCCCGGGTCGCCGTGCCGCCGTGGCCAGCGCCGCGTCGGTGATCGCCCGGAAGTGCCCGCTCTCCCGCTGCCAGGCCATCAGCTCCGCGGAGACCGAGCCCTGCTGGAGCACACCGACCCGGTAGAAGTCCTCCACGTCGTGGATGGCGTACGCGATGTCGTCGGCGGTGTCCATCACGGACGCCTCCACGGTCTGCTGCCAGTCCGGGATGCGGCCGGTGAACGGCTCCCGGGCCTGGCGCAGGTCGTCGAGCTCGGTCCGGTACGCGCCGAACTTCGACGAACCGCTCTCCGGGTCGTCCGGCGGCGCGGTGGCTCCGCGCGGCGGTGGATCCATCGTGCGCGGGTGCGGGTCGGGATAGTCGAGCCGGGTCCACGGGTACTTCAGCATCGCCGCGCGGACCGCGGCGGTCAGGTCCAACCCGGTGGTGGCCGCGCCGCGGATCTCGGTGCTGGTGACGATCCGGTACGACTGGGCGTTGCCCTCGAAACCGTCGGCGAGGCCGAGGCGCTGGCGGGCCAGCCGGTCCAGCACCCGCTCCCCCAGGTGCCCGAACGGCGGGTGGCCGAGGTCGTGGGCGAGCGCCGCGGCCTCCACCACGTCCGGGTCGCAGCCGCCACGGCTGTCCAGCAGGTCCCGCCACCGCCCGTCGGCCGTCAGCCGCTCGGCGATCGCCCGGGCCACCTGGGCGACCTTCAGGCTGTGGGTGAGCCGGTTGTGCACCAGCAGGCCCGAACCGACCGGGCTGATCACCTGGGTGACACCGCCGAGGCGGGCGAAGAACGGCGAGCCGACGATCCGGTCCCGGTCGGCGCGGAACGGGTTGCCCGTCAGGTCGCCGAGGGCCCGGGCGCTGCCGCCGAAGAGCCGCCGGGCGCGCGGATCCGCAGCAGTTTCCATGATCGCCACGCTAGCGCAGGCCCGGCGGGACCGCCGCCGGTCGTCCCGGCCGGGCGCGGCGACAGCACCCCGGGCCGCCCGGCAGAATGCAGGCGGTACCCACTTTCGAAGGCGGATCGAGATCGTGACCCAGTCTGTTCATCAGCGGATCGCCGACGAGCTCGGCGTGGCCGAGCGTCAGGTGCGGGCGGCCGTGGACCTGCTCGACGGCGGCGCCACCGTGCCGTTCATCGCCCGTTACCGCAAGGAGGCCACCGGCCTGCTCGACGACACCCAGCTGCGCACCCTGGAGGAGCGGCTGCGCTACCTGCGGGAACTGGACGAGCGGCGGGCCGCGGTGCTGGAGTCGATCCGCGGCCAGGGCAAGTTGGACGAGGCCCTGGAAGCGCAGATCATGGCCGCCGACTCGAAGTCCCGGCTGGAGGACATCTACCTCCCGTACAAGCCGAAGCGGCGGACCCGGGCGCAGATCGCCCGCGAGGCCGGGTTGGCGCCGTTGGCCGAGACGCTGCTGGCCGACCCCACCCAGGACCCGAGGGCCACCGCCGCCGGGTTCGTCGATGAGGAGAAGGGCGTCGCCGACGCCGCCGCCGCGCTGGAGGGCGCGCGGGCGATCCTCATCGAGACCTTCGCGGAGGACGCCGACCTGATCGGCACGCTGCGCGAGCAGATGTGGTCGCGGGGGCGTCTGGTTTCCCGGGTACGCGACGGTCAGGAGACCGCCGGCGCCAAGTTCGCCGACTACTTCGACTTCTCCGAGCCGTACCCGAAGCTGCCCTCGCACCGGATCCTGGCCATGTTCCGGGGCGAGAAGGAAGGCGTGCTCGACCTGACGATGGAGCCGGAGGAGGCTGGCGAGGCGGACGCCGTGCCGACCGGCCCGAGCCGGTACGAGGCGGCCATCGCCGGCCGGTTCGGGGTGTCCGGCGCGGGCCGCCCCGCTGACCGATGGCTGGCCGACACGGTCCGCTGGGCGTGGCGTACCCGGATCCTCATCCACCTCGGCGCGGACCTGCGGATGCGGCTGTGGCAGGCGGCCGAGGAGGAGGCGGTACGCGTCTTCGCGATGAACCTGCGTGACCTGCTGCTGGCCGCGCCGGCGGGCACCCGGCCCACGATGGGACTGGACCCGGGCCTGCGGACCGGCGTGAAGGTGGCCGTGGTGGACGCCACCGGCAAGGTGGTCGCCACCGACACCATCTACCCGCACGAGCCGCGCCGGCAGTGGGACGCGTCGGTCGAGACCCTCGCCCGGCTGGCCGGTGCGCACGGGGTGGAGCTGATCGCGATCGGCAACGGCACCGCCTCGCGGGAGACCGACAAACTGGCCGGCGACCTGATCAGTCGGCATCCGCAGCTCAACCTGACCAAGGTGGTGGTCTCCGAGGCCGGCGCGTCGGTCTACTCGGCCTCCGCGTACGCCTCGCAGGAGCTGCCCGGGATGGACGTGTCGCTGCGCGGCGCGGTCTCCATCGCCCGCCGCCTCCAGGACCCGCTCGCCGAGCTGGTCAAGATCGACCCGCGCTCGATCGGGGTCGGCCAGTACCAGCACGACCTGTCCGAGGTGAAACTGTCCCGATCACTGGACGCGGTCGTGGAGGACTGCGTCAACGCGGTCGGGGTGGACGTCAACACGGCCTCCGCGCCGCTGCTGACCCGGGTCTCCGGCATCGGCGCCGGGCTGGCCGAGAACATCGTGCTGCACCGGGACGCCAACGGGCCGTTCCGGTCGCGTACAGAACTGAAGAAGGTGGCCCGGCTCGGGCCCAAGGCGTTCGAGCAGTGCGCCGGCTTCCTGCGCATCCCCGACGGCAACGATCCGCTGGACTCCTCCAGCGTGCACCCCGAGGCGTACCCGGTGGTGCGCCGGATCCTCTCCAGCACCGGCCAGGACCTGCGCTCCGTGATCGGTAAGAGCGGAATCCTGCGCGGGCTGCGG
This sequence comes from Micromonospora sp. NPDC005413, assembly GCF_040606435.1. Lineage (NCBI taxonomy): Bacteria > Bacillati > Actinomycetota > Actinomycetes > Micromonosporales > Micromonosporaceae > Micromonospora > Micromonospora sp. NPDC005413. The sequence continues at coordinate 132,350 of NZ_JBEXEV010000003.1, forward strand.
GCCACCGACTTCGTCGACGACCGGTTCGGCCTCCCCACCGTCACCGACATCCTCGCCGAGCTGGAGAAGCCGGGCCGCGATCCCCGCCCCGAGTTCCGCACCGCCACCTTCGTCGAGGGGGTGGAGAAGATCGGTGACCTGACGCCCGGCATGGTGCTGGAGGGCGTGGTCACGAACGTGGCGGCGTTCGGCGCGTTCGTGGACGTCGGGGTGCACCAGGACGGTCTGGTGCACGTCTCGGCGATGTCCCGGACCTTCGTGAAGGACCCCCGCGAGGTGGTGAAGTCCGGTGACGTGGTCAAGGTCAGGGTGCTCGACGTGGACGTACCCCGTAAGCGCATCTCGCTGACCCTGCGCCTGGAGGACGACCCGGCCGCCGACGCCGGCCGTGGCGGCCGGACCAACCAGGAGGGTCGCGGCGGCCCGGCACAGGACGGTCAGGGTGGTCGCGGCGGTCCGGCCCAGGGCGGCCAGGGTGGTCGCGGTGGTTCGGGTGCTGGTGGTGGTTCGGGTGCTCGCGGTGGTCAGGGTGGACCTGACGGTCAGGGGGGTCGCGGTGGTTCGGGTGCTCGCGGCGCTCAAGGTGGTCGCGGCGGTCAGCAGCGGCCGGGTGCGTCGGCGCCCGCCAATGACGCGATGGCGGAGGCGCTGCGCCGCGCCGGACTGGCCTGACCGTCACCTGGCGCGATGAGGCGCCCGGGAGACCCGCATCGGCGGGCCTTCCGGGCGCCTCACGGTGTCCCGTCCATTTCGGTGGCCGCCTCGTCGAGTCCCAGACGGCGATTCCGTGTAGAACTTGGACAGTTTCCGTCAGCTGCTTACCCGGGCCCGCCCAGCTGACGGGAAGTGTCCAAGATTCACAATCGCCGGCCGCCCTCCTGGCCGGAGGTCGGCCGACCGGGCCGCCCAGGAGGCGAGACACCCGTGCGGGTGTGCCGGCGAGCAGCAGCGGCGGCAGCAGCGACAGCGGCGGCAGGAAACCGGCTCGCCTGGTGGCGGGGTTCCGGGTGATGATCGCGCGGTGAAGATGCATGCCGACCAGGTCGACCTCAGCGTGGACGTGGTCGCCACGCTGGTGGCCGAGCAGTTTCCCCAGTGGCGGGCGCTGCCGGTCCGGCCGCTCGCCTCGACCGGCACGGTGAACGCCCTGTTCCGGCTCGGTGCGGAGATCGTGCTGCGCTTTCCGCTGCTACCGACCGTCGATCCCGAACTGCGTGCCGAGCTGCGGCAGGAGCAGGAGCACGCTGGGCTGCTCGCCGCCCACCTGCCGGTCGCCGTGCCTGAACCGCTCGGCCTCGGCGGGCCGGGCGAGGGGTACCCAGGGCCGTGGGCGGCGTACCGCTTCATTCCCGGGGAGACCGCCCAGCTCGACCGGATCGGCGACGCGGTGACCTTCGCCCGCGACCTCGCCGGCGTTGTGACCGCATTGCGCGGCATCGACACCGGCGGTCGGGCCTGGTCCGGGTTCGGCCGGGGTGGCCCGCTGGCCACCGAGGACGCCGGAGTGCGGTCGGCCCTCGCCATCAGCGGCGACCTCACCGACACCGTGCGGCTCGCCGAGGTGTGGGACCACTGCCGGGACAGCCCCCGGTACGACGTCGCCGACGTGTGGATCCACGCGGACCTGATGCCGGGCAACCTGCTGGTCCGCGATGGTCGTCTGGTCGCTGTCATCGACCTGGGCACGGTCAACGTGGGCGATCCGGCGGTGGACCTGATGCCGGCGTGGAACCTGCTCGACACCGGGTCGCGGGAGACGTACCGGCGAGCGTTGAGCGTGGACGACGCGACGTGGGAGCGGGGGCGCGGCTGGGCCCTGGTGCAGGCGATCAACGCGCTGCCGTACTACGTCGAGACCAACCCGGTGATGGCCGGCATCGCCCGGCACACGCTGCGGGCCGTACTCGACTGAGCGGGTCGCGTACCGTCGGCGTCGTGGGTGAGCGGGACGGCCAGGAGTGGCGGGATCAGCAGCGGCAGGCGGTACGTGCGCACGCCGACGCCGACGCGCGGAGGCGGGCCGCCGAGCAGGCAGAGGCGGCGAAGCTGGTGGCCTGGTTCGTGGCCGAGGCGACCCGACGAGGGCTGCGCACCACCCGGCTGGTCGCCTGGGGTTACGGCGGGCGTTGGCGCTACCGGACCAGGCTGACCGGCTGGTACGTCGACCGGGCCAAGACCCGGGCGGTGGACGTGGCCGGCCAGTTCTACCTACTGACCGTGCGGGGCGGCCTGCGGGCCTGGCTGTTCGGCGTCGACCCGGAGCCCAGCCCGGCGCCGTTGGTCGTCGGGGCGGGTGGCCGCGACGGCGAGTCGATCCCGTTGCGGACGCTGCTCGGCCGACTGTTGGACGACGGCACCGGCGAGTCGGCCCCCTCCCCCGGGCCTGCCGCACCACGAGGGTGACCAGCCCGGCCAGGACGAACGCGCACAGGTTGATCACGAGCTGAAGAGCCGAGCCGCTCGCCTCGTCCCACACTTCGTAAGCGGCGGCTACTGCCACGTCCGACGCGGCCGGGACGGTAGTCACCGAGATCAGCGCCGAACCGGGCTGCCGGACTTCTTCGACGGCAACGAAAGCAGTTTCAGCTGCGTGCCGCACACCGAATACCGGGAACGGTCGTTTGTCCATAGTAGCGACCGCCTATGATTGATTCATCCCGGTATGACCGGTTCAACCCGAAGGTTCGAGTGGTGAATCTCGCACACATTCAAGAGAATCCTCGGTGGCCGGCAGGTCACACCTGGTCAGGGCCAGCACCCTCCGTCGCCCCGCACACCCGCCTCATCTCGTCAGGAACCACGCCATGATGAGTGTTCCGCTCTCTGGCGGAATCCTGCTCGCACTCGTCGTTGGCACCCTGCTGCAGCCACTGATCCTTCGCCTGCTGAGAGCAGCCGCAGTTCTCGACATACCTTCGGAGCGGTCCTCGCACAGCGCACCAGTCCCGCGCGGCGGTGGCGTGGGGGTCGCCGCGGCGGCGGGCCTCGCACTAATCCTGAATGACCACGCACGACCTATTGCCGTACCGCTGCTCTTCTTCGCGGTGATCGGGCTCCTGGAAGACCTCCGGGGTGTCCCGATCCGCATCCGGCTGCTTCTGCAATTGCTCGCCGGCGTGGCCACGGGCCTGGCCCTGGTGCCCGGTGGGCAGGCGTTGTACATCCATGTGGTCCTCGTACTCGCCCTGGCGGCGTGGCTGACCTCGTATGTGAACGCCTTCAACTTCATGGACGGCATAAACGGCATCTCGGCCGTGCACGCGATCCTCGGCGGAACGGTGTACGCCGTCCTCGGAGTGCTCACGGACCTTCCGCTACTGACCGCGGCCGGCAGTTTGATCGCCGCCGCGTCCCTGACATTCCTCCCCTGGAACGCCTGGGTCGCCAGAGTCTTTCTGGGTGATGTCGGGTCGTACGCCCTGGGCGGCGCGCTCGCCACGATTGCCGCGTACGCCATCGTTCGGGGCACGCCGCCGGAGGCAGCCGTAGCACCACTCGCCCTCTATCTCGCCGACACGGGCTGGACGCTCCTGCGCCGCATCCGTAACGGCGAAGCCTGGTATCGCCCGCACCGGAACCATGCCTATCAGCGGCTGACCGACAGCGGATGGTCACATCAGAGGGTCACCGCGGCGACCGCCGGCACGGCGGCGATAGTGGCTGGTTGCCTGGTCGCCGCGTCCTTCAGCGACCCACTCGCCCGTGCCGCACTGGATGCCACGGCCCTCGCCATCCTCGCTGCCTACCTCACTGCCCCCGGGTGGCTAGCCGCTCAGCGGCCTCAGCCCTCGTCGGAAGGAAGGACGATCCATGCCAGAACTGTCAGCTCAACGAGCCGGTGAACTGGCCGGGCCCGACAATCGGCCGATCAAGAAGGTCGCGGTGCTCGGCAGCAGTGGTTTTGTCGGCCGAGCGGTTGTCGCCGAACTGGGCAGCAGGGGAGTCGAGGTTCAGCGCGTCGCCGCACCGCGCTTGTCATGGCCGCTCACCCAGGCTCTCCGAACCGATTCGGTCCCGGCGGGCCTCCACGACGATGTTGTCAACGCACTCGCCACACAGCTCGACGGCTCCCAGGTCGTGATCAACACGGCCGGGCTGCCGGACGGGTCCGCCCCGGACAGTGCCGGGTTGTACGGCGGAAACGCACTGCTACCCACCCTGGTCGCCCGAGCCAGCGCTCTGGTCAACGCCAACCGACTGATCCACGTCAGTTCTGCCGCGGCGCAGGGACCGATGGCGCTCGACGAGACGTCACGGACGATGCCCTTCTCGCCGTACTCGCGCTCCAAGGCGATTGGTGAACGCCTGTTGCGGCGCGAGGACCGCATCGATGCGGTCATCTATCGGTCGACGTGGGTCCATGATGTGGATCGGCCGAACACACGGGCGCTCATCCGGCTCGCTCAGTCGCGCATGAGCTGCGTCGCCGGGGACGGTACGGCGCCGACGCCCCAGGTCCTCATCGACGATGTAGCCGCGGCGATCGTCCACCTCGGGCTCGTCAACGGAACGGTGCCGCCCATCGTGCTCCAGCCCTACAACGGCATGACGACGGGGCTGCTGCTCCGCCTTCTCGGTGGCCGCGAACCACTGCATCTCCCACCACGGGTGGCGCGCTACGCGACGCGCTGCCTCACCGCGTACGGGAAAACGAGTCTGAACGCCAATGCGCATGCGCGCCGCGTGGACATGCTCCTGTTCGGGAAGCGACAGACGCCGGGCTGGCTGGCCAACCAGGGGCTGGCGCCCAAGCTGCGCCCCGAGGCATGGGAGCGGCTGAGAACGGCAGGCACCCCGCAGCCATCCACATCGTCACCGCACGCCGACGCCTTCGCGGGACCGAGGACAGGTGACTCGCAACTGCGCGACACAAGCGGAGCGGACGCAGCCAACACGCATCTGACGAAGTAGCTCCGCCCAAACAGGAAGGTTCTCCATGGCTCTCGCCCTCGTGTCAGGCTCGGCTGGGCAGATCGGCTCCGAGGCCGCGCGGCGCATCCCCCGACTCGGCCTCGAGGTGGTGGGCACCGACGACAACCTGGCCGGATGGTTGGCGTCTCCGGCGGCGGTGGCAACACGGTGAGAATCGGGATAATCACGCAGTGGTACGACCCGGAGGGGGGCTCTGCCGTTCTTCCGGGGATCATCAGCCGGTCGCTCGTCGCACTCGGGCACGAGGTGCACGTGCTCACCGGCTTCCCGAACTACCCTTCCGGCCAGCTGTCTCCGGGATACCGGCTCCGCCCGTACCAGTTCGAGATGATGAACGGAGTCTCGGTGCATCGGGTGCCGCTGGTGCCCAGTCACGACCGGTCGGCAGTCAGACGGGCTGCCAACTATCTCAGCTTCGCGGCCTCGGCGGCGGTCCGGCTGGACCTACTCCGCAAGGTCGACGTGTGGCTGGTCTACTCCTCGCCGGCGACTGTTGCGCTGCCCGCGATGATGGCCCGTTGGTTGCACGGACGCCCGTACGTGATCCTCATGGAGGATCTGTGGCCGGACACCCTGGCGGAGAGCGACTACGTCCGCCCTGGCCGTCGCACCGACCTCATAGTCCGGTTGCTCAACAGGTTCTGCGACTCGGCGCACCGCAGGGCATCGTCGGTGGCCGTCATCGCGCCCGGCATGGCCGATATCCTGACCAGCCGCGGAGTCCCCCGGGACAAACTCTCGGTCGTCTACAACTGGGTCGATGAGCGTGTCTTCCGCCCGAGAACACCTGATCCGCAGATGGCCGCCGCTCTCGGCCTGCAGGGCTTCGTCGTCATGTATGCGGGAAGCATGGGAAACCTCCAAGGGCTCGATGTCGCCGTCGACGCACTGGAGTATCTCGCCGACATCCCGGACCTCACGCTCGTGTTCGCCGGCAGTGGCGTAGAGGAGCGCCGGCTCCGCGAATCGGCCGCCCGGTACGCTCCCGGCCGCGTGGTCTTCCTCGGCCAGCAGCCGATCGAGCGGATGGTCGAACTGATGCCACTCGGGGACGTCCAGTTGATCTCCCTGCGCGACCAGCCCTTCCTCCGCTCGATCATGCCCAGCAAGGTGCAGAGCACCCTCGCGTGCGGCCGTCCCGTCGTCGCCGCCCTGGCGGGTGACGCGGCCCGGCTCGTCGACGAGTCCGGTGCCGGGTTCGTCGCTCCTCCCGGCGACCCTTACGCGCTGGCCGACGCCCTCCGCCGGATGTACGAGTTGGGTGCTGAGAAGCGCGAAGAGCTGGGTCGCCGCGGCCGGGAGTTCTACCTGGAACGGCTGTCGGAGCGAGTCGGCAGCGTTGCCCTCGCCGGCCACCTGGAGAAAGCGGTCCGGGACCACGTCACGACCAGTCGGTGACCACCGTGCGGGTGGCGCCGTCGAGCGCGGCATCTCAGTCGGTGGCGCGGCGACGAGAGGCAGCCTGAGCCGGAGAGCCACCGGCACAGTCCGGACAGCGCCAGTGGTGGACGAGGCCGTCCGACCGGCCGCACTGACAGGTGCTCAGAGTCGTCGGTGGGCGGGAACTGGGCAGCCAAGAGGATAGCGGGAACTTCAGCTCATTTAACCCGAAAACGGCCAACAGTGTCGCTTCGCCCTGTAACAAGTACAAGGAGCGCAAAGCTCCTTCTGCCGGGCGGCGGAAGCAGTCGGAAGACGGGACAGGGGAGCCAGTACATGCCGCAGGACACGGAGCACATGGATCGGTCGGACCAGCGGACGCGGCGGGCCAGGGCCCGCCGACGTACCGTCGGATTCCTCGCCACCGACACCACCGCCTGGGTCGGCGGGTTCGTCGCGGCAGTGTGGACCCGGTTCGAGCTCCAGCTTCCCCCGGGCCAACTGGGTCGGGCGGCCGCGGTCGGCATCGTCGCGGCCGTCGTGCACGTGGCGGTGGCAGCGTTGCGCCGGCTCTACTCAGGACGGCACCCGCTGGGCAGCCTGCAGGAGGTCCAGGGCGTAGCCGGGACCACCGTCATGACGGCCGGCATCGTGCTGCTCGGCCTGCTGCCGTCCAGCGATCGGCCGGTACCGGCGAGCACCCCTCTGGTCGGCGGCGCGCTCGCGCTGCTGTTCATGCTCGGCGCCCGGTTCGCGTACCGGCACCGGCGCGACCTCGCCATGCGGCCGGACATCCGGTCGTCGACCCCGGTGCTGCTGTTCGGAATGGGTGACGCCGGTCAGGGGCTGCTCCGCGCCATGCTCAGCGACCCCCGAGGCCGGTACCTACCGGTCGGCTCCCTGGACGACGACCCGGACAAGCGCGACCTGCGCATCGGCGGGGTACGCGTGCTGGGCGGACGGCAAGATGTCGCCGCCTCGGTCCGGCGTACCGGCGCCACTACCGTCATCTTCTCGGTGGCCAACGCCGACGCCGCGCTGATCCGCCAGATCCGCGAGGCCACCCTTGAGGCCGGCGCGGTCTTCAAGGTGCTGCCCCCGGTACGGGACCTGGTCGACCACCGGATCACCGTCACCGACGTCCGGGACGTACAGATCAGCGACCTGCTCGGCCGTCGGCAGGTGATCGGTGATCTGCCGCTGAGCACCAACAGCCTGACCGGGCGGCGAATCCTGGTCACCGGCGCCGGCGGGTCGATCGGCTCCGAGCTCTGCCGTCAGGTGATGAAGGCCAACCCTGGTGAGCTGATGATGCTGGACCGGGACGAGTCGGCCCTGCACAGCCTTCAGATGTCGCTCGCCGGGCGGGCCATGCTGGACGGCCCCGAGCTGATCCTCGCCGACCTGCGCGACGACGAGGGAATCCGGCGCATCATCCGGGAACGCCGCCCGGAGATCATTTTTCACGCGGCGGCGCTCAAGCACCTGCCGCTGCTGCAGCGGCATCCGGGCGAGGCGATCAAGACCAACGTCTGGGGCACCCTCTCGGTGCTGGACGCCTGCCAGGACGTGGCGAAGTTCGTCAACATTTCCACGGACAAGGCGGCCGACCCGATCAGCGTCCTCGGCTACTCGAAGCGGATCACCGAACGGTTGACCGCGCACGCCGCGTCCCGGTTCCCGGGTACGTTCCTCAGCGTCCGGTTCGGCAACGTGCTGAGCAGCCGAGGCTCGGTGGTGACCGCCTTCCAACGGCAGATCGAGACCGGGAAGCCGCTGACCGTCACCCACCCGGACGTCAGCCGCTACCTGATGACCCTCCAGGAGGCCGTCCACCTGGTGCTCCAGGCCGCCGAGATCGGCCGGGACGGGGAGGCGCTGGTGCTCGACATGGGCGACCCGGTCCGGATCGTCGACCTGGCTCGCCAGATGGCCGACCAGGCGTCCAGCTCCGTGCCCATCGTCTACACCGGCCTGCGGCCCGGCGAGAAGCTGCACGAGGACCTGCTCGGGACCGGCGAGGTCGACACCCGGCCGTTCCATCCCCTGGTGTCCCACGTGGCCGTGCCGCTGCTCGACCCGATGGAGGTGAGCGGGCTCGACCCGTACGAGGATGCGGCGAAGGTCGTCGAGCATCTCGCGCTGCTCTGCACCCAGCCGGCCGACCCGGTGGTGGGCGGCCCGCTCGGCGTACCGCTGCAGTCGCGCTGACCGACCCGGTCGTTCCGGCTGCGGCGACACCCGCCGCAGCCGGAACGGCCGACCCGACGGACTTGACGAACGGAACAGGACCGGGACCGCATTTCGCGGTCGCCGGTCCTGTTGGCTGTCTGGTTCAGCGGCGGATGCCCGCCCAGTCGTGGTGCCGGCGCACGGTGGAGAGGATGAAATCGACCACCCGTCGGGAGGTGTCGGGCACCTGGTAGTCGACCGGGCAGGGCACCCCCTGGGCGGCGACCTGCGCCACCGTCACCTCGACCGCCTCGACCACGCCCTGCGGTTCGAGGCCGGTCATGATGATGCCACCCGCGTCGAGCGCCTCGGGGCGTTCGATGGACTCGCGCAGCGTCACCGCGGGGAAGCCGAGGATGGCGGCCTCCTCGCTGATCGTGCCGCTGTCCGACAACGTGCAGTACGCCTTGGTCTGCAGGTGCACGTAGTCGAGCAGGCCGAACGGGTCGTGAAAGGCGATGCCGTCCAACCCGGTGACATCCGGAGCCAGCGCCTCCAGCCGCTTACGGGTCCGAGGATGGGTGGAGACCAGCACCGGGAAACCCCAGCGGTCACGGACCGCCACCAGACAGTCCAGCAACCTCTGAAGCCGCTCGGGACGGTCCACGTTCTCCTCGCGGTGCGCGCTGACCAGGAAGTACCGGCCCCGGTCGAGTTCCAGTTGACTCAGGATGGTCGAGCTGGCGATCGGCTGCCGGTAGTGCTCCAGCACCTCCCGCATCGGCGAGCCGGTGTGCAGGATCCGACGCGGGTGCAGGCCCTCGGCGAGCAGGTTGCGCCGGGCGTGTTCGGTGTAGACGAGGTTGAAGTCGGCCACGTGGTCGACCAGCCGCCGGTTGGTCTCCTCCGGCACGTTGAGGTCGAAGCAACGATTGCCGGCCTCCATGTGGTAGACCGGCACCCGCATCCGGCGGGCCATCAGCGCGGCGATGCAACTGTTGGTGTCCCCAAGCACCAGCAGTGCGTCCGGCCGCACCTCCGCGATCGCCGTCTCCATGCCGACAAGCACCCCGCCAAGGACCCGGCCGAGAGACGAGGTGTCGACGCGGAGGAACCTGTCCGGCTCCCGCAGGCGCAGTTCCTTGAAGAACACGTCCGACAGCGTGCTGTCCCAGTTCTGCCCGGTGTGCACCAGCACGTGTTCGACCGTGTCGTCGAGTCGGGCAATCACCCGGGAGAGCCTGATGATCTCGGGTCGGGTGCCGACCACCGTCATGATCCGGGTCATGCCCGTCCTCTCTGCTGCCACCTGAGTCACGATTTCTTCGGACTGGTTGGCGCCGAGCTTCACGCGCCGACCGCCAGCGGCGCCGACCGGGCCGGCTCCACCGGCTCGGACCAGGTGTCCGGCCGCTCCGGATCGAAGAGCTCGTTGGTCCAGAACATCGTCACCAGTTCGTCCGCACCGGTGTTCACCAGCTTGTGCGCCCACATCGTGGGCATATCGACAAGGGCTGGCTCGCCACCGCTCACCGCGAACCGCAGCACCTCGGTGTCGCCGATCCGGCGCAGGCTGATCTCGGCTGAGCCCCGCAGCACCACGAACCGCTCCACCTTCGCCAGGTGGAAGTGTTCTCCCCGAGTGATCCCAGGACGGGTGGTGGAGCAGAACGTCTGCCCAGCACCGCCGTGCGCCTTGACCGTCTCGACCAGTTCACCACGGGCGTCAGCGCGCCTGGGCAGCGTGAGCGGGTAGTGCGCCGGGAAGCAGTGCGACCGGTAGGTGTTGAACAGCCGCACATCGTGCCGGCTCAGCAGGGACGGGATCTCCCCGGTCCGGTACGTCGTGGCCATCACGGTGAGCCGATCGACCAGACTCTGGACGCCGATGTGCAGGGGCGGCATGGCCGGATCCCACGACCCGCCCCCCGGCACACCGATGAGCCGGGCGGCAGCGTCGGTGACATGGACCAGGCTCAGCTCGCGGTCGGCGTGCACCTCGGGCCACCCACCCTCGGCGAGCAGCCGACAGAAGGTCGCCACCGCCGAGTTGTAGTACGGCCGGCCGTGCTCGCCGTACAGGTTCGGCAACAACACGTCGTCGAGGTCGACGCCGGTGTCCGCCAACACCCGCGCGGCGGTGGCCTTGGCGTCGCCATACGGTGTCCCGTTGCCAGCCTGCACCGAGTTGGCGTAGACCACCCGCGTCGGCGGGTTCGCGCAGTGCTTGAGCCCGTCCGCGAGCTGTGCGGCGAGCTGAACATTTCCGGCGGCGACCTCGGCCGGTTCCCCCCGGTTGACGCCGGCCAGATGGAGCACCCGGTCAACCCCCGCCAACCTGGCCGCGGCCAGGCGAGGGTCGGCCAGGTCGGCGCGGCTGAGTACGGTCGGCTCCGGCCACCCCAGCGCGCGCAGCAAAACCCGGACATGCCAGCCAAGGAAGCCGCCGCCGCCGGTGACGGCGAGCCTCAGCACGCCAGCACCGGGTCCCGCAGGGCCAGTTCCGCCCGAACCTCAGGCAGCGTTTTCAGTAACTCGATGATCTCGGGTACGCCGAGCTGCGGCGCGTTCGACGAATTGAAGTCCTCGGCCAGCCCATCGCCGAACTCACCCTCGGAGACGTAGAGCGCGTAGTTGAGGTCGCGGCCGTCCAGCGGCACCCGGAGAAAGTCCCCGAAGTCCTCGGCCTGGACGAGTTCCTCCCGGCTGGCCAGCGTCTCGGCCTGCTTCTCACCGTGCCGTACGCCGATCACATCGAGCTTGGCGGGCACGTCGAAGAGCTGGCACACCGCCTCGGCCAGGTCACCGACGGTGCAGGCTGCCGCCTTGCGAATGAAGATGTCCCCGGGGCGGGCGTTTCGAAACGCGTGCTCGACCAGCTCGACAGAGTCGGCCAACGACATCACGAACCGGGTCATTGCCGGGTCGGTCACCGTGGGCGCCCGGCCGGCCTTGATCTGCTCGATGAAGAGCGGAATCACCGACCCTCGCGAGTACATGACGTTGCCGTACCGGACGCAGGAAACCGTGGTGGCGCTGTTCGGGTTGTTCCGGGCATGCGCCTGGACGACCTTCTCCATCATCGCCTTGCTCATGCCCATCGCGTTCACCGGATAGACGGCTTTGTCGGTGCTGAGTACGACCACCGAGCCGACACCGTTGCGTTCGGCAGCCTCGACGACATTGCTACTGCCCAGGACGTTCGTCCGGACTGCCTCGAGCGGGAAGAACTCGCATGACGGCACCTGCTTGAGGGCCGCCGCGTGGAAGATGTAGTCGATCCCTCGACTGGCTTTGAGCACCGAGTCGTAGTCCCGGACGTCCCCGACGTAGTAGCGGACCCGCTCGTCGCCGAGGAGCCGACGCATCGCGTCCTGCTTGGCCTCGTCCCGGCTGAGCACCCGGACCTCGCCGACACCCCGGCTCAACAGGCGGCGGACCATCGTCTGGCCGAAGGAACCCGTCCCGCCGGTGATGAGCACGCGGCGTCCGGTGGTCGCGAAAGTCATTGATCCTCCCGTGTCGTCGATTCGCCGGTCCGCTACCCGACGACTCGGCGAGTGGAGCCCGGGTACCGCCCACGCATCCATCTGGAGCAAGGGCCGTCTTGGCCGGTTGCAGCATCGGGGACAACGACATATCAGCCCAGCAGATACGCTTCTCTCGGCTAAATAGCCGTAAAGTACGACAAGAAGGAAACGATCGTTGCTCCGTGCGGCGCGGCGGTCCGGGCCACTGCGGGGAATCAACGACTGCGGCGGGTGGCCGGTCACGCGGCAGTGCTGGCATGCAGCTGCTGGGAGTCGTCAAAGTCCGCAGCCCGGACGGATCTGCCGCAGTCATTTCATGAAACACGCGAAGAGCCGGATCTGCTCTTGCTATAACACCCTTACGCACTGGTGACATCACATCCGGCACGCCCACCTGCGACCTGGCCTGCCCTCAGGGCGACACGTCTTGGTCGATTCGTGCGCCTACCGACGGACAGTTTTGGCGGTGCAGACCGGGGATGAGCGGAACGACCACTACCGGGAGGCACCCGGGCGGAGCGAACACTGACGCGGGAGCGCAGCTGGATGAGCACGACAACACCAGACCTCACCACACGTCGGTTCGCGCCGACGTCGGCGTTGCCGCGACTGAATCATCGCCCCCCGGCCCTGTTCCGTCGTTCCTTGCGAGCCTGGCTGCCACTACTGCTGGCCGGCGGCTGGATGCTGGGGACATTCAGCCTCTTCTGGGCCGGGGCGTTGGCGCAGGAGGTACCAAATCCCGGCATGCTGTGGCTGTTCGTCATGAGCGCCACTGGCGCCTTTGTCGTCGGTTATGTCGCACAGCTCTTCCGGGGCGATCCCCGACCAAGGGCCAGCACGACACGATCCGCCGACGTCCTACGGGCTCGCCGGCTGGTCCTGGCCAGCGGCATCTACTACGTGATCTTCGGCGTGGCCCTGCTACTCGAGTACGGGGCGACCGGCCCGGGCAGCATCATCGCCAGTCTGCAGGACCCCGCAGGGGCGTACCTCAACAAATTCACCGTCTATCAGCAGCAGCAGGACAATGGGCGGACGAATCCGATCATCCAGGTACTGACCCTGCTCGGCGTCCTGGGCACCGCGCTTGTCCCACTGCTCGTCGTCTACTGGCGACGGTTGTCGGGCGGCCTGCGACTTGTCGGGCTCGCCGGCATCGGCGTCTACAGCCTCTTCTTCCTATACATCGGCACACTGAAGGGCCTCGGGGACTTTGTGTTGATGATTGCCGCGGGGCTGCTCATCGCCTCGTCGCGAAATCCCGATCGCGCCGCACAAAGGGTGAAGCGGCGGCGCGCGACAGTGCTGGCGGCGGTCGTGGTCGCGCTCTTCTGCGCCTACATGATGAGTAATCAGGCCGATCGGGTGGACCAGTTCGGCACCCACGATAGCGTCCGCGCCAATCCGACGGTGGAGCGGATTGCCGGCGAACATGTGGCGACCGGTCTGGCCGCGCTGGTGATCTATCCGACCCACGGCTACCTCGGGCTCGCGTACAACCTCGAAACGCCGTTTGTGTGGTCCCACGGGCTGGGCAGCACCCCAGCTGTCACCTCGTACGGCAGTCAGTACCTCGGCATCGAAGCCGACGAGTACCCGGCATATCCGGTTCGTACCGAGTCCCGGACTGGGTGGCCTGCGGGCATGTACTGGTCGACGATCTATCCCTGGTTGGCTTCGGATCTCACCTTCCCGGGAACCGTACTCTTCATGGCCTTCCTGGGTTGGTTCTTCGCCCGGCTCTGGCGCGAGGTGAACCTCGCGGGGGGCATCCTGCCGACCTTGCTCTTCGTCCAGATGTGTCTGCTCGTCGCGTACATCCCGGCGAACAATCAGCTCGGCATGTCGCGCCCAGCGGTGATTGGTCTCACCACTCTGCTGTTCCTGTACCTGTGGACCGCCCTCACACGCAGCGCGAGCGGCTCAGCGTCGCCCGAGCGGGTGCTGCGGTAGGTCGCGCTTCTCCACCGACACGCCGCCACGACCGGACGAGTTGGTCATCAGCCCGGCCAGGAAAGACCGGATCCGTTTGCCCTGCGCCGCGGGACTGCGCGTCTGTCGTACGAACGTGGCCCCGGCGTTGCCGAGAGAGAGCCTCTCCTCAAGAGACATGGTGAGCACCCGGTACAGAGCGTCCCGCAGGCCCTTGGCCGTGTCGGACTCAGCGAAGCACAGATGCGGGTCGTAGTCGGACGGGATGCCGGGCAGCCTTGTGGTCACAACCGGAACGCCGGTGGACAGGTACTCGATGAGCTTCGACGGGAACGAGTAACGGACGAACGACTGATCCACCGGCCGCGGGTTCACCAGAACTGCGGCGCGAGCGAGGCGCTGCACCAGCGCACCACGGTCAAGCAGCTCGGGTGGGGCGATCCGGGGATCGAGCTTCGCCTGCGTCCGCGCCCATTCCTCCAACTCTCCCCGACCGAACAGGTGCAGGCGCAGATCGGGATCGTCCATGCCACGGAATGCCTCGACCAGGCGATCGACGCCGTAGGCCCGAGTGAGCCCGCCGGCATACACGACGTCCCGAGAGACCGCAGGTCCTCGATCCGCGACCCGGAGCCGACCCGCGTCGAGCGGACCGGCCGGCCCGCACGCTGACGCCTGGGCGGAGGGCGGGTTGCAGATTCCCTCCATGACAAGACGCGGAAGCGACGGCGCGAAGTCCTCGGCAAGCGCGGCGGTGAGCACCACGACGCCGGAACACCGACGTAGCGCCATGCGGACCAACGCGTGATCCAGCCGGCGCAGCGCCTGGACGATCCGACCATCATCGGGGAGGACCACCCCGGGGGGATCGGTCAGGATGGGTACAACCCGTGCCGACCGTCGCCATGCGACCAGGGCGCCGAACCACAGGAAGGGCGTGTGGACCCCGTGAATGAGCAGGACGTCGTCACCTTGCTGGCGTAACGTCCGCGAACCTGCACGTACGGCCGCGGCGAACCGCGTCAGGTGTTTCAGGCCGAGCAAGTTGACGAAGCCCAGCAGCTCTCCCTGCACGCCGTCCTGCTCGAACCGTCCTGACCGGAAGCGGATCTGCCGATTCCGCGGAAAGGTCGACGCCGGGGCCGCGGAGAGCAGACGTACCGGACAGCCTGCGGCGCGGATGCTCTTCACCAGGGCCCAGGCGAACGTATGGGTTTGCGTGGGCATGACGACATCCCGCGCCACGATGTGACGGAACAGGTCGTCCGGAACGGTGAAGCCCAGCAGCAGTACGCGGGGACAAGGCTCGTCGGTCACACTGTTCCCTCCAGGATGCGCCGGTAGACGCCATCGAGAGACCGGAGCATGACCGGCAGGCTGTACCCGTCGTGCACCACCTTGCGGCCCGTCTCCCCCACGTGTCGACGTTCGGCAGCGTCGGCGAGCAACGGCTCAAGGGCTCTGGCGAACGCATCCGGGTCTCCGGCCGTCACAAGGTGGCCGCCGCCCTGGCGGAGCACCTCGACGTTGCCACCAACGGCCGAGGCGACGACGGGCAGGGCGTGGGCCATCGCTTCCAACAGAGCGTTGGACAGGTTCTCGTGCAGGGTGGGGAAGACGAAGATGTCCGCTGCCGAGAGAAGGTCCGGCACGTCGAGCCGATTGCCGAGCAGCCGCACCTCGGTGCCGTGCACGTCGGCCAGGGCTTCGGCGATTCCGGTCCGGTCCGGTCCGTCGCCGGCGACCAGCAGCACCCGTCGACCAGTCGGCGGCAGTCGGCGCAGCGCGTTCGCCAGCACCCCGAATCCTTTGTCCCAGTTCAAACGCGCTACCGCGATCATGACCACGTCGTCGGGGGCCAGGTTGAGGTCGGCGCGTCGGCTGCTTCTCGCGGCGCCCACATCGGCAGGTAGCGGAACCCCGTTGGGGATCACTCCGACGAACCTGTCCGCGTATGCCCGAAGGAAGTCCCGGTCGGCGGCGTACTCACACACCGTGGCGACGTGGCTGGCCATCCGCAGAGTGGCCGGCTCCGCGCCATGGGCCAACATTGCCCTACGCCAGGTGCGGCCGCCGTGCATCAGGTCCCGCACGGTGCCGTGCACGGTGACCAAGATTCGGGGGCAGCCGGCCAACCGGGCGGCGACCACGCCATGAAACCCCTCGTTCTGCAGGCCGCGCACGTGCACCAGGTCGGGGCGCACCCGACGCAGGAGTCGGATCCATTGGCGCAGCAGGGGCACGTTGAGGCCACCGTTGCCACCGACCTGGTGCATGCGGACAAACTCGTACCGCTCGCTGAGCGCGGAATCCAGCACTCGCTGTACGGCAGTCAGCGGCCCGTTGGCGCCGGGCGCGCCGGCCGAATGCTGCACGACGATCGGCCGTGCTCGCACCGGTGGGGCACTCGGACGGCCCTGGTCGTCCCGGCTGGCTGGCTCCACTGACACTCCATCGTCGACCCAGGAGGGCCACCGGCGGCGCGCCCTGATCCCCCGTAACCGCATCGGTGCGTAGAGTAACACCGGCAATAGCCGCCAACAGCTTGAGACACGCTTTATGCGAATGGAAAGAATGAAAAGCTACGAAACCCTCACCTCTCCGGCTCAGCCGAACCTTCCGGACGGACTCGCGCCACAAGTGGTCATGGTGGCGGCCTATCGGTTTCCGCACGGCGACGCCATGTCGAACCGGCTGCTCCAGCTGGCACGCTCCGCGACCCCCCCAGGTACGTCAACCCTGATCGTGAACGACTGGCCCGGCAACGAACGTCAGCCTGAGTCGGTTGCCCTGCCACCCGAATTGCGACTGATCACGCTATTCGCCGCCGGCGGAGGCGGCCGGTTTCGTCGCTGGATGCACCGACAGAGCCGGCCCGTGCGAGTGCTCATGGCCCTGCGGGAGGCGGGAGTACCCATCGGTGATCTCACTGGTTTCTGCCTTCCACTGGGATTGTGGAACCTGACCACGTGGATCGTGCTGCGGCTGACGTTGCGCTGCCCGTTGACTGTGGACGTGCTCGAACGGCACGAGCCTGGGCAGTTTCGCCACGGGCGTCTAACGCCCTACTTCATCCGGCACCGGTGGCACTCCTTCCTCGCCGGACGGTTGGCAGACCGAATCATCGCGATCTCCACAACGCTGCAGCGACGTTTCGCCCGGCCGAATCGCCCCATCCTGGTCATCCCGCCCCAGGTCGACTGCGCTGACTATCGCCAGCCGGCGCCGCCATCATTGAAAGGAAGCCTGCGGTTGCTGTACGCCGGCACCGCAGGGTCCAAAGATCATCTCGCTGCCGTGCTGGAGGGCATCCGCCGGCTGCCCGAGCCGGAGCGCCGGCAGGTGCGGCTGAACATAGCCGGGATGACCCGGGAACAGGCCACTGCCGTGTCCGACCTGGACGACGAAGTGGTGGCGGACCTCGGCGACCAGGTCAACTTCCTGGGAAGGGTGTCGCGCGAGCGGGTTCTCGCCGAGTTGGGCACGGCGCACTTCTCAGTGCTGGTCCGGCCCCCGGGGGGCTACGCCGAGGCGGGCTTTCCGTCGAAGGTTCCAGAGAGTCTGGCCGCCGGCTGCCCTGTTCTGCTCAATCACACCAGTGACCTGGCGGCGTACGTCGACGATGGCCGAGAGGGCATTGTGCTGGCGGGACCCAGCGCGGACGACGTCCGAGATGGCCTCCAGCGGGCACTCACCCTTGATGACGCGCAGTGGTGGCAGATGAGCCGCTGTGCCCGGGAGCGGGCTTCAGCGTTCGACTACCGCGCCTGGGCACCCACGGTAAGCGCCTTCGTGACCGGTCACGCACATGTCCCGAACGGCCAGGACCACGTGCGTGGGGAAGCGAACGCCCACCCACCGCGGAGCAGGTGAAGACACAGCCCGATCAGACCACCGGGCCGGCTGGAGCCGGCGGTTTGCGCGCCTCACTGCTGCCCGCTGGTCGCGCCGACACCGTCCGATCCTCCTCGTGCCCCGGCACGCCGTAGATCTCTCGGATCACCGCAGCCTTCTCCTGGGCCGGCAGGTGTCCACAGCCGAGTGACTTGGCCTTCATCGTGGCGAGGTACTCGTCCGTGCTCCGAAGAACGCGGGCGGGCACGCCGGCGGCCACGCTGCTGTCGGGAATGTCGCGGGTCACGACCGAGCCAGCCCCGATGATGCATCGATCGCCAATCCGCACCCCGGGCATGATGATTGACCTGACACCTATGTAGACGTCGTCGCCGATGCTGATCGGCGCGGTCCACTCCAGGTCAGGATGATCCCTCCTCAGAATGAGAGTCCCGCCGTCGTGAGTGAGAAACTGCACCCCGGCCGTGATGTAGACATTGTCGCCCAAGGTGATCAACCAGGGCTCGGAGCCGAACATGCTCCGATTGATTCCATAAAAGCGCACTCGTCCGCGCAGATTCACCCCGATCGAACGGGCGAACTCTTCCGGGTTGCTGGCCGCTGCGCGTCGATCACGCAGGGCAGCGACGATGCCGCGCACCGTACTCATCATCATGCTCCATTTCAACCGAATTGGGCCGTCCCGCTGGAACGGTGGCCAACGCCTTGCGATACCCCACAATGGCTGCTGGGAGCACCGTGACCCCGTACGACAACGCCGAGGCGAACGCGACACCGGACAGGCCCCCCCTCGCCGCCAGGAGGATCTTCAGCGGTACGGCGACAACCAGGCAGGCCGCCCAACCAAGGAACTGCGGTCCCAGCAGCCCGATGCTGTTCTGCACCATGAAGAGCGGGGCCGCGACAGCGACGAGAATCGACCACACGGCGAGCGCGACGAACAGGGGAGCTGGCACCCGTTCGAGATCCTCCGAACGGACCCAGAACTGCAGAATGTCGTTGCCGCCCAGGACGAGGCACAGCGCGGGCAGAGTTACCGCCGCGGCGGACAGGCAGACCATCCGTCGGGTGCTGCGCCGGACCCAGCCCACATCGCCCCGAGCGAGCGCCTCGCCATTGGCCGGCCACAGCGGCAGGTTGACCAGGGTCACGAACAGAGCCAGCACGGCGAACATCCGCAGTATCACCGCGTAGTTGGCAGCCGCGTGCAAGCCGAGCACCCGGCCGACCAGGAAACCGTCGATGTTGAGGGCGACGGAACTCAGCAAGGAGAGCCCGAAGAACCGGGATCCCAACCTGAGTAGCCCACGCGCTATCGGCGCACGAACGTTCTTGACGTGTGGCCGAAGGGCGGGTTGCTGCCAGCCGAAATAGCAGATCGAGTTGGCGACGTTCATGAGGGGTACCGCGAGCACCGCGGCCGCGATCACCAGAGTCGGACTGGCATGCGTGGCGACAGCCGCCACCACCATGCCCGCCGAAACGAGACTGCCAGCGGCCTGCCAAAGGTTGCTCTGCGCAACCTGCTGGTGGGCGTACTGCACCCGCTGGATGAGGGCCAGCGGGATGTTGACCAGGAAGGCACCGAAGCAGAGCAACACCACCGCCCGGGCGTCCCGGGCCACCACCGGATCCGCGACGTTCAGCAGCGCCGGCCAGGGAACCAACTGGACGGTGACCACCAACACCAGCAGCAGCGCCGCCGCCAGAGTACCGAGCAAGGCGTACGCGCTGGCGATTTCCCGGGCCGCCGCGCGGCGGTCACCAGCGGCGTACCACCGAGAGAGCCGGGTGAGCAGGCCGTTTCCGAGTCCGAAATCGGCGAACAGCGCCATCGCGGTCAGTGAGGTGATCGCCATCCACATGCCGTACCGCTCAGCGCCGAGATAGCGGAAGGCGACCGGGGTGATCAGCAGTGGCGCGGCGAGCCCGACGGCCTTGCCTGCGAGCGATGAGGCGATGCCGGTGACCAGCGCACGGCCACGCGACCGCCGCGCCGCCGACGTATCACCTTCGCGTGACTCCGGCCCCGCGGTCGCAGCCCGTACTGCCTTCGGGGTCTCAGCGGAGACGCCCCCGACATCGCCGACCAGGACGGATGGGGCCACCCGGGCGGCCGGAGGCCGGTCGACCATCAGACCGGCTGCTTCAACACATGCGCCTCGAACCACTCCACGGTGGCCCGCAGACCGTCGACTCGGGGAGTTGGCACCACGTCAGGAAAGAGTGAGCGGAGCACCCTGTTGTCGGCCTCGGAGTGCCGGACATCCCCGGTGCGTGGCGCCACGTGCCGCCGTAGGACCGGACGGTCGATGATCTGCTCCAACTCGGACACCACCGTGTTCAACTCCGCTCGGGCGCCGAAGGCGAGGTTGACCGGTTGAGGATGAGAAACGGAGCGCTCAACCGCGTCGAGCAGCACGGCGCAGACCGTCTCGACATAGGTGAAGTCGCGTGATTGCCGACCGTCCCCGTGGATTTCGACGGGCTCACCGCGAAGTGCCGCGTACACGAAACGGGGGATGACAGCCGCGTAGCCGTGATCGTGCCGCTGACCCGGGCCGTAGACGTTGAAGAAACGGAACGCGAGGGTGGGCAGGCCGAAGGACGCCTGGTACGCCAGTGCGTAGGCTTCGGTGGCCAGTTTGCTCACCGCGTACGGACTGAGCGGGCGAGTCCAGGCAAGCTCGGTCTTGGGCAGCACCGGATTCGCGCCGTAGACCGAGGAGGACGAGGCGACGACGACGTGGCTCACATCATGCCGGCGAGCAGCCTCCAGCACCCGCAGTGTGCCGGTGGCGTTGGCGTGGTGTGAGGCGATCGGATCACGCAGCGAACGCGGCACGCTCGGCAGCGCCGCCAGGTGGACCACCGCGTCCCGGCCGGTCATCGCCCGGTCCAGCGCCTCGTCGTCGAGCATCGAACCCGGAATCGTGTCCACGTCGAGACCGTCGAGGTTGCTCATCCGCCCCGTCGCCAGATCATCAAGGATCCGGATGTCGGTGACGGTGCGGCGCAGGATCGCAGCACGGGCCAGATTGGAGCCGATGAATCCCGCACCGCCGGTGATGAGTAGTCGCATTCGTTCCGCCTTCACGCCCCGTTGAGTGGTCATCCGGTCCAACGATTTTTCTCAGCAACTGTCACGCTTCGTCATTGCGCGACTACGAGAGGCGGATGGCTGTCCGGCGACCATCAGGGGCGAGCGGCCGCGGTTGAGACTGGCCGCGCATCGGACCCCGGAAGGTCCGACAGCGCCGCCAGCTCCGCCGGGCTCAGTCGGCGGTCCGGCGGGTAGAGCTGCTGTTCGTGCGAGATGATCGTCTCCACAGGCCAGCGCAGCCGGATCACTCGGGCCGGGTTGCCGGCGGCGACGGCGTAGGGCGGCACCGGCCGGGTCACCACGGCGCCTGCCCCGATCACCGCGCCCCGACCGATCGTCACCCCGTGCAGGATGACGGCACGGCTGCCCACCCACACGTCGTCGCCGATCGTCACCCCCCGGTCGAGAGCCCCGTCGGAGGGATCCTTTTCGACGGCGATCATCGGCGCACCGACGCGGTCGATCCGGTGATTGCCGCCCCGGATGGTGACCTCAGGCCCGAACATGACGTTGTCACCGATCCGGATCCGGGATCGAGCAGCCATGATGACCGGGCGGTGACCGAGGTCGACATTGCGGCCGACCTCGATCGTCGTGTAGGTGTAGACGCCATCCGGATCGAAGGTGAAGTTGTCCCCCCGGGCAGCGAACCGGCTGGCGCTAGCCATGCCACGGACGGCCCTGCGGACCCGCGTGCCGCTGACCCAGATCAGGTCCAGGAGGCGGGCAACTCCCGCGACCACAGGTCCGGGGCGGTGCGACGACACGCGCATCAGGCTCTGCACCGCCCGGCGACCGTTCCTTGCTGGACCACACTGCGGATCTGAAGCATCGAACCTTCCCTCGCCTGACTCCGTCACCACCACTTCGGACACCAGCGAGCGTACGGTTGATTTGAACGCTTAAAAGGCAGAATGCGTATTTCGTGGCGGGGAAGGCATTCGTCACGTGCGAATGACAGTGCCGGCCCCCTGCGGCAGCTGGCCGACACCGCCCGAGCATCACACGAGGCAGTTGGGCACCGATACGATCAGCCACCTTTCGCCCATTGGCCAATTGGCATCGATCAACCTGCACCGAAGGCTCGCGCCTACAGGTTCTTCCTTCACCCAAGGAGGCGCGATGCGACCGAGACGACTGGCGATCGTCAGCGTGGTCACTCTGCTCGGCGCACTGGCACTCACCCCACCGGCCAGCGCGCGGCCGCCGTTCGATCCGGGCGCCCGTGACGGCCTGGAGGTGTACGTCGGCACGGTCGACGCGAAGCAGCGGGATCAGCTGCGCGCGGCGGGGGTCGACCTCGGCCACGACGCGAAGAGACGCTGATCGCCGGCGAGGTGGGAAAGAACCTGCCGATCGCGTTGGCTGTGGCACGGTCCGCAGCGGACCCGGACGACCCGGTCTCGGTGGTCGGACCGAGCACCCGGACTTCGTGGTGGACGCCTTCGAAACCTCGTACGGGCGTTCCCAGCAGGTCGCCTCGGTCACCCGCCGGGTGCGGAAGAACGTACGGATGCATTACGTGGTCAACGGCGCGCGGCCGAAGACGATCGCGGTCCGTGAGTGGCTCGGCGGCGAGCGGTACGGCGACACGCACGACGACTACTACGCCGAGCTGCGGGTCACGGTCACCGGCACGAAGCCGGGTGACCGGGTGGAGGTCTGGTTCACGGGGAACAAACCGCGTGCCGAGGTGGTCGCCAGCGAACACTTCACCTACCGGGTGCACAACGACATCGGCGGTGACGTGCTGGTCCTCGCACTGGAGGACGTCACCGGCTCCAACGGGTCGTACGTGTACCACCCGGACGCGCCGCCGGAGTGCACCGACCTGTACAGCGGGCAGGCCGACGAGTCATACAAGCGGCTCACGGTGGACCTCACCGGGGCGAACAGCGGAGAGCTGCGCTTCTTCACCTCGTACGAGATCGAGCAGAACTGGGACTTCGGCGCACGAGGTGGGCAGCGACGACTGGACGACCCTGCCGGACGCCAACGGCAAGACCAGCACGGTCACCGGGGACAGCTGTGGTGAGGGTTGGTCGCAGTTGCACCCGTTCCTCGCGCATTACCAGGCCGCGGACTGCTCCCCCACCGGGAGCACCGGCAATTGGAACGCGGCGACCGGGACGTCGAGCGGCTGGAAGGAGTTCGTGGTCGACCTGTCCGGTTACGCCGGCAAGCAGGTCGAGGTGTCGATCAACGTACGCCTCGGACTGGGCACCCAGGGTGTCGGCGTCTTCCTGGACGACGCTCGGGTGCTGGTCGACGGCTCGACCGTGGCGGAGACCTCGTTCGAGTCGGCCGACCTGGGCGGCTGGACGGTGGCCGGGCCGCCGGCCGGGTCCGCTGGCAACGCACAACGACTGGTCGCGCAGCCAGCAGGCGTTCGAGGAGGGCTCGGTGGTGGTCACCGGGGACGCGGTGTACCTGGGCTTCGGGCTGGAGGGTCGGCCTCCGGCGGCCCGAGATGACCTGGTTGCCCGATCGCTGACGCACCTCACCGGTCAACCCCGCCCCTGACGGCGGCGAGGTGGCGCCGCCAACGGTCCCGGACCGTCGGCGCACCTTCGGTGTACGCCGGGTGAGGTCGCCGCCAATGTGATGAGCTGTACGGGTGTCGGGGCTGGGACTTGTGCTGCACCCCACCCGGGATGTCACCGAGGTGGTCGGGATCATCGAACGGTGGGCGACGCGCCACCACAAGACGCTGATGGTGCGCGAAGAGGACCAGCACCGCGTGCCGTCCTGCGTTGTACCGGTGCCGGCGGCGGAGGTTGCCGCCCGCGCCGACGCACTGATCAGCATCGGCGGCGACGGCACCATGCTGGGTGCGCTGCGCTCGGCCATCCTCGACCCGAAGCCGGTGCTCGGCGTACACCTGGGCCGGCTCGGCTTTCTCGTCGAGGTCGAGCCCCCGGCGCTGCCCGAGGCGCTGAGCCGGTTGCTGTCGAAGGACTTCACCCTCGAGTCGCACGCCTGCTTGGCCTGCGACGTGTGCGGCGACGACATCGTGGCGTTCAACGACATCGCGCTGGTCCGCCAGCCCGGCTCGGGTTTCGTCACCGCCACCCTCGCGGTCGACGGCCAGAAGTACGGCTACTACCGCGCCGACGCGGTGGTGGTCAGCACACCGATCGGCTCGACCGCGTACAGCTACGCCGCCGGCGGCCCGCTGATCTCCCCGGCGGCGGACGCGGTGGTCATCACCCCGTCGGCGCCGATGTCCGGCATCTCCCGCTCGGTGGTGCTGTCCCCGGACGAGAAGATCCGGCTGGAGTTGAATCCCCAGTCGTCGGCGGTCGTGGTGGAGATGGACGGGCTGGTGTTCCGCGACGCGGCGACCGAGGGAACCGTGGACATCAGCTACCGCCGCAACGCCGGCCTGGTGGTCCGCTTCGATCGGCTGCGCTACCAGGAACGCAACCAGTTGAAGATGAGCCTGCTCGACCTGCCCTTCCTACCTGATCAGCTCCGCGAACTCCTCCCGAAAGAGCTCCAGAACGCCGCCAACCAAGAATTCCCCCCACGCTGCTAACCCCACCCACCTGCGCCACCCACCCCCCCCAACCCCAAT
Organism: Micromonospora sp. NPDC005413; assembly: GCF_040606435.1. Lineage (NCBI taxonomy): Bacteria > Bacillati > Actinomycetota > Actinomycetes > Micromonosporales > Micromonosporaceae > Micromonospora > Micromonospora sp. NPDC005413. The sequence goes on from NZ_JBEXEV010000003.1 coordinate 156,834, forward strand.
CCACCCACGCTTCCGGTGATCAAGAGGTTTGCGTCAGCCCGCCCGGCGTGTCGTGACGCAAACCTCTTGATCACCGCGGCTGGGCGGAGCGTGCGCGGGGTGGGGTGCGCGCGGGTGGGGTGGGGTGGGGTGGGGATCAGGCTTGGGCCAGGGCTTCGTCCACCAGGGTCTTGGCTTCCTGTTGGATGCGCTTGAGGTGCTCCGGGCCCTGGAAGGACTCGGCGTAGATCTTGTAGACGTCCTCGGTGCCGGAGGGGCGCGCGGCGAACCAGCCGGACTCGGTGCTGACCTTGAGACCGCCGATCGGAGCGCCGTTCCCGGGCGCGGTGGTCAGCGTCGCCGTGATCGGCTCACCGGCCAACTCGGTGGCGGTGACCTGCTCCGGGGAGAGCTTGCCGAGCACGGCCTTCTGCTCCCGGGTGGCCGGGGCGTCGATCCGGGCGTACGCGGGTGCGCCGAACCGCTCGGCCAGCTCCGCCCAGTGCTCGCTCGGGCTCCGCCCGGTGGTGGCCAGGATCTCGGCCGCGAGCAGGCAGAGCAGCAGGCCGTCCTTGTCGGTGGTCCAGGTGGAGCCGTCGCGGCGCAGGAACGACGCGCCGGCGCTCTCCTCGCCGCCGAAGCCGACCGCCCCGTCCAGCAGCCCGGGCACGAACCACTTGAAGCCGACCGGCACCTCCAACAGCGGCCGGCCGAGGTCGGCGGCGACCCGGTCGATCATCGACGAGGAGACCAGGGTCTTGCCCACCGCGGCGGCCGGACCCCAGTCGGTGCGGGTGCGGAACAGGTGATCGATCGCCACTGCCAGGTAGTGGTTGGGGTTCATCAGACCGGCGTCCGGGGTGACGATGCCGTGCCGGTCGGCGTCGGCATCGTTGCCGGTGGAGATCTGGAAGTCGGCGCGGGCGGCGATCAGCGACGCCATCGCGTTCGGCGAGGAGCAGTCCATCCGGATCTTGCCGTCGCCGTCCAGGGTCATGAACCGCCAGGTCGGGTCGACCGTCGGGTTGATCACGGTCAGGTCCAGTCGGTGCCGCTCGGCGATCTCACCCCAGTACGCCACGCTCGCCCCGCCCAGCGGGTCCGCGCCGATCCGCACCCCGGCGTCGCGGATCGCGTCGATGTCGATCGCCGCCGGCAGGTCGTCGACGTAGGCGGCGAGGAAGTCGTACTCCCCTGTGGTGTCGGCGGCCCGGGCCCGCGCGTAGGTGACCCGACGGACCTCCTTGAGCCCGGCGGCGAGGATGGCGTTGGCCCGGTCCTGGATCCACCGGGTCACGTCGGTGTCGGCCGGCCCGCCGTTGGTGGGGTTGTACTTGAATCCGCCGTCGTCGGGCGGGTTGTGCGACGGCGTGATGACGATGCCGTCGGCGAGCCCGCTGGTACGCCCCCGGTTGTGGGTGAGGATCGCGTGCGACAGCGCCGGCGTGGGGGTGTAGCCGTCGCGGCTGTCCACCAGCACGGTGACCCCGTTGGCGGCGAGGACCTCCAGGGCATCCACCGCGGCCGGCGCGGAGAGCGCGTGGGTGTCCCGGGCGAGGAAGAGCGGACCGTCCAGCCCCTGCTCGCGCCGGTAGTCGCAGAGCGCCTGGGTGACCGCGAGGATGTGGTCGGAGTTGAACGCGTTACGCAGGCTGGAGCCCCGGTGGCCGGAGGTGCCGAAGGAGACCTGCTGCGCCGGGTCCGCGGGATCCGGATGCTCGGCGTAGTAGGCGGTCACCAGACGCGGCACGTCGACCAGGTCGGCGGGCTCGGCGGGCTGGCCGGCACGGGGGTGGGTCACTGCGGGATCCTCCTGGAGGAAGTACGGGTGGTCACAGCTCGACCTTCTGGCCCTTGCCGATCACCACGATGCCATTGTCGGAGACGGTGTAGCGCTGCCGGTCCTTTTCCAGGTCGACGCCGATCTCGGCGCCCTCCGGGACGAACACGTTCTTGTCCAGGATGGCCCGCCGGATCACCGCGTGCCGGCCGATCTCCACACCCTCCATCAGCACCGAGCCCTCGACGTGCGCCCAGGAGTGCACCCGCACCTTCGGCGAGACGATCGAGTTTTCCACCAGCGAGCCGGAGATCACCACACCCGGGGAGACCATCGAGCCGACCGCGCGGCCAACCCGCTCACCCCACTGGTGTACGAACTTCGCGGGCGGCCACGGCGGCTGCTCGGTGTAGATCGGCCAGTCGAAGTTGTACATGTTGAACACGGGGTGCACGTTGATCAGATCCATGTGCGCGTCGTAGAACGAGTCGAGTGTCCCGACGTCGCGCCAGTAGCCCCGGTCCCGGTCGGTGCTGCCCGGCACCTCGTTGTCGCGGAAGTCGTAGACGTTCGCCTCGCCCCGTTCGACGAGCATCGGGATGATGCTGCCGCCCATGTCGTGCTTGCTGGTCTTGTCTTCCGCGTCGCGCTCGACCGCTTCGCAGAGCGCCCGGGTGGTGAAGACGTAGTTGCCCATCGAGGCGTAGATCTCGTCGGGCGCGTCGGGCAGACCGACCGCGTCGGTGGGCTTTTCGCGGAACGCCCGGATCCGCCGGCCGTCCTCGCCGACCTCGATGACGCCGAACTGGTCGGCCGTCGACAGCGGCTGGCGGATGCCCGCGACGGTGACCGCGGCGCCGGAGGCGATGTGGTCCTCCACCATCTGCCGCGGGTCCATCCGGTAGATGTGGTCGGCGCCGAAGACGATGACGTAGTCGGGCTGCTCGTCGTTGATCAGGTTGAAGCTCTGGTAGATGGCGTCGGCCGAGCCGGCGAACCACCACGGGCCACGCCGTTGCTGCGCGGGCACGGGGGTGACGTAGTTGCCGAGCAGCGTGGACATCCGCCAGGTCTTGGTGATGTGCCGGTCGAGGGAGTGGGACTTGTACTGGGTCAGCACGACGATCTTGAGATAGCCGGCGTTGGCCAGGTTGGAGAGGACGAAGTCGACCATGCGGTACATCCCGCCGAACGGGACGGCCGGCTTGGCCCGGTCCGTGGTGAGTGGCATCAGGCGCTTGCCCTCACCACCCGCCAGGACGATCGCGAGCACCTTGGCAGCCATGCCCCGACGCTATCCACCCGCGTCGCACTTCACCACTCGTACGGGGACTCTTCTGCACTAGGGTGCGCACATGACCGACTCCTCCCCGGCCACTGGATCCCTGCGCGTCGATCTGCTCACCCGTGAGTACCCGCCGGAGGTCTACGGCGGCGCCGGGGTGCACGTCGAGTACCTGGCCCGGGAGTTGCGCCGCCTCACCGACGTGCGGGTGCACTGCTTCGGCCTGCCGCGCACCGAGCCGGGCGTCACCGCGTACGCCGAACCGCCCGGCCTGACCGGTGCGAACGCCGCGCTGCGCACGATGGGCGTGGATCTGGAGATGGCCGCCGGCACGGCCGGCACCGACGTGGTGCACAGCCATACCTGGTACGCGAACCTGGCCGGTCACACCGCGAAGCTGCTGCACGGGGTGCCGCACGTGGTGACCGCGCACAGCCTGGAGCCGCTGCGGCCGTGGAAGGCCGAGCAGCTCGGCGGCGGCTATGCGCTCTCCTCCTGGATCGAACGCACCGCCATGGAGGCCGCCGACGCGGTGATCGCGGTCAGCGGGGGGATGCGCAACGACGTGCTCACCGCCTACCCGCAGATCGACCCGGCCCGGGTCCGGGTGGTCTACAACGGCATCGACACCATCCAGTACGCACCGGACCAGGGCACCGACGTGCTCGACCGGCTCGGCATCGACCCGTCCCGACCCAGCGTGGTCTACGTGGGAAGGATCACCCGGCAGAAGGGGCTGCCGTACCTGCTGCGGGCCGCCCGGGAGCTGCCGGCGGACACCCAGCTCGTGCTGCTCGCCGGCGCACCGGACACCGCGGAGATCGCCGCCGAGGTGGAGGAGCTGGTGGCCGACCTGCGGGCCAACCGCTCCGGCGTGGTCTGGGTGGCCGAGATGCTGCCGAAGCCCGAGGTGATCCAGGTGCTCACCCACGCCACCGTCTTCGCCTGTCCCTCGGTGTACGAGCCGATGGGCATCGTCAACCTGGAGGCGATGGCCTGCGAGACGGCGGTGGTGGCGACCGCGACCGGCGGCATCCCGGAGGTCGTGGCCGACGGTGAGACGGGCCTGCTGGTCCCCATCGAGCAGGCCACCGACGGGTCCGGCCGACCGCTGGCACCGGAGAAGTTCGTCGCCGACCTGGCCGGGCGGATCAACGAGCTGCTCGCCGACCCGGAACGCACCGCGCGGTTCGGTCAGGCCGGCCGGCAGCGGGCCGTGGAGCACTTCTCCTGGGACGCGGTGGCCCGGCAGACCCTCGACGTCTACCGCTCGGTCGGCGCGGCAGGCTGAGCAGACCCCTGTGACGCCTTCGCGCTCCGGTTCAGGCGGCGCGGTCGTCGTACGTCGCGCGGTTGGCGAGCACATCGTCCATGTGCATCTCGGCCCAGGTCTTGATGCCGCGCATCATCTGGTGCAGTGAGAGCCCGAGGTCGGTCAGCTCGTAGGAGACCGTGACGGGCACGGTCGGCGTCGCGGTACGGGTGAGCAGACCGTCACGCTCCAAGGAGCGCAGTGTCTGAGTGAGCATCTTCTGGCTGACGCCGGCCAGGAGGCGGGACAGCTCCGAGTAGCGCATCGACCGGGGCTCACCAGCGCAGTCGGCGCCGAACTGATGCGAGCCGTCGCTGCCCAGAGCGGCCAGGACCAACGTGACCCACTTGTCGGAGACCCGGTCGAGCAGCTTGCGGCTGGGGCATCCCGCCAGGAAAGCGTCGTATTCGGCCTTGGTCTGTGCCCTCTTCTGGGCCGCCGTCATCGTTGCCATCGACCGATCCTCCAACCGCAGGTGCGTTACGCACCTCAAGGTGCCTACTTCCCGTGAGGAAGTTACCTCCCTACCGTGAAGCAGGCAACGGTTCGGCACCAGCATGAATCAACACGAGGATCAGAGGTCTGCGCATGTCCCCCACTTCCCTTCCCGGCGGCACCTGGACGCTCGGCGACCTGACCGTCACCCGGTTCGGCTACGGCGCCATGCAACTCGCCGGCCCCTGGGTCATGGGGCCGCCCGCCGACCACGACGGCGCGCTCGCCGTCCTCAGGGAGGCCGTCGAGGCCGGCATCACCCACATCGACACCAGCGACGCCTACGGGCCACACGTCACCAACCAACTGATCCGTGAAGCGCTGCACCCGTACCCCGAATCGCTGCACATCGTGACCAAGGTCGGTGCGACCCGCGACCCGCAGGGCGGCTGGCCCCCGGCCCGGGAGCCGGAAGACCTGCGCCGGGCCGTGCACGAGAACCTTGAGAACCTCGGCCTTGAGGTGCTCGATCTGGTCAACCTCCGGCTCGGCAACGCCGAGGGACCCCAACCCGGCTCGCTCGCTGAGCCGTTCGAGACGCTCGTCGAACTCCAGCAGCAGGGCCTGATCCGGCACCTCGGAGTGAGCACCGCGACGGCGGATCAGGTCGCCGAGGCACAGGCGATCGCACCGATCGTGTGCGTGCAGAACATGTACAACCTCGCGTACCGCCACGACGACGAGCTGATCGACAAGCTCGCCGCACAGGGCATCGCCTACGTGCCCTACTTCCCGCTCGGCGGCTTCAGCCCACTGCAGTCCTCGGCGCTGGAGACCGTAGCCGCCCGGTTGGACACGACGCCGATGTCCGTTGCCCTGGCCTGGCTGCTGCGGCGGTCGCCGAACATCCTGCTCATCCCCGGCACCTCGTCCACGGCACACCTGCGCGCGAACATCGCCGGCGCGGGACTCTCGATCTCCGACGAGGACCTTGCCGAGCTGGACAAGATCGGCCGCTGACGAGGCATTCGCCAACCCGGCAGACCAATTGGTTGGGGCGGCGGGTCGATCCGTTCAGATCGCCGTCCCAGGCGGGGATTTGAGCAACGACGTCGCCTCGGCGGGATGACCACCATGCCCGTTTCGTAGCGCGCTGGCGGCGATGCGAATGAGATCGATGTTGACCCCGGCAGCACCACTCGGGTCATGGACCTTCAGTTTCACGTCAAGGCTCACTGCCGTCTCGCCCCAACCCTGCGCCTCAAGGTTGAGGTGTGCCACCTTCTGCGATTGGAGATGCGACAGGTACCCGAGCGGAGCCACCTGCACCTTGTCGGTCGCCGACAACGCGTTGAGCTTGGACTGCTTCTTGGTGTCGGGGTTCTCGACCAGGTTACGGAAGTCTTCGGTGCCGCCCAGATTGACCTGGTAGGAACTGACCAGAGTGAGGCCCCGCTCCTCAAGTAACCGCAGCAGCGCTTTGTGCAGCACCGAGGTGCCGAACTGGCTGGCCAGGTCATCGCCGACCAGCGGCAGGCCAGCGGCCTCGAATCTGCTCATCCAGAGCGGATCGCGGGCGATCGGGTCGGAGGTGGTGTTGATGAAGGCGACGCCAGCTCTGTGGGCGGCTTCGGCGTACGCCTGCGCGGTCCCCGGCCGGCCACTCGGCGCTGAGTAGAGCAGCACCTCCGCCCCTGCCAGCGCCGCTGCCACCCGATCCACCCCGGTCGCGTCGACAAGACCCTTGGTCACGGGGACATCCGCCCTGGGAAGCTCACCATCGAGCTGAGGGAAGTTGTTGGGCGGCAGGAAGATCGCCTCGGTCAGGTCCCTGCCGATCTTCTCCTCGGAGGTGGCGAAAGCCGCGACGAAATCGATGTCGTCCACCCCGAGCCCGTCGATCATCGGCCGGCGGATACCCACCAGACTGCCGCTGTGGCGGTACAGCGCAATTCCCTGCACCAGCGCTGACGTGTTGTTTCCGACGCCCACAACCGCAACTCGCACCCGTTTGATCACGGACGCGAGACTACTGGAGATCACGAACCGCCAGCCGCACCGCGAAGATCCACACAACGTCGGCGAAAGTGCTGTATCAACAGGCATTGAAACAGCAACCTCGCCGACATTGTGTGGATCTTGTCGGCGGGACGGCCGAGAGGCTGCGTCCGGTGAGCGCGAAAGCAGGGCGCGGAGCCAACCGCATGCTCTGAACCTCCGTCACGTAATACCGACGATACGTGACACATCTCGATGCGAGCCCTGTGCTCCGTGCTCGCACGAAGACTGACGAGCGTGCTTGGCCGCGCGCGAAGGGATCTCGCGCAGTAGGTTGGCGGGGTGACTGGACGGTTCCCGATCGAAGACGTCTCCCCCGTCGTCTCGTGCGGGCGGTACCCGGCCAAGGCGGTGGTCGACGAGCCAATCCCGGTGTCGGCGCGCGCCTACCGGGAGGGGCACGACGCACTGGGCTGCACCGTGGTGTGGGCCGGCCCGGACGGCGCGCAGCGGCCGTTCACCCGGATGCTCCCCGGCGAGCCCGGCCAGGACCGGTGGCACGCCACCATCGCGCCAGACACCGTCGGCCCCTGGACCTTCCACATCGAGGCGTTCCAGGACCCGTATCTGACCTGGCAGAACGCGGTGACCAAGAAGATCGCCGCTGGGCAGGGGCCGGCCGACCTGGCCAACGACCTGGCCGAGGGTGCGCGGGTGCTCGCCGCCGCCCGGGAGCTGGTGCCGGCGACCGACCGGCCCCGGGTCGCCGCAGCTCTCACCGCGCTGGTCGACACCGACCTGCCGCTGCCGCAGCGGGTCGACCCGGCGCTGGCCCTGGCCGACCTGCTCTGGGAGCACCCGGTGCGGGAAATGGTCACCGCCGGTGACACGTACTCCCTCTGGGTTGACCGCAAGCGGGCGCTCTACTCGGCCTGGTACGAGTTCTTTCCCCGCTCGGAAGGGGCGGTGGGCGGCCGGTCCGGCACCTTCGCCACCGCCACCGAGCGGCTGCCCGGCGTGGCCGCGATGGGCTTCGACGTGCTCTACCTGCCGCCGATCCACCCGATCGGCCGGGTCAACCGCAAGGGCCGCAACAACGCGCTCACCGCCGGGCCGAACGACGTGGGCTCGCCGTGGGCGATCGGTGCCGCCGAGGGCGGCCACGATGCCATCCACCCCGATCTGGGTACGCCGGCAGACTTCCGGGCCTTCATCGACGCGGCGGCGGCGCAGGGCCTGGAAGTGGCGATGGACCTGGCGTTGCAGTGCGCGCCGGACCACCCGTGGGTCACCGAGCACCCGGAGTGGTTCACCACCCGGGCCGACGGCAGCATCGCGTACGCGGAGAACCCGCCAAAGAAATACCAGGACATCTACCCGGTCAACTTCGACAACGACCCCGACGGCATTCGGGCCGAGGTGCTGCGGGTGGTGCTGCACTGGGTCGGCGAGGGCATCCGGATCTTCCGGGTGGACAACCCGCACACCAAGCCGTTCGACTTCTGGCACTGGCTGATCGCCGAGGTGAAGGCCGTCGACCCGGACGTGCTGTTCCTGGCCGAGGCGTTCACCCGGCCGGCGATCATGCACGGCCTCGGCAAGATCGGCTTCACCCAGTCGTACACCTATTTCACCTGGCGCACGACGGCCGCCGAGATGCGGGCGTACTGCGAGGAGTTGATCGAGGCGGCCGACTACATGCGGCCCAACTTCTGGCCGAACACCCCGGACATCCTGCACGAGTCGTTGCAGCACGGCGGCCCGCCGATGTTCAAGATCCGGGCGGTGCTGGCCGCGCTGCTCTCCCCCTCCTGGGGCCTGTACGCGGGCTTCGAGCTGTTCGAGCACGTGGCCCGCCCCGGCGCCGAGGAATACCTGGACAACGAGAAGTACGAGCTGCGCCCCAGGGACTGGGCCGGCGCCGAGGCGCAGGGCCGCTCGCTGGCGCCGTTCCTCGCCACCCTCAACCGGGTACGCCGTGACAACCCGGCCCTGCACCAGCTGCGCAACCTGCGGTTCCACGAGATCGACAACCCGGCCCTGCTCTGCTGGTCCAAGCACGACCCGGAGACCGGCAACACCGTCATCGTGATCTGCTCGTTCGACCCGCGCATCGTGCAGTGGGGCAACACCACCCTGGACATGCCCGCGCTCGGCTTCGACTGGCACGAACGGTTCACCGTGCACGACGAACTCACCGGCACCAGCTACGACTGGGGTCAGCGCAACGCGGTGCGGCTCGACCCGTACCTGCAACCGGCGCACGTGCTGACCGTGCGCCGCCCGACCCCGCCCGCCGCACCGGCACATGCCGCGACCGTCGCGCCGGAACTGACCGTCGCGGACATCCCCGACGACCTATCCGGCGGCACCTCGCCCACCGCGCCCGTTGCGAACCTGCCCGTTCCGAACCCGCCTCGTCGGTCCACCCCCGTCCCGACCCCGCCCCGCCGGTCCGGCTCCCGCACGCCCGCGTCCCGCAGGCCCACCGGAGCACCGAGAGACGCCGCCCGCACCGATACCGCACCGACCGACGCCGCCCCGAAGGACGCCCGATGGACCAGCTGATCACCGGCGCGACGCACGACCCGCACGCGTTGCTCGGCGCGCACCCCGCCGCCGACGGGTCGACGACGATCCGCACGATGCGCCGGGGCGCTGGCGACGTGGTGCTGCTCGTCGGCGACGAACGGCACCCGATGAAGCGGGTACACGACGTCGGTGTGTTCGAGACCACCGTCGAGGGCCCGGTCCTCGACTACCGGGTGGAAACCGATGGCACCGTGGACGACGACCCGTACCGCTACCCGCCGACCCTCGGCGAGCTGGACCTGCACCTGATCGGCGAGGGCCGGCACGAGCGGCTGTGGGAGGCGCTCGGCGCCCGGGTCTTCGACGAGGGCGTCGCGTTCAGTGTCTGGGCGCCCAACGCCCGAGGCGTCCGGGTGATCGGCGACTTCACCGGCTGGGGGGCGGACGACGGCTGGCCGATGCGGTCGCTGGGCTCCAGCGGGGTGTGGGAGCTGTTCGTGCCCAACGCGCGGGTCGGGGCCCGCTACAAGTACCGGATCCTCGGCGCCGACGGGCAGTGGCGGGACAAGGCCGACCCCCTGGCGGCGTACGCCGAGGTGCCGCCGGCCACCGCCTCGGTCGTGCACCACTCGACCTACCGGTGGTCCGACGCGGACTGGCTGGCCCGCCGCGCCGAACGGCAGCCGCACCAGGAGCCGATGAGCGTCTACGAGGTGCACCTCGGCTCGTGGCGGCCCGGCCTGAGCTACCGCGAGCTGGCCGAGCAGCTCACCGCGTACGTCACCGAGCTGGGCTTCACCCACGTGGAGTTCCTGCCGGTCATGGAGCACCCGTTCGGCGGCTCCTGGGGCTACCAGGTGACCGGCTACTACGCGCCGACCTCCCGGTTCGGCGACCCGGACGAGTTCCGGCACCTGGTCGACCAGCTGCACGCCGCCGGCATCGGCGTGATCCTGGACTGGGTTCCCGCGCACTTCCCCAAGGACGAGTGGGCCCTCGCGCGCTTCGACGGCACCCCGCTCTACGAGCACCCCGACCCGCAGCGCGGTGAGCACCCCGACTGGGGCACCTACGTGTTCGACTTCGGTCGCAGCGAGGTACGCAACTTCCTGGTCGCCAACGCGCTCTACTGGTGCGACCAGTTCCACGTCGACGGGCTGCGGGTGGACGCCGTCGCCTCGATGCTCTACCTGGACTACTCCCGTCAGCACGGCGAGTGGACCCCCAACCAGTACGGCGGCCGGGAGAACCTGGAGGCCCTCGCGTTCCTGCAGGAGGTGAACGCGACCGTCTACAAGCACCACGCCGGTGTCGTGATGATCGCCGAGGAGTCGACCGCCTGGCCGGGTGTCACCCGCCCCACCGCCGAAGGCGGGCTGGGCTTCGGGTTCAAGTGGAACATGGGCTGGATGCACGACACCCTGCTCTACACCTCGAAGGACCCGATCTACCGCCAGCACCACCACCACCAGCTCACCTTCTCCCTGGCGTACGCCTGGAGCGAGAACTACGTGCTGCCGATCAGCCACGACGAGGTGGTGCACGGCAAGGGCTCACTGGCCGGCAAGATGCCCGGCGACACCTGGCAGCGGCTGGCCAACGTACGGGCGCTGCTGGCGTACATGTGGGCGCACCCGGGCAAGCAGCTGCTCTTCATGGGCTCCGAGCTGGCCGACGACCGGGAGTGGAGCGAGGAGCGCGGCCTCGACTGGTACCTGCTGCACGACCCGGCCCGCGCCGGCGTGCAGCGACTCGTCGCTGACCTCAACCGGGTGTACCGGGACACTCCCGCGCTCTGGGCGCAGGACACCGAGCCGGCCGGGTTCCGGTGGATCGCCGGTGACGACGTCGCCAACAACACCGTGTCGTTCGTCCGGATCGCCCCGGACGGCTCGACGCTGGTGTGCGTGGCGAACTTCTCCGCGTCTCCGCTGCACGACTACCGGATCGGCCTGCCGGCGGGCGGCACCTGGACCGAGGTGCTCAACACCGACGCGCACCACTACGGCGGCTCCGGGGTCGGCAACATGGGCGCGGTGCACGCGCAGGACGTGCCGTGGCACGGCATGGTCGCCTCCGCCGCCCTCCAGGTCCCCCCACTGGGCGCGGTCTGGCTCCGCCGCGACTGAGGCGGCGGGGTGCGCGGCGGCGTCGCGGCGGACCGTTGCCCGACCGTCCGCGGGTGGAGCCGAACCAACCGGATCTGTGACTTCCGCAGGTCCGGTCCTTGTCGTCCCGCCGCTCGGCCCCGGTCCCCCACCGCCACCCGGCCAACGGGTTCCTGTCGTGTCGGTCACTGCTGTTAGCGTCCCCCCTCGTTGATCAGTCTCGGCCAACTCGCCATGAAATCGGGCCGGCCTACCACTGTGGAGGGTGATCCTGATGGGCTGGCTAGCGGTCGGAGACTCCTATGAGATCTCTTTTGTCGACGGGAAGGTGGCGGCCCGATCCACCGGCTCACGGGCCAGCGGTCGTCCACTGAAGACACTGCCGAAGGCGCTGCGCGACGACCCCGAGGTGGACCGGTTGCGCCAGCTCGGCCAGTGGCTGGATCGGCACACCGCCGAATGCCTGGCGCGGGTCGACGCCTGGGTGGTGTCCTCGCTGCCGGTGCCGACCGGGCTGCTGGCCCGGGTCTGGCCGGACCCGGCCTGGCAGGGCGCGCTGCGCGACCTCGTGGTGCTCGGGGACGACCCGGCCGAGCCGGGCTTCCTGCGGGACGTCACCGACACCGGTGACCTGCGGGTGGTCAACCTCGACGGGGACACCGTCCGGCTCTCGCCGGCCAGCGCCACGCTGCCCCACCCGGTGCGCGTGCCCGATCTGACGGACCTGCGCGAGTTCGCCGACGAACTGGACGTCACCCAGCGGGTCGAGCAATTGCACCGGGGCACCTGGAGCAGGCCGGCCAACCTGAAGGACCGGGACACCACGATCAACGACTTCCACGGCACCACGGTCCCCAACCGGCTGGCCGTCCGGGCCGCCACGCTCGGCTTCCGGGTCTCCGGCTCCCAGGTCACGTGCCGGGTCTGGGAGGCCGGCCGCACGGTCGAGGCCGCCATGTGGTTCGACGAGGCCTACTGGGACTCCGAGGCGACCCTCGGCAGCCTCTCCTGGTCGGTCGTGGACGGGCCGACGCTGCGGTTGACCGAGGTCGGGCCGGTGGCCTGGTCGGAAGGAATACGGATGGCGACGGCCCTGTCCGGCGCCCTGACCCGAACGAGGGAAAAGGCGTGACCGGGATGACGACCAGGTCGGACGAGGAATTGGCGGAGAGCCTGCTGGCCGCCGGCGCGGTGCTGCCGACCGGCACCGCCGGCGTCGGCGACCGGGCGGTGCCCCTCACCGCCCGCACCTACCGGCACCCGGCCCTCGACGACCGGCCGGTGGTCCGCCTGGTCGACGCGGCCCTCGGTGAGGGCGAGGACATGGCCGTCGGGTTCCTCGGTCTGACGCCGGGCGCCGAGCCGGCCGTCGTCGGGCTGGGCCAGCGCCGCCCACTGGCCTTCCCGGAGTGGGTGCTGGTGCACCACCCAACGGATGGCCGACACGCATTGGCGGTGGTGCCGGAGCTGCAGAAGCTGGCCAAGCAGGTCCGGTCGCAGCCGAAGGCCGCCCTGGACGGGCACCAGAGCGTCGCGGACCGCCTCGCCCGCACGCTGCCGCACTTCCTGCCGACGTTCTTCGAGCAGGCGGCGCGGGTGTTCCTGGCCGCCGGGCAGGACACCTACGCGACGCAGTTGTTCAACAAGGCGCGCAAGGCGGAGGCGCAGCACGGCCTGCCGGTCGACCTGAACCGGCTGGACGAGGTCTACGTGGAGTTCGCGGCGGCCAAGGTGGTCTCCGCGACCGCGCTGGCCGGCCACGCGAAGGAGCTGTCCGCCCAGTTGCCGGCCGACGAGGCGCTGGAGCGGTTCTGCCGGCTGGCGCTGCGGGCAGCGGCCGCCGGCGTGGTGCCCTCCGCGCAGTCGGCCAACGCGGTGCAGCGGCTGGTCCGGGCCGCCACCAAGGCCGCTGGCGCGGCCGCCGTCGCCGACCGCGAGGCGGCCTACCTGGCCGAGCTGCTGCGGCTGCCGGTGGCCGCCGAGGCGCCGGCCGGCTGGTGGAAGGCGCACCTGCCTGCGGTGACGGCGCTGGCCGGCCGCGACCCGGCGATCCGTGGCAGCCTGCTCGATCTGATGCCCGCCGACCGGAACAACCTGGTGATGTGGCTGGCCTTGTTGGCCGACAGCGGTGCGCTCGCCGGACTCTCCGACGCGGAGGTGCCGGACGCGGCCCGTCCGCAGGACGGCTCCGCCGGCTGGCTGCGCCGCTTCGTGAGTCGCGCCAATCTGGACCGCCACCAGCCAGTGCGGGAGCTGTACCCACTCGTCGAGCGGATGGCCGCCCGGCTGTGCGCCGAGCTGGCCGACAGCGGCGAGGCCCTCGCCGTGACCGGCGACCTGGACCTGCTCGACCTGCTGCTCGCCCTCGATCTGCCGGTGGCACCGCCGAAGGAACGCGACACCCTGGACCTGGCGCGTTGGGTGAATGCGAAGGGGGAGCGGGAGCTGCTCGCCCTGGCCGGCGACGACCGGTTCACCGGGGCTCTGCGCCGAGGCCTCGACCAGGTCGACAACCAGCAGCAGGCCCAGCGCCGGCTGGCCGGGACGTCGGGCGTCCGGCCGTTGCTGGCCGACTGGCTGCGGGCCCGGATCCGCGACCGTTTCACCACCGGGCTGCCCTACCTTCCGAAGGCGGTGAAGTGGCTGGGCAACCTTCCGGTCGAGGCGTTGCGCCTGGTCCTCGACGACCTCGACGGGCCCGCCGCGCAGGCTGCGGGCGGCGAACTCAGGCAGGCCCTCGACGTCGACCTCGCCGGGCACGTCGCCCGCAGCCTGCGCGGCGGCCTCCTCGACGAGCTGGGCTGGCCGGACTGGGAGCAGGCCTGGCAGGAGGTGACCGGCGGCGACAGCCGGGTCGAGGTGACCCAGCAGGACGCCTGGCCGTACGTGATCATGGGCGGGCCGACCACGGTGCGCGTGCTCGGCGCCGAGGGCATCGTGCTCCGCCACGACCTGCGCATCCCGGCCGGCGACATGTGGCGTCAGCCCGGTTACCACTACGTCGACGGCCAACTGCTGGTCTTCTGGCATTCCCAGTCGTTCAACTACGATCTGCGCGGCTACTGGCACTCGTCACCCGACGAGCTGCAGGCCATCACCGGCACTCTTCGCGGCGAGGGGCACCGGAACGAGATCACCCTGCCGCTGGCTGGCGGCGGGCGGACCACCGGCGACGGCGTGCTGCACCCCCGTGACACCGCTGTCCCGATGGAGCTGCCGGTCATCACCGACGGCACCTCCCACTGGGTCTACCGCTCCGACGACGAGAACAGCGACCACGGCTGGCGCGAGTACGACCCGGCCAGCAACGCCCATGGCCGGCGCAGCCTGCCCCGGTTCCTGGCCGAGCTGCCGGTGAGCGGAAGCCGCCTCCAGGAGTCGGCCAGCTGGCTGCGGCCGGCCCTGTCCGAGCGGGTCACCCCGGCCGCCGCTCCGGTGGACGGTCTACTCGGCTGGCGGGTGGTCACCCTGCCGGACGGCACGGTGCGCGGCGAGGACCTGGCTGGCCGTACCGTCACCGTGGCCTCGGGACAGGAACCGATCGCGGCGCTGACGCTGCCCGGCGACGACCGGCCACGGGCCGTCCTCGAGGGTTTCGTCGTGGTCGACCCGGACGGTGTGGTGTCAGCCACCGCCGGAACGTCGTCCGGCCGGCCCTACACCGCCAGGGTGGCCCCGCTGCCGAGGCGGGAGTTCCTCGGCAACATGCTGCACCGGGATCCGGCCGGCTCCGCGGCCCTGCGCCGGGTGGACCAGGACATCGCCGCCACGCTCTTCGCGGCTGCCCTCGACGAACGCCGCACCGCCATGGCCGAAGCGGCCGCACGGGCCGCAGCCCGGGCGGCGACCCGATCCGGGTTGACCGCGGCCACGCAGGCCATCACCGGCCTTCCCATCGCCCTCCCGGGGTCCGTGGTCCGCCCACCGGCCGACGCATCCGCCACCGCCGACAGCACGGACGCGTTGGTCGAACTGGTCCGCTCGACGTTGCCGACAATCAGCCATGACGCGCTGCTGGCCGGGGTGGCCGGCGTGCTGCGGCTGGCCGCCCAGGTGCGCACCGACCTGGAGGCGGTAGGCGAGCGGCTCTCCCAGTCGCTGTCCGCCCCGAAGGCGGTGGCACCGGCGGCCACCGCGATCGGGCCGACCGACGAGCAGCTCAAGCTGGCGCTCAACGGTCTGCACTCGGCCGCCAGGGCCAGCAGCTCGACCCACGCCTTCACCCAGCTCCAGGTGATCGCCGCCCAGCGATCCGCCGCCACCGGGAGCGAAGCCGCCGTACGGCTGCACCTCGACGGGCCGTCGCTGCCGGTTGCTCTGAACTGGTGGGACGTGCTCGGCGCTGTCACCGCCGTCGCCTACCGGGCAGTCGCGGCCGTCACCCCGGACGAACACCGGGAGACGCTACGCGCCCTGCTCATCGAGCTGGACCGGCTCGACGTGAGCGCGGCGGCCGAACCAGCCCGCTGGCGTCGATTCTCGCTGTACCTGCGGGACGACGACCTCACCGGCCTCGACGGCGCACGCCGATACCCCCGGCCGGGCATCCTGCCGTTGCCCGACGGGGCGTTCATCGCCGTGCTCCACCACTCCGGCACCGCCGGCGGTTACCTCCTCGACGCGCTGTACCACGACCCGGCCGGCGTGTTCGCCGTGCCCGAGCCGTACACGGTGCGGTCCTCGGCACCGGTCGGTGACGAACGGCCGGCCGGCTGGCTGACCGGTTTCCTCACCGAGTGGGCCGCGCGCGGCACACTGCCCTGGCGGCCGGAAGCGGCCGAGCAGTTCGCCGAGCTGACCGGCGTCACCCCCACCGCCGGGAAGCTGGTGCTGGCCGGTTTGCTGTACGGGAACTCGATGGACACCGCCACGCCCGAGTTGCTCAAGACACTCGGAATCAAGCAGGCCCGCGAGGTCAACCTGGCCTACGAGTTGCTGTACGAGTCAAGCCCGGCGGCCCGGCTGGCCGCGGTCTCGGCGCTGCTACCGGACGACCCGGCCCGGCTGTGGACCGACGGTGTGGACGTGGCCGCCGCCGCGAGGGTCTGGAACGCCGCCGTGGGACGCCGGTCGGTGGTGCCCGAACAGCTCCTCATCGACGCGATGCGCTCGGTCGGCACCGACTGGGCGCCCACGAAGGCGTTGCCGGCGCTGCTCGACCCCGCCCGCTCGGCCGAGCTGAACACCGACCTGGTTTTCGAGATCAAGGGCGATCGGGCCCAGCCGGTTGACGGCCAGCGAACGGGTTTCACCGGCGAGGTGCTGTGCTCCGCGGTCACCCTGGCCGCCTGGGTCGCCCACCACACGCCGGCCGGCGATCCGTACCGGGCCACACTGCCGGCCGCGCTGGCTCTGATCCGGGGTCGGCTGGCCAACCCGGATCTGCTGCTCGACCTCAACCAGTACGCCTCCCTGCCCGCGTTCCGCCAGGTGGCCGGCACCCCGTCGGCGACCGGCCCGGGCTGGGAACGCTACGGCGCCATCGTCCTGGCCACCGCCGACACCCAGCCCTCGCCCGCGCTACGGCCGGACCTGCTCGACGTCGACGGGACGGACCCGTACCTGCCGGCGCTGCGGGCAGACGCCACCAAGCCGTACCCGATGGAGGTGGCGCTGCGGCTGGTCCGCGACCCACGCTTCGCGGCGCTGCTCGGCGATTCGGGGGAGCCGGGCGGCGGCGCGCGGGCGGCGGACGGGATCTGGTGGCCGCAGGATCCGACCCGTTCGGTGCCCGACCTGGTCGCCGAGGCAGCCGGGGAACACGGCCTGGGCGCTGACGCGGCGGCGGTGTACCTGATGCTGCTGGCCATGCCGGACCCGACCGACCGCGACACGACGAAGTGGACCGGCTGGAAGCCGGCTCGGCTGAAGGCGGCTCGCGCCGAACTGGCCGGCACCGAACTGGTCGTCGAGGCCAGCCGGTCCCGGGCCGGCCGGTCGCTGTTCCTGCCCGGCCCGTGGCTGGAGCGCGGTCGCGGGCAGAAACCGATCGAGGGCTGGAAGACCACCCTGTTCGGCCTCGCACCAGACGGTACGGCCGGGCTCGGCGTGACCGTCCCGTTCGAGCCCGCCGCCGACCTCTACCGGCGGGCCTGGCAACGCCTCCGCGACGGCGACCGGCCCCGATTCGACAACCTGCCCACCCGCGGCACCCGCCGCTGACCCTCGCCCGAACCAGAGAGAGATCGAGGAACATCAGTGACCGTGACGGAACACGTCCGCCCCACCGTTGTGCCGGAGACCGCCGCCCAGGTCCTCTCCGCCGAACAGCGGTACGCCGACGAGTTGGCCTTCCTGGCCGCCTACGACGACGGGGCCCGGCCGCCGGGCTGGGCGTTGACCCCGCGCGCTGTGGTCACCTTCATCCGGGGCAGCGACGGCGAGGCGCTGAAGCTGCCCGCCGACCGGCGCACCGGCCCGGCCGACACCGACCTGCCGGCCAGCATGACCATCCCGGCGAAGTTCGTCGGTGAGCGGAGCCTGGTCGAGCGGTGCGTGGTCACTCTCGCCGGCGAGCGGGGCCTGCTGCTGGTCGGCGAGCCCGGTACCGCCAAGTCCATGCTGTCCGAGCTGCTGGCCGCCGCGGTCTGCGGCACCAGCGCGCTGACCGTGCAGGGCACCGCCGGCACCACCGAGGACGCCTTCCGGTACGGCTGGAACTACGCCCTGCTGCTCGCCCAGGGCCCGACCCCGCAGGCGCTGGTCGACTCGCCGGTGCTGACCGCGATGCGTACCGGCCGGGTCGTCCGGATCGAGGAGATCACCCGCTGCCTGCCCGAGGTGCAGGACGCGCTGGTGTCCCTCCTGTCCGACCGGCGGATGAACGTGCCGGAGCTGAGCGGCTCCGAGGACGGCCTGATCCGCGCGGCACCCGGCTTCACCGTGATCGCCACCGCCAACCTGCGGGACCGGGGCGTGTCGGAGATGTCCTCGGCCCTCAAGCGCCGGTTCAACTTCGAGACCATTCACCCGATCTCTGACGTGGACACCGAAACCGACCTGGTACGCCGGCAGGCCACCGCCGCCGTGCAGCGCGCCGGCGCGGCGTACACCGTGGACGACGCGGTGCTGGACGCCCTGGTCACCGTGTTCCGCGACCTGCGTTCCGGCCGGTCGGGCGAGGGCTGGGACGTGGAACGGCCCGGCACGGTGATGTCCACCGCCGAGGCGGTGCAGGTGGCGGCGTCGCTCGGGTTGGCCGCCGCCTACCTGCCCGGCGGGGACGCGCTCGACCTGGTCCCCGGGCACCTGCTCGGCGTGGTCCGCAAGGACGACCAGAACGACCACGCCCGGCTGCTCGGCTACTGGGACGGCCCGGTCCGCCGCCGCGCCGAGGACGGCTCGGCGATGTGGCGCCGGCTCTGGGATCTGCGGGAGAACCTGCGGTGACGACCGTATCCCGCACGTCGCCCGGTGTGGCTCCGCCGACCGTCGACCCGGTGGCGGCCGGCCCGTCGACGGTCTATTCGACGTCGGCCGACCCACGAGCCGTGGTCGACGCGCTCGCCGGTTGCGTCCGGCCGTACCTGATCGGGGTGCGGCATCACAGCCCGGCTCTGGCGGCGGTGCTCCCGGCGCTGCTGGACGCCGCCGCGGCCGAGGTGGTCTGTGTCGAGCTGCCGGCCGACTTCCAGCGCTGGCTGCCGTACCTTTCCGACCCGGCCGCCCGGGCCCCGCTGGCCCTGGTCGGCAGCCACGGCGAGGACGGACCGACGGGCTTCTACCCGTTCGCCGACTTCTCCCCTGAGCTGGCCGCGATCCGCTGGGCCCAACAGCGTGGCGTCGAGGTGGTCTGCTGCGACCTGCCGCTGACCGACCCCGGCTGGAGCGCCGACACCATCGACCCGGACGCCGGCGAGCCGGTGCGCGGCCCGCGCCGGTCCGACTACGCCGCTGCCCTCAGCGCCAGCGGCACCGGCCGCGACGGCGACGACCTGTGGGACCGGGTGGTCGAGGTGCGCGCGCCGGGCTGCCCACCGGAGGCGGTCCGTCGGGCCGCCCTCGGCGTCGGCTGGGCGATGCGTACCGACAGCGCCAGCGGCGACGGCATACCGGCCCGGGACCTGGCCCGCGAGCGACACATGCGCCAGGTGCTGGCCGAGGCCGGCGCGGACGGCCGGCGGGTCGCCGCCGTCATCGGCGCCTTCCACGCCCCGGCCCTGCTCGCCACCCCGTCGACCGACGCTGGCCCCGCCCCGACGGCCAGCACGGCCGGCGGCGCCACCCAGGCCGGTCCGGTCCGGTCCGTGACGACCCGGCCCGCGCCAGCCACCCAGGGCGACGGCACGGCGATCACCTCGCTGGTGCCGTACGCGTTCGATCTGCTCGACTCCCGCTCCGGCTACCCGGCCGGGATCCGTGACCCGCGCTGGCAGCAGTCCGTCTTCACCGCTGCCGGCGACCCGGAACAGATCTGGGCCGCCGCCGCCCGGGCGGTCACCGACCTGTGCCGGGAACTCCGCTCGGCCGGTCACACCGCCGGTACCGGCGAGGCCGCCGAGACGGTACGGCTGGCCGGCGACCTGGCCCGGCTGCGGAACCTGCCCGCCCCCGGCCGGGGCGAGGTGCTGGAGGCGGTGACCACCGTGCTCGGCCAGGGTGAACTGCTCGGCCGCGGCCGAGCGCTGGCCAAGGCGCTGGAGATTGTGCTGGTCGGCGCCGAGCGCGGCCGGATCGCCCCCGGTACGCCGCGGTCCGGCCTCGGTCCCGCCGTCGAGGCGGAACTCACCGCGCTGCGGCTGCCGAACCCGGACAGCCCGAAGTCCCGCGAGGTCCGGCTGGATTCGCTGCGCACCGAGCTGGACGGGCGGCGAGAGATACTGCTGCAGCGCCTGCAGATCTGCGGCGTCGGCTACGGCGAGCCGATCCCGGTCTCCGGCACCGGCGACGGCGCTGCCCTGACCACCCGTTGGCAACTGGCCTGGACGCCGTCCGTGGCGGCCCGACTGGACCTGGTCGGCGTACGCGGGGTGACCGCGGCGCTGGCCGCGACCGGCACCCTGCGGGACCGGTTCCGCCGGGAGGCCGCCGACGGCGGCCCCACCGCCGCGCAGTTGCTCACCGGGCTGCGCGACGCCGCCCGTTGCGACCTGCCCGAGCTGGTCACCGACCGACTCGAGCTGGCCACCGTGGTGCTGCCCGGCACCGGCACGCTGCCCGAGCTGCTGGACGCCCTGGACCTGCTGGAGGCCCTGCGCCGCGAGCATCTGCCCGGCACCACCGCCGACGGCCGGGCCCGGGCTGCCGAGCTGGCCGTCATGCTGCTGGACGCGGCGGTCCGCGGGCTGCCGGGCCTGGCCGGCAGCGACGCCACCGCCGACGCCACCGCCCTGGTCGACCTCGCGGTCCGCGCCGGCGAGGATCGGATCGGCCTGCGCCTGGACGAGGCCCTCGGCCACCTGACCCGGGCCGGTTCGCCGCTGATCCAGGGCGCCGCCCTGGCCGCCCGGGTGCTGCTCGACCTGACCGACCTGGAGGTCCTGGGCACCCGGGTGGCCGGCTGGATAGACGCGGCGACCGGACCGGACACCCGTCGGCAGCTGCACCGGCTTCTCGGGGGTCTGCTCACTGCGGCGCATCCGCTGCTGCAGTCTGCCCCGGCCGCGCTGGACCCGCTGCTGGAGCGGATCGAGCGGCTCACCGACACCGAGTTCCTGGACCGGCTGCCGGCGCTGCGGGGCGGGTTCGACGTGCTCACCCCGGCGGCCCGGGACCGTCTGCTGCACGCCGTCGCCGACCGGCTCGGCGATCGGCTCGATCTGGCACTGTCCGTCCCGCCCGAGATGCTGGCCCGCTGGACCGCCGCCGACCTTGCCGGTCGGGCCGCCCTGATCGCCCGCCGCATACCGATCCCGGGCACGCCGAGCGGCTCCGCCGACGCCGAGACCGGCCCGGACGCGCCGAGCGACTCCGCCGGCACCGAACCCGGCCCGGACTCGCCGGCCGCCCAGCTCACCCCCACCGACCGGTGGCGGCTGCTGCTCGGCCGCCAACCCGACCGGTTGCCGGCCGGCGCCCGCCGCTATGCCCGCGCCCTGGACGAGCTGTACGGGGCGGGCCAGGGCGAGGGCGCCACCAACGTCGGCCAGGGGGCTGGCGGTGGTGGCCAGGATGCCTCCTTCCCGACCGCACGCGAGTGGGCCGACGAACTCGAGGCGCTCTTCGGCACCTCGGTACGCGAGGAGGTCATCGCCCGGGCTGCCGAGAACGGCCGTACCGACGTGCTCACCGAGCTCGACCCGGCCGCGGTACGCCCCTCGATGGAGCTGCTGACCTCGGTGCTGTCACTGGCCGGCGGACTGCCCGAGGGGCACCTGGCCAAGCTCCGGCCACTGGTCCGGCGGCTGGTCGAGGAACTGACCAAGCAGTTGGCCACCCAGGTGCGTCCGGCGCTGACCGGGCTGACCAACCCGCGTCCGTCCCGCCGTCCCGGCGGCCGGATCAACCTCGCCCGTACGCTGCGGGCGAACCTGCAGCACACCCAGCGGCTCGACGACGGCCGGACGGTCGTGGTGCCGGAACGCCCGGTCTTCAATGCCCGGACCCGCAGGGAGGCCGACTGGCGACTGGTGCTGGTGGTCGACGTGTCCGGCTCGATGGAGGCGTCGGTGGTGTGGTCGGCGTTGACGGCCGCCGTGCTGGGCGGGGTGCCGACCCTGTCCACCCACTTCCTCGCCTTCTCCACCGAGGTGGTCGACCTGACCGAGCGGGTCGACGACCCGCTGTCGCTGCTGCTGGAGGTGCGCGTCGGCGGCGGTACGCACATCGCCGCCGGGCTGGCCCACGCCCGCTCGCTGGTGACCGTGCCGAGCCGCACCATCGTCGCGGTGGTCAGCGACTTCGAGGAGGGCTACCCGCTGGCCGGGCTGCTCGGCGAGGTCCGCACCCTGGCCACTTCCGGTGTGCATCTGCTCGGCTGCGCCGCGCTGAACGACAAAGGCGCGCCCTGCTATTCGGTACCGGTGGCCGAGCAGCTCGTCGCGGCCGGGATGCCGGTCGCCGCTCTCAGCCCGCTCGAACTCGCCCGCTGGGTGGGCGATCGCATCCGCGGAGGATCACGTTGACGGACCGCACACCCATCGACCTGTTGCCGCCGGTGCTGCCGGAGGTCACCGCTGCGGCGGTGGCCGCCCTGCCACCCCGGCTGCACAAGCGGCTGGACGCCGCCGTCGAACGGCTGGCCGGGGTACCGGTCGGCCGGGTCGACGGCGGCGTATCGGTCGACTGCGACGTCGAGGCCCTGGTCACCCTCACGCCCGGGCCGACGGGCGCGGTGACCGAAGGGCACCAGGCGCGGTGCAGCTGCCTGCTGGCACCCCGCTGTCTGCACCGGACCGCAGTCCTGGTCGCCTGCCCGGTCGCCGATCCGGTTACCCGTCCCGACCCGGCGTCCGCCGGGGCGTCGTCCGCTCCGGACGGCAATGGCGCGAAAACCGGGCGGACCGAGAGATCGGCCGCCGGTCGTGCCGGCCAGCACACGGCACCGACGAAGGCGCAACGGGCCGCCGCCGGTGCGCTGTGGCGGGCCGCCGCCGCAGTGCTCGCGGCCGGCGTGCCGGCCGCCGGTGCGGTTCCCCAGGCCGAACTGCTGCGGGCCGCCCACAGTGCCCGGCTGGCCGGCCTGCCGCGAGCCGAGAGCGCCGCGCTGCGCACGGTCCGTGGCCTGCGCGCCCAGCGGGAACGACAGGCCGGCCACCGGCTGGCCGAGCTGGTCGAGGTGCTGCACGACCTGCTGTACGTGGTCGGCCGGCTGGCCGCCGGCGATCCCGACCCGGCGCTGGTCGGCATCCTGCGGCGGGCCTACCAGCCGGACGGAACGCTGGAGGTGTACGGCGTCTGCCGGGAGCCGGTGATCAGCGCGAACGGATACGCCGGGGTGGTCACCCACCTGGTCGCCGCTGACGGGCGCCGGCTCTCCTTCGGCGACGTGAAACCGGGCGGCCCGAAGCGGGCACGGGACTGCGCCCGGGCGGTCACCGAGATGGGCGCTGTAGCGGTCAACCACGCGGTGCTGGCCCGCGGCGGCCTGCGGATCACCGGCACCATGGTTTCCCCGGACGGCCGGCTCGGCGCCGGCAAGGGGGTCCGCGCCAGCCCGCTCACCGAGACCGACTGGGCCACCGGACCGCTGGCGGAACTGTTCGCCCGCCCACTCGCGGAGGTGGTGACCGCCCAACTCGCCGCCGACGACCCGGAGGACCCGATCCGGGCCGGTACCGCGCTGGTCGGCGGTGACCTGATGGTCGTGGGTGCCGTCGGCGACCAGGTGCTGGCCCGGGAGCTGGCCCCCGCCACCGACACCGGACCGGAGCGGGCGCCGGTGCCGGACGGCCCGGTGATCCGGCTGGCGCCGGTCGGCTCCCACCCAATGCTGGCCCACGTGGCCAACCTGCGGCGGCTCGCCTCCCGGCCGGGCCTGCGGATCCGGGTGGTCGGCCGGCTGGACCCGGACCGAGCCAGCACGCTGCGCCCGCTCGCGGTCGGCCCGGTGCCCGGTGCCGCCACGACGCTCCGGCTGCCGGCGGACTGGCACGGCCGGGCGGACCTCGGCTACGACGAGATCCAGGGCGGTCACCTACCGCCGCGTGACCCGGCCGCGATGACCGAACCGGTCCTCGCCGTCGGTGCCGATGCGGTCGCGGAGTCCCCGCTGTGGCGGGTTCGCCGGCTGGTGGAGTTGGCCGTCTCCGGCGGTCGCCGCGCCGTCGTCGAGGCGGCCCGCGGCGAGGGGACCGGTCCGCTGCGCCGCGCCGGCTTCACGACCGCCGCCACGGTGGCCGCCGCGCTCATCGACGAGTCCGACCGGCGCGGGCGGGATGCGTTCGGTCGGCGTACCGATCCCGACCCGGACCGGTACGCCTGGGCCTGGCTCGCCACGGCTGCCCACCTCGCCGCCACCGAGCGAGAGCTGATCCGCTCCTCCTGGGATCAGCTCAGAGCCGGGTGATCCGCACCGCGTCGGCGACGACTTCGGCTCTATGGAGTCACGTCGACACCGGTGGATGTCAGAAGATCAGACCAGGCCGGCTTCGCGGAGCAGCTGCCACAGGCCGGCGCCGTCCGGGGCGGACAACCACTTCTGGCCCACCGGCCCGGACGACGGGCGACCGGCCGGGGCGGGCAGGCTACCGGCCAGCACGGACTGCGTCGGGGAGAGCCGGCGGATCGCCACCCCGGCGACGTTCTCCGGGTGGGCGGCGGCGAACTCCCGGTAGATCTCCTGGTCGTGCTGCCCGTCGTCGCCGACCAGCAGCCACCGCACCTCCGGGAACTCCTTGGCCAGCCGGGCCAGGGTGACGCGCTTGTGCTCCATTCCGCTTCGGAACCAGCGGTCGGCGGTCGGGCCCCAGTCGGTGAGCAGCAGCGGCCCGGCCGGGTAGAGGTGCCGGGACAGGAAGCGGGTCAGGGTGGGGGCCACGTTCCACGCGCCGGTGGAGAGGTAGAAGACCGGCGCGCCGGGGTGCCCGGTGACCAGCCGCTCGTAGAGCACCGCCATACCCGGAACGGCGTTGCGGGCGTGCTCGTCGAGCACGAACGTGTTCCACGCGGCGAGCAGCGGCCGGGGCAGCGCGGTCACCATCACCGTGTCGTCGATGTCGGAGAGGATGCCGAACTTGACGTCCGGGTCGAGGATGCGCACCGGCGCGTCGACCGGCTCGGCGTCCGGGACGCTGAGCCGGACCGTGCCCCACCCGGGTGCCAGGTCGGCCTCGACCAGCGTGTCGACGAAGCCGCTGCGGTCGGCCTGCGTCTCGTGTCGTACCCCGCCGGCCTCGATGGTCACGGTGACGTGTTTGTTGGGCAGCGTGGTGAAGCTGCGCCAGCCGCGGACCTTGTCCAGCCGGCCCCGCTGGCGGGTGTCCGGGCGGCCCAGCAGCACGCGGCACATCACCCGCACCCAGCCCGGCGCGCCATAGCCGGTGTACGCGACGATGTTGACCCGCCAACCGGTGCGCCGCAGCCGGCGCTGGACGAGCTCGTGCACGGCGTCCTCGATCCGCGCAGCCCTGTGCAGATTCGGAACGGCCAGCTGGCCGGCGGGAGTGGGTGGCACCCGCCAACCCTGCCACACGTCGGAAGCCACGGCCACGCGAGCCGGCCCCGGCTGAGCCGATCCACCCCAACCACCCCACCAAACGTGAAACACTCCGTCGGGACGACGACGGGGGCGTGGTCGTGTCACATCCAGAGCAGCACCGTGGGCGATGGCGCCCACGACTCGACCGGCCGGCGCTCGTCGCGCTGCTGTTCGGGCTTGCCGGAGTCGGGTACCGACTGGTCCTGACGCTGTACACGGTGCCGGTGTCGAACAGCGACGAGGCGACGTTCGGCCTCGCCGCGCTGCACATCGGGCAGGGCCGGGAACGCCCGGTCTTCCTCTACGGCCAGCACTACATGGGGATGCTGGAGTCGTACCTGGCCGCTCCCCTGGTGGCGGTGGCCGGGCCGAGCTGGCCGGTGCTGCGGCTGCCGATGCTCGCGTTGTACGCGGTCTTCCTCTATCTGATCCACCGGCTGACCCGCCGGCTCTGCACACCCTGGTTCGCCACCTTCGTCGTGGGCCTGCTCGCGCTCGGCGGCGAGCGGGTGGTGCGCGACCAACTCACCGTCGTCGGTGGCCGACCCGAGGTGAAGCCGGCGGTGCTGCTGATGCTGCTGATCACCGTGGGGCTGGCCGCCGGGACGATCCACCGCCGACGGCTCGCGGTCGCCCTGTTCGGCCTGCTCGTCGGGCTCGCCGCCTGGTCGGACTGGCTGATCCTGCCGTACCTGGCGGTGGCCGGGCTGACCCTCGTGTGGGCGCTGCGGCGAGAGCTGTTCGGCTGGTCCGGCCTGTTGCTGGTGGCGGGGGTCGTCGTCGGGGTGGCGCCGATGCTCTGGGACAACCTGCGGGCCCCGCCCGGTGCGGACTCGCTGTCGGTGTTCCGGGAGATCAGCACCAAGGCCGGGCCAACCCCGCCCTGGTCCGACCGGCTCCGCGGCGGCCTGTTGGAGGGGGTACCGCTGGCGCACGGGCTCTGCCCGGTGGACGGCTGCGGACGCTGGCAACAGTGGTTCGGCGTGTTGTATCCGGTGCTGCTGGTGGCCGGCGCGGTGCTCGCGGTCCTCGCGTACCGCCGGGCCGCGAAAGCACCGCGCGGCGAGCGGATCGGGCCGGTGGTGCAGCTCGCGCTGGTCGTCGGCGCGGCGCTGACCCTGCTGTCGTACGTGCGCAGCCCGCTCGCCGCGACCAACCCACTGGAGAACGCCCGTTACCTGTCGGTGCTGCAACTGTCGCTGCCGGCGGTGCTCTGGCCGCTCTGGGTGGCGGCCGTGGCCTGCTGGCGGGGCACGGTCGGCGTACTCGGCCGGTTCGCCGGGGCGCTGTCCACCTCCGTCCTGGCCGCACTGACCGCGACCACGCTGGTGATCACCGTGCTCTTCGCGGCCACCGGCACCGCCGCGTTGCGGACCGAGGAGCGCCAGGCCCGGGAGTTGGCCGCCGCGCTGCGCGCCAACGGCCCCCACGAGGTGTACGGGGACTACTGGACCTGCAACCGGTTGATCTTCAACACGGACGAGACGGTGGTCTGCGGGGTGCTCGACGGCGACCTGTCCCCCGGGCAGAACCGCTACCGGCCGTACTGGCGGCAGGTCGGGCGGGCCGAGCGACCGGGCTACGTGGTGAAGGTCGACTCGCCGATGGATCGGCGGCTGCGCGCGCTGCTCGCCGACCGGGCCGACGCCGCGCCGGTGCGGGAGGTCGGCGGCTATCGCGTGTACCACCCCGACACCCCGCTGCGGCCCTGGCGGTAGAGGCGGGTCGTACGCTGGCCGGGCCGGCGCGTGGGGCGCCGTCCCGCCCGTCGAGGAGACCCGATGCTCATCCTGCTGCCGCCCTCGGAGGGAAAGGCCGACGCCGGCACCGGACGGCGGTGGACCCCGGACAAGGTCTCGCTGCCGGAGCTGAACCCGGCCCGCGAGCGGGTGCTCGACGCGCTGGTGGCGCTGAGCGCCGGGCCGGACGAGGCGGCGGCGCGGGCCGCGCTCGGGCTCAGCGAGGGCCAGCGGGGCGACCTGCGCCGCAACGCCCGGCTGCGGGAGGCGGCCACCGCGCCCGCCGAGCGGCTCTACACCGGGGTGCTCTACGAGGCGCTGGAGTTGACCTCGTTGCCGGCTGCGGCGCAGCGGGCGGCCCGACGGTCGATCCTGATCAGCTCCGGGCTGTGGGGCGCGGTCCGACTGGCCGACCGGATCCCCCCGTACCGCTGCCCGATCGGCGCTCGCCTGCCGGGCGTCGGGGCGCTGTCGGCGTACTGGCGCAAGGAGCTGGCGCTGGCGTTGGACGCCGCCGCCGGCAGGGGCCCCGTGCTGGACCTGCGCTCCGGCGCGTACGCGGCCACCTGGACGCCGCGCGGGGAGCTGGCCGACCGGACCGTCACCGTGCGGGTGCTGCACGAGCGGGAGGTTGACGGCATGCCGGTCCGCTCGGTGGTCAGCCACTTCAACAAGGCGACCAAGGGGCGTCTGGTCCGTGACCTGCTCGTCGCCGGGGCCCGGCCGCGCACCGCCGCGGAAATGGTCGGCACGCTGCGGGAGTTGAAGCACACCGTCGTGGAGCAGGCCACCGCGCCCGGCCGGGTGCGGCAGGTGGATCTGGTGGTCAGCGACCTGTAGCGGCGGGGCAGCCGCAAGATTTGCTCAAGGCTGGGCGCGACCAGTTCCGTAACGGCGACGCAGGGGCCACGGTAGGGGAACCCAGACTCCGACAAGGGAGCCTCCGTTGGCCCGCGAACCCGCCCTGCTCGACCGGCCCCGCTCCCCGGCATCGCCACCCCCGCTGGACTGGCTGACGCTGGGCGACGCGTTCGAGGCCGCCTGCCTGCTGCGCTGCACACCGCCGCCGACGGCCGCCCGGCCGAGCGTGGCGCTCCCGGCGCGCTCGCCGGGGGTGGAGTTCAACCGGCAGGACGCCGCGCAGCGGATGCGGCAGTTGCTCGCCCGCCTGGACATCCCGGTCACCCACGAGGTGGCCGTCGGCGGCCTGCGCCGCCGCTACGAGTTGCACCGGCTCTGGGTGCCCCAGGAGCACCAGGGCGCGTACACCCGGGTGTTGAACGCGGGCTGGTGGCAGGGGCGGCGCGAGCTGCTCGGCGGGCCGCTGCCCGGCGCCTCTCCAGCGCGCCGGCGGATGGTGACCCGGCTCGCGGCGGCGGCCTGGCGGTCGGCGCTGCTGGCCGCCGGACGGCACGTCCGCCGGCACATCCTCGGCGTACGACTCACCGACCGGGAGCTGGCCGCGGTGCTGATTCGGGGCGCGGCCGTGCTCGACGTGCCGGCCGGGCTCCGCCCGGGCACCGGCTGCTTCCTGGTCAGCGTGGCTGATGGCCCGGACCGGGAGCGGATCCTGAGCAGCGCGGCCCTGGAGCCGGCGCGCGGCGTGGTCGTGACGCCGACACGTCGTCCGGCGTGCTGATCGGTAATCAGGCCGCACACCACCGGAAGGGGCTTGCGCGCACCGGTCCGACGGCGCACAGTGCACCGCGTGAGTCGTACCTCGTCCAGCCGGCCTGGCCGCCACCACGCGGGGACGGCTGCCCTGTTGACGGTGCTGCTGACCACGATCCTGACCGCCGCCGGCTGCCGGGACGCCCCGGTCGAGCCGACGTCGATCCGGATCGCCACCGGCAGCCCCACCGCCGTCTACTACGCGTTCGGGCAGTCCCTGGCGGCCATCCTCAATCGGGAACTGCCCAAGGTGCGGGCCAGCGTGGTGATCACCGCAGCCTCGGCGGAGAACGTCCAGCTGGTCGGCTCCGGCGGGGCCGAGCTGGGCTTCACCCAGGCCGACGTGCTGCCCGCCGCCACGGCGGAAAGCCCCTCGGTCGACGCGATCGCCCGGGTGTACGACGACCAACTGCACCTGGTCACCACGGGCGGCGGTGCGGTTCGCACGGTCGCCGACCTGCGGGGCCGTCGAGTCTCCGTCGGCGCACCCGGATCGGGCACCGAGATCACCGCGACCCGGCTGCTGGAGGTGGCCCAACTCGGCGGTGACGAGGTGCACCGCGAGCGGCTCGGACTGGACGTCTCGGTGGCCGCGCTCCGTTCCGGGCGGATCGACGCGTTCTTCTTCTCCGGCGGGTTGCCGGTGCGGGGCATCGAGGAGCTGGCCGGGCGTAGCGCCACCCGGATCGTGGACCTCAGCGAATGGACCGAGCCGCTGCGCTCCCGCTACGGCCAGGTCTACGTCTCCCGGGACATCCCCCGCTCGGTCTACGGGGTCGACGCGATGACCACGGTGGCCAACCCGAACTATCTGATCGTCCGGGCCAACCTGCCGGAGCCGCTGGTCCGGGAGGTGACCCGGCTGCTGATGGAACGCCGGGCCGAGCTGGCCGCCGCGCATCCCGCGGCGGGGCGGATGAGCCCGCGCTCGGCGATCGTCACCGCGCCGCTGTCGCTGCACCCCGGGGCCGCCGCCTGGTACCGCGCGGCCAAACCCTGACGGCCCGCCTTCACCCTGCCGGGGTGGGCCGCAGGTCGGCGGCCAACTCCTCGTCCACGGGCTCCACTGACAGGTCGGCCTCGGGCGCCGGGAACCACAGGGCGGCGATCAGCCCACCGGACTCCCCCGGGCGCATGGTGAGCCGCCCGTCGGAGGCGTCCACCAGCACCGCGGCGATGGCCAGGCCGAGCCCCGCGCCGTCCACGTTCTGCACGTCCGGCGCCCGCCAGAACCGCTCGGTCGCCTGGCCGAGTTGACTCTCGGTCATGCCCGGGCCGGAGTCGCGCACCTCCAGGGCCACGCCGTTGTCACGGCGGGCCACGGTCACCGTCACCGCCCCACCGGCCCCGCTGAACTTCACCGCGTTGTCGATCAGCGCGTCCAGCGCCTGGTCGACGGCGGTCGGCACAGTCTGGGCGTACGCCGGGGCGTCGGTTGTGGCCAGCCGCAAGGCGATCGAGCGGTGCCGGGCCAGTGGCGCCCACGCGGCCACCCGGGACGCGGCCACCGCCGCGGCGTCCACGGTGATCCGTTCGTTCTCCTCCCGTTCGGCCCGGGCGAGGGTGAGCAGCGCGTCGAGCACCAACGCCAGCCGGTCGGTCTCCTCCAGTGCCAGCCGGTGCTCGGCTCGGCCGTCCGGGTCGCTGAGGCTGGGGCCCAGCTCCTCCACCCGCAGGCGCAGCGCGGTGAGCGGGTTGCGCAGTTGATGGCTGGCGTGCGCGACGAAGGCACGCTGCCGGTCCATCACGTCGGAGACCACGTCGGCCATGTGGTTGAAGCTGGCCGCGAGCCGGCGTAGCTCCGGCGGGCCCAGGCGGTGCTGCACCCGGGCACCCCGGTCGCCCTCGGCGATCTCGTGGGTGACCGCGTCCAGTTCGGTGACCGGGCGCAGCACCCAACCGGCCAGCCCGAAGGCGGTGAGCACGCAGGCCAGCACGGCGAGCAGACCAGCGAGGGCGAGCAGCAGCCACCAGAAGATGACCGCCCGGCGGATCGGGCCGGAAGGGGTCACGATCACCACCGCGCCCAGCACCTCACCACCGTCGTTGATCGGCACCGCCACCACGACCGGGCCCGTCGTCCAGGGCCAGACCGACTCGGGGGCGCTGGTCTGCTGCCCGGACAGCGCGATGTCCAGCACCGCCGTGGTCCCCGGGCCTGGCTGCCAACTCGGCGAGGAGACCGAGGTGCTCCGGTCCCGGTCGACGACTGCCGCGCCGATCGCGTACAGGTTGTCGTAGCTGTTCAGCTCCGACTCGATCGCCCCCGGCCCGCCGTCGCGTAACGCCGGCCCGG
This sequence comes from Micromonospora sp. NPDC005413, assembly GCF_040606435.1. Lineage (NCBI taxonomy): Bacteria > Bacillati > Actinomycetota > Actinomycetes > Micromonosporales > Micromonosporaceae > Micromonospora > Micromonospora sp. NPDC005413. The sequence goes on from NZ_JBEXEV010000003.1 coordinate 188,046, forward strand.
CCAACGAGGCGAACCGGGTGGCGTCGGCGAGCCGGTCGGCGCGGATCCGTTCGGTTTCACTGCTGGCCATGGTGGCTGCCAGCGGGGTCTCCAACGCGATGAGGACGAGCACCATCAGCAGCAGATAGCTGATCACCAGTCGACGGCGCACGTCAGCCCCTCACGCGTCGCGCAACCGGTAGCCGACGCCGCGTACGGTCTCCACCAGTCGGGCGTCGCCGAGCTTGCCGCGCAGCGACCCGACGTGCACCTCGACCGTGTGCCGGTCAGCCCAGGTGGTGCCCCAGGCGTCGAGCAGGATGCGATCGCGGGGCACCGCCACCCCGGGCTGGCGGGCCAGCGAGAGCAGCACGTCGAACTCCTTGCGGGTCAACGCGACCGCGCGGCCGTCCACCGTCACCGTTCGCGCGGCCACGTCGATGCGTACCGACCCGGCCTCGATGAGGTGCCGCTCCGGCAGGGCGTTCGCGGCCCGGCGCAGCACCGCCTCGATCCGGGCCTGCAACTCCACCATCGAGAACGGCTTGACGACGTAGTCGTCCGCGCCGAGGCGCAGGCCCAGCACCCGATCGCGTTCCTCGCCCCGCGCGGTCACGGCGATGATGCCGAGCTGGCTGCTGCGGCGGCGCAGCTCCCGGCACAGGTCGGTGCCGTCCCCGTCGGGCAGGGTCAGGTCGAGCAGCACCAGGTCGCACGGGGCGGCGGAAAGCGCGGCGGCGACGGTGCCCGCGTGCTCGACCTCGTACCCACGGCGGGTGAGGGCGGAGGAGAGCGCGGCGGCCACCCGGCGGTCGTCCTCCACCAGCAGGATCCGCACCCAGGCCCCCGTCCGTCGCAGCGTTGTTCTGCGAATGGTGGCAGAAGCCTGCGCCCGGCGCGCGGTCCGCCCACCTCGACGGGTCGACTAGAGGCCGAAGACGTCGTCGGCGGTGGCGTCCCGGACCCCGTCGGTGAAGCCGCGGAAACCCGGGTCCTCGTGGCTGGCCGGCACGCTGGTGACGTTGACTCCGCTGGCCTGGGTGACCGCGTCGACCAGGGGCGGATAGTCGATCTCGGCGTCCTGGAAGGCATCATCGTCCGCCTCGGCCAGGTTGATCACGTGCTGTACGTCGCCGGACGGAGTGTCCGGGTCCTCGGCCCACTCGCCGCCGGCCCGGTAACACTCGTCGTACAGCGCGCGCTGGCTGTCGGTCCAGTCGTCGTCGTAGCTCTGCATCGCCCATCCCTCCGCGGCCCTTGACCTGAGCATGCCCGGCGGGGGGCGACGGGCGCGGCGGTACGGGCGAAAACCGGGCGAGCGCCCCGGCCGTGCCCCCGTAGGCTGCCGCTGTGATCTACAAACTGCTGCCGACCACGGAATGGGACGACGCCCTCGCCGCCGGCACCTTCACCGGCTCCGCCGTGGACCGGCAGGACGGCTTCATCCACCTCTCCGGCCGCGACCAGGTGGTGGAGACGGCGCGCCGGCACTTCGCCGGGGCGACCGAGTTGACCCTGCTGAGCGTGGAGGAAGAACGGCTGGGCGACACGCTGCGCTGGGAGCCGTCGCGCGGCGGGCACCTCTTCCCACACGTGTACGGCCCGCTGCCGGTCACGGCGGTGGCGGCGGCGCGGGCGTTGCCGGCGGACACTCCGGCCGCCGACGCGGTGGCCGCCCTCCTGGGCTGACACGTTCGCGCCCGACCCGGAACGTGTCGGGCCGGGCGCGGAACGCCGTACGCGAGGTTCAGCGGCAGAGGCGGCCGATCTCCTCCTGGAACCGGTCCATCGGGTTCGCCTCGGCGGGGCCGAGCAGGTAGGTCTTCAACTCCCGGCGGGCCTCGGTCATCGGGTCGTCACCGGCCCGGGTCACCGTCACGATCTTCTCCAGCTCACCGCAGTCCTTGGAGAGCAGGTACGCGGCCCGAGCCGTCGGGTACTCACGGCGGAAGTCGTCCTCCGACAGGCCGGCCGGGTTGGCCACCACGTACGGCCGCTGGCTCTGCACGAAGTCGGAGACCACACTGGACACGTCGCTGATCAGCAGGTCGGTCTGGTTGAAGCAGTCGAACAGCCCCGGCGTACGACCGGTGACCACCAGGTGCGCGGTGCCGTCCAGGGAGGACGCGTCCGCGTTGCCGCCGGCGGCGCGAATGGCCGTCACCACCCGCTCGTGCACGGCCCTGGCCGCCCTGGACCGCGACCCGGTGAGCGGGTGCGGCTTGTAGATCAGGCGCAGCCGGGGATTCGTGGCCAGCAGTCCCTTGACGATCCGCTCACCCATCAGCACCAGCGAGGTGTGGTACGGGTCGTCGTCGAGCCAGCCCTCCCAGGTGGGGGCGTAGAGCACGGTGAACGGCCGGTCCACCGACTCGGCGCCGAAGGTGTGCACCCCGGCGAGCTGCGGCCGGCCGATCTCGACGATGTCCGAGTCGAGCACACCCACACCGGCCCGGGCGTAGCGCTCCCGGCCGGCCAGGCCGGCGACCCAGACCTCGTCGTACACCTTGCTGTACGGGTTGACGCTGGCCTGCTTGTCGCTGTCACCGTGCCCGACGAAGATGTGTTTCGTGCTCGGCTCGCGGAGCATGTGGATGTTCGCGCCGACGTTCGCCGCGTAGAGCGCCGTGCGGAGGCTGCCGAGTTCGAGGTTCATGAAGTCGACCCCGGTGGGTACGCAGATCACCGGCAGCCGGGTGTCGGCCAGCTCCAGGAACGCCTCCCGGCTCCGCATCAGCACCACCGCGCGCTGCTGAAGCGCCTCGATCGGGGCGAGCCACATGTTCGCCTGGTAGACGTCCTTGGCCGGGCCGGCGAAGTAGAGCGCCACCTCGGGCTGGTAGGTGTCCAGCCAACGCTGGACGGCGGGCAGCAGCGGGCCCTGCCCCGCGCCCTGGCCCCGACCTCGGAGCCAGGTCAGCGCGATGATGGCGCCCACCACACCGGTCGCCACGACCGCCACCGCGGCGGCGACGAAGAACGGCGTCGCATCGTGCTGCACCGCGGCGGCCACAGCGGCCGGCACCAGCAGCAGGTTGAGCAGGGGCATCCGGTCACCGGCGACCGCCGCCGCCCAGGCCGGCGGCTGGGGGGCCGACCGCAGCGGACCCAGCTCGATGTTGCGCACCATCGCGGAGAGCGGGTTACGACGCTCGATCATGGTGGAGAGCGCCCCGGCGAAGACCGACACGACCCACACCGCGGCCGGCAGCACCAGCAGCAGGGTCAGCTCCCCGCCGCTGAGCCGCACCTCGGCGGCGACGAGCAACACGGCCGCGAGGTCCCGGGTCAGCTGCCGGTACGACCAGTGCAGGCCCACCTTCTCCAACAGCAGCTGCGACGGCGGTGACCAGCGGGCGACGGCGAACTCGCCGATGATGGCGGCCAGCCCGGCGACGGCGAACAGGCCGACCCAGCCGAATACGCCACCGACGAGCATTACCAGGTAGGCCAGTACCAGCAGCGCACTGTGGGCGGCCACTCCGAGGCGTCCTGTCAACGTGCCGAACAAACGAGTTCGCTCCCTACAAGATTTGGTTGCGGGCTGCGCCCGTGATGGATCGACGGCACTCCCCGTCGCGCAGCGGTCAGTCGCGGCCGGCTGCGTGTGACTGCGACCTTAACGCGAAGGGACACCTCGGTGCCGCTCGGGTATCCGGCACCATTTCGGTCAAAGTTCCGCGCCTCGGTGCGCCGGGCCCCGCCACCGGGTCCGGCTGCTCGGCGGGGAAAGCGTTCAGGCGACCCGCCGGAAGCAGGTCATCGCCCCGGGCGCCCGGCGCTTGGCGAACTCCTGGTAGCCGAGCTGCGGCGCGGTGTCGCGGGCGTACCGGTTGCCGTTGTAGACGCAGATGGTGCCCACGTCCAGGCGGTCCAGCGCCGACGCCAGCTCGGCCGGTGCCGCGGTGGTCTCACCGTCGGCGAAGCCGGCGAGCAGCAGCCGGTCCTTGGCGAACTGGGATTCGAGGTCGTACTCGACGAGGTAGAAGTCGCGGGGCAGGACGACCCGGACCTCGCTGGTGATGATCGGTGAGGTCCGCATGATCGTCTTTGGGGCGAGCAGCATGCCCTGCGGGCGGTCCAACCCCTTGATCCAGAAAGCGATCGCCTGACGCTGCTGCGGGAGCTTCCAGGTGGGGCGGTCGTGCACGTCGACCCAACTCTTCGACGACCACATCGGGGTGGCGAACAGAGCGAACGAGGCGACCAGCAGCGCCGCGATCCCGCCGGCCGCCGCCCGGCGCAGCGCCGGCGTCGGTGCCGGCACGCGCACGGTGCAGAGCAGACCGATCAGCGTCGGTAGGGCGAGCAGCCACGGCACGCGCCAGAGCACCACCGAGATGCCGCTCAACGCGCTCATCACCTCCAGCACGCCGGGCACGAACATCACGCTCAACGCCAGGGTGGCACCGGCGGCGAGCAGCGCGGGGGTGCGCCGACGGGCGAGTAGTGGACCGCACCACAACGCCAGACCGCTGATCACCCCGACCACGCCGATCAGCAGGGTCCGTCGGTAGGTGTACGCCGCGTTGAAGAATTCGTCGTCCGCGCCGGCCGCCGTCATCCCGCCGAGCACCAGGCGGGAGACCACCAGCGAACCGATCGGGTACGCGAGGGCGGCGACGGCCGCGATGATGGCGGCCTTCCACCGACCGACCAGCAGCATGGCGAAGCTGGCTGCGCCGACCAGCATCGGCAGGATGATCGCCGCCGTGTTGGTGAGGCCGATCGCGGTGATCGAGAGCGCGACGATGAGCGCCAGGCTGCGCCGCGACCGGGTGTCGAACCACTCGGTCAGGTAGAGCCACATCAGCGGGATGACCGCCGAGACGAACATGCCCTTGCCCTCGTGGAGCCGGGGGAGGTGGAACGTGCCCAGTGCGGCGTCCCCGCCGGCGACGAGGTACAGGTACGCGATGGCGACGGTGAAGGCGAGCATCGGACGACGCGGGGCCCACCGGTGCGTCAGCCGCCAGAGTGCCAGCGCCGCGAGCACCGCCATGATCGGCAGCAGCACGTACCAGAGCGCCGAGCTGGCGTGGATGCCGACGACGTTGGCGAACGCGCCGTCGAAGACCTCGATCGACGGGATCGGCGGCTGCGAGCCCATGGCCGGCAGCACGTTCTCGGAGAACAGGAAGTCGTTGAGCGGGATCAGGTCCCGCTCGGCGATCCAGACCGACTTGCCGACGTAGTAGACGTCGTCCGGGGTGTTGCGGGCCATGAAGAACGAGGAGATGCCGACCAGCACCGAGATGGCCAGCGCGTACGCCGACTGCACCGTGGTGGGCGCCGGGACGGCCGCAGTGGACACCGGGCCGCTCAGCCAGACCCGGCGCAGCAGCAGGATCCCGCCGATCGCCGCGAGCAGGCCGGCCACCGCCGGGATCCACCACGTGAGGCCCGCCCCGGTCCCGGCCACACCGGCGGTGATGGCGGCCACGGCGGCGGCGACCAGCACCCCGGTCAGCAGGCGGCGGTCGACGGCGGGCTGCGGGCCGGTCGGCTCGACCGGTGCCGCCCGCTCGCTGTCGACGGGAGTGCTGGCGGAGCGACGGCGGGCGCGCAGGAGGGCCACGATCGCGAGCACCACGCAGGCGAGCAGCCAGATCCGGAAGGTCACCGAGGGACGCAGGTCCACCAGGAATGCCGCGTGGTACAGCACGGTGAAGAGCGCGAACGCGATCACGGCACCATCGGTGAGCACCGCCGGGGCGACGGCCACCAACGCGCGTACCCGGGACACCAGGGGGCGACGGTTGGCGGGCCGGGTTGTCTGCTCGGGCCGCGGCGTTGGATCCGAGTCGGCGGGCGCTACGGCGATGCTGTCGACGTTGGCCACGGGCGTCCTTACTCGTCAGGCGGATGAGGGTTTCGGCGCGGTGACGGCCGGGTGTCAAGGGGGCAGCCTAGCGGAATCGGACAGGGAGACCGGTCTTCCGGGCGGCGGGGTGTCGGGTGCCTGGTCAACCCGAGATCGGGGCCGCCCGGGGACGGGGTAGGGCGCTGTCGGCGCCGAGCCCGGCGGCCACGGATTCGACCAGGTTGTCGAGGTACCCGTCGGTGAGCGGGAGGCGGGCGATGGCGAGCCGCCAGTAGAGCGGGCCCACGATGAGGTCGATCGCGGCGTGCGGGTCGGTGTCGGCGGGCAGTTCGCCACGCTGCACGGCGCGGGTGACGAGACGACCGCCGAGTTCCTGCTGCCGGGCGTGCAGCACCTGACGCAGGGTCGCATCGATGCTGGGGTTGCGGGCGGCCTCGGCCAGCAGGTCCGGGATGATCTGTGAGGCCAGCGGGTGACGCAGCGCGTGCGCCACCGCCTGGAACAGCAGCGCGAGGTCGCCCCGCACGGTGCCGGTGTCCAGTGCCGGCAGCTTGCCGTGCGCGGCGGCGGCGACCATCTCCAGCACCAGGTCGAGCTTCGAGCTCCACCGCCGGTAGATCGCCGTCTTGCTGACGCCGGCCCGGCGGGCCACCGCCTCGATGGAGAGGCGGCCGTAGCCGACCGCGGCGAGCTCCTGCATCAGGGCGCGCCGGATAGCCGTGGTGATCTCGTCCCGGAGCACCGCCGCCCCGGCCGGGGCTCGCCTCTTTTCGGTCGTCATCGAGGGCTCTTATCGCAGGTCACGACGCCTAGGGTAGCGCAACGACGGTACGGTTGCGTCCCGACGTGTTTCGGACTACTGTCCTCGCAGCGACGAGGCGGCGCCCCGCGCACATCTCCCACTAGGATTCGATCGTCGCGAGCAACCCCGTCTGCACGAAAGATCGGAGCGCCATTTCCATGGCCACCACCGCGCTGGTCGACCCCGACACGGGCCTGACCCAGGCGCAGCTGGCCGCTCGGCACGGGCTACGGGTCGCCGGTGAGCGACCCACCCTCGCCGAGTACAGCCGCCGACTATGGGCGTACCGGCATTTCATCGCCGCGTACGCCAACGCCAAGCTTGTCGCCTCGTACAGCAACGCCAAGCTGGGCCAGCTCTGGCAGGTGCTCACCCCGCTGACCAACGCCGCCGTCTACTACCTGATCTTCGGGGTGGTGTTGGCGCAGAACGACAGCATCCCGAACTTCATCGCCTACCTGACCACCGGGCTGTTCATCTTCAACTTCACCCAGAGCGCGGTGCTGGCGGGCACCCAGTCGATCAGCGGCAACCTGGGGCTGATCCGGGCACTGCACTTCCCCCGGGCCAGCCTGCCGCTGTCCACGACGATCACCCAGTTCCAGCAGCTGCTGGCCTCGATGGTGGTGCTGATCGGCATCGTGTTGGTGACCGGCGAGCCGATCACGTGGAAGTGGCTGATGCTGGTGCCGGCCCTTCTGCTCCAGGCGGTGTTCAACGCCGGCGTGGTGCTGCTGGTCGCCCGGATGGGTTCCAAGGCCAGCGACCTGAAGCAGGTCATGCCGTTCCTCATGCGTACCTGGATGTACGGCTCCGGCGTGCTCTACAGCGTCAGCCTCTTCGAGCGGCTGCCCGGTTGGGCGACGACGCTGGTCCAGTACAACCCGCTGCTGGTCTACATCGAGCTGGCCCGGTACGCGCTGCTGGATCAGGCGCCACTGCTCAACGAGTCGCTGACCCAGCTCTGGCTGGTCGGCGCCGGGTGGGCGCTGGTGGCCGGGATCGGTGGCTTCATCTACTTCTGGCGCGGCGAACAGGAGTACGGCCGTGGTTGAGCAATTCGACGCGCCCCTCGAGGCGACCGCGACGATGACCCGGACGCAGGAGCGCATCCCGACCGTGGTCGTGGACGACGCGCACCTCATCTACCGGGTGCACCAGGGCGCTGCCGGTGGCACCACGCCGGTGGCCGCGCTGCGCCGGCTGGTCAAGCGCACCTCCGCGCCGAACATCCGGGAGGTGCACGCGGTGAAGGGGGTGTCGTTCACCGCGTACCGGGGCGAGGCGATCGGGCTGATCGGCAGCAACGGCTCCGGCAAGTCCACCATCCTGCGGGCCATCGCCGGCCTACTGCCGGTCAACCGGGGCGCGATCCACACCCAGGGGCAGCCGTCGCTGCTCGGTGTGAACGCGGCACTGCTCAACGACCTCTCGGGTGAGCGCAACGTCGTCCTCGGTTGCCTGGCCATGGGCATGCATCCCGACGAGGTGGCCCAGCAGGCCGCCGGGATCATCGACTTCTCCGGGATCAACGAGCGGGGCGACTTTGCCAGTCTGCCGATGCGGACGTACTCGTCGGGCATGGCGGCCCGGCTGCGGTTCTCCATCGCCGCTGCCAAGAAGCACGACGTGCTGCTCATCGACGAGGCGCTCGCCACCGGCGACAAGGGCTTCCGCAAGCGCAGCGAGCAGCGGGTCCGGGAGCTGCGCGAGGGCGCCGGCACTGTGTTCCTGGTCAGCCACCAGCTCTCCTCGGTGCGCGACACCTGCGAACGGACGATCTGGCTGGAATCGGGCGTCATCCGGATGGACGGCCCCACCGACGAGGTCATCCGGGCATACGAGGCGTACGCGAACAGCAAGTAGAGTGCCGGCGAACGTCCGGCATCGACACGGCACCACGGCCCGCGTCGCCCACGTTGGGGTGACGCGGGCCGCGCGTTAAGGTTCATTCCGTCGCCGCTCGGGCGGAACCTTCCGTTAACGCATCCCTGAGAGTGAGGATCCGGCAATGACGCAGGACCAGACCACTGGCCCGGACGCCGCAACGGAGACCCCGGCGCCGTGGCGGCCCTCGCGGACAGTGGCGGTGGTTCTGGCCGGAGGCACCGGGACCCGGTTGGGTCTCGGCATCCCGAAGCAGCTGCTGAAGATCGCCGGCAAGCCGATCATCGAGCACACCCTGGCGGTCTTCGAGGCGGCGCCGGAGATCGACGAGATCATCGTGCTGATGGCGACCGGCCACGTCGACGACGCCCAGCAGATCGTCGAGAAGGCCGGCCTGCGCAAGGTCACCAAGGTGATCGAGGGTGGCGACACCCGCAACGCCACCACCCGGATCGCGCTGGACGCGGTCGGCCCGGCCGACTGCAACATCCTCTTCCACGACGCGGTGCGTCCGCTGCTCAGTGGCCGGATCGTGCGCGAGTGCGTGAACGCGCTCTGGACCTACGACGCCGTGGACGTGGCCATCCCGTCCGCGGACACGATCATCCAGGTGGACGAGAACGACTGCATCACCGACATTCCGGTGCGCTCCCGGCTGCGCCGCGGGCAGACCCCGCAGGCGTTCCGCTCCCCCACCATCCGTGAGGCGTACCGGATCGCCGAGGATGACCCCCACTTCGCCGCCACCGACGACTGCGGCGTGGTGCTGCGCTACCTGCCCGGCACCCCGATCAAGGTGATCGACGGTTCGGACGAGAACATCAAGGTCACCCACCCGGTCGACGTGCACCTGGCGGACAAGCTCTTCCAGCTCGCGGCAGCGCAGGCGCCCCGGCTGACCGACCACCGCAGCTACAGCGAGGAGCTGACCGGCCGCACCATCGTGGTGTTCGGCGGCAGCTACGGCATCGGCCACGAGCTGACCGAGCTGGCCCGTCGCTTCGGCGCCCAGGTCTTCCCGTTCAGCCGCTCCACCACCGGCACCCACGTGGAGCGCGCCGAGGACGTCGAAGCCGCTCTGAAGACCGCCTTCGAGGCCACCGGCCGCATCGACCACGTGGTGGTCACCGCCGGAATCCTGGAGAAGGGCGCCCTCGCCGAGATGGACGAGGAGACGATGGACCGGCTGCTCCAGGTCAACTTCGTCGGCCCGGTGACCATCGCCCGCCAGTCCCTTCCGTATCTCCAGCAGACCAAGGGCCAGCTGCTGCTCTACACCTCCAGCTCCTACACCCGGGGGCGGGCCCGCTACGCGCTCTACTCGGCCACCAAGGCCGCCCTGGTCAACCTCACCCAGGCGCTCGCCGACGAGTGGGCCGACGTCGGCGTACGCGTCAACTGCATCAACCCGGAGCGGACCGCCACCCCGATGCGGACGCGGGCCTTCGGCGAGGAGCCGGAGCACACCCTGCTCGCCGCGGAGGCCGTCGCCCAGTCGTCGCTGGACGTGCTGATCTCCGACCTGACCGGCCAGGTGATCGACGTACGCCGGGCGCACGGTGACGGGCCCACGCCGAGCGTGCCGGCCCAGTCCGGGCCGGGTCGGGTCGAGTCGCCGGCCAACGCGGCGTCTGCGAACTGACGCCGACGGCGCAACCACGAACGGAGCTACATGCGCGGCGACCTGGTCCGAAAGCTGGTTGCCCGGTGCCTGAGCACCGGGTTGGCCGTGCTGGCCTTCGTCGTGCTGGCGCTCACCGGAGCCACCGGCTGGGGGCTGGCGCTGGCCGTCGCCGCGTTGGTCGCCTCGGCCGCCGAGCAGCGGATCCGGCCCGGCGCTGACCTCGTCGCGGAGACGACGCTGATCGCCGCCGCGGTCCTGGTCGGTTACTCCCGGCGACTGGACGACGGGCTCGACCTCACGCTGGTCGCCACCGGGCTGATCCTGCTGGGGCTGGTGCTGCTGGTGGGTCCGCTGCGCACCGCCGGCAACCTGGAGATCCGGGCGGCCAACCTGCCGGTGCGGGCCTGGACGCCGCTGGTCGCCGACCGGATCGGCACAGCCCTGCTCGGGCTGCTCGCCGCGATGGCCCTCGCTGCCGCGCTGGCCCTGCCGGCCGGTGTGGCGCTGGCCGCCAGCCTGCTGGTCGGCGCGGGCGCCGGTGTGGTCGCACTGGACCTGGCCCGGCGGCGGTTCCGGCCGAGGGCCGGTGGCGGGCCGGTGGCCCGTGCGTTGCGCCGGCACCAGCCGGAGTTCCTGCTCTACTTCTCCGCGCCTCCCGGGTCGGAATACCAGGTCACCATGTGGCTGCCGTACCTGGAACGGATCGGCCGGCCGTTCATGGTCGTGCTGCGCGAGCCGGAGTTCCTGGCCCCGATCGCTGCGGCCACCGACGCACCGGTGGTCTACTGCCCCACCCTGCGGGCCATGGACGAGGCGCTGGTGCCGAGCCTGCGGGCGGCGTTCTACGTCAACCACGGGGCGAAGAACAGCCACTGCATCCGCTTCACCCAGCTCACCCACGTGCAGCTGCACCACGGCGACAGCGACAAGGCGCCGAGCGCCAACCCGGTGTCGGGGATCTTCGACCGGATCTTCGTGGCGGGGCCGGCGGCGATCGACCGGTACGCCCGCGCCGGGGTGCACATCCCGGCGGACAAGTTCGTGGTGGTGGGCCGCCCGCAGGTCGAGTCGATCGAGGTACGCCCCGAGCCGGTACGCGGACTGGCACATCCAACCGTGCTCTACACACCGACCTGGACCGGGCACCACGCCGACGCCGACTACTGCTCGCTGCCGGTGGCCGAAGGGCTGCTGCGTCGGCTGCTGGAGCGCGGCGCGACGGTGATCCTGCGGGCCCACCCGTACACCGCGCAGAACCCGGCCTCGGCCCGGCAACTGGGCCGGCTGACCGAGTTGCTGGTGGTCGATCGTGCCCGCACCGGGCGGCAGCACGTGGTGGGCGCGGCAGCCCGGGAGCTGAGCCTGACCGAGTGCGTCAACCGCTCGGACGCGCTGGTCTCCGACGTGTCCGGGGTGGTCTCGGATTACCTCTACTCCGGCAAGCCGTACACGGTCACCGACATGGGCGACGAGGGCGACCGGTTCGTGGAGCGCTTCCCGTTGGCCGGGTCGGGTTACGTACTGCGTCGGGACATGTCCAATGTGGATGACGTGCTGACCGCTCTGCTGGACACCGACCCGCTGGCCGAGGCGCGTTGGGCGACCCGCCGCCGCTACCTGGGCGACTTCCCGGCCGAGTCGTACGCCGAGGCGTTCCTGACCGCCGCCCGCCGGGAGCTGGCACCGTTGCCGGGCTCTGCGGCCGTGCGGTCGCCTCAGCTCTCCCCCCTTGCCTGACCGGGCTGCCCGACCGGGCAAGGGAGCGGACGCCTAGCTCAATTCGAATCGCCGCCCTGCGCTGAGCTCAACCCGGACGACCCCGGGGGTGCCCGCCGGCGCATGCCATTCGGCTGTCACGGGGGCTCCGGCAACTACATTCGGGCCGCCGGTGGCCATGAGGGCGGCAGCCGCCGCCCGGTTGTCCCGCTGGACCGCACGGCTCAGCGGTACGAGTCCAGCAGCGCCAACACGGCCGCCGGGTCCTCCACATGCGCGTTGTGCCCGAGGCCGGGCAGCGTGGCGACCGGTACGCCGTACTCCTTGAGTTGCTCGTCAGTGACCATCGGGTCGTGTTCACCACGCGCCAGCACCACCGGCACGTCGGTTGCCGCCAGCGACGCGGCCAGATCGGGCTCACCGACGGCGAACGCGGTCGGGTCCATGGCGAGACGCCAACGGCCGTCGACCTGACGCAGCCCGGCGTCCACGACCGGGGCATCCGGCGGGACCAGGCCGACCAGTCCGGAGACCCGCAGGTAGCGGCGAGCCGCCTCGGTGCGGCTGGCGAACCAGCTCACCGGACGCGCGGCCAACTCGGCGGCGCGGGTCAGCTCGGCGGGTGACCACGATGCCTTGATGCCCAGACCGACCACCGCATCCACCGGCAACCCGGCGGTGCGGGCGGCCAGCGCGAGGCCGACCACCCCACCCAGCGAGTGCCCGAGCACGACGAGCCGGTCGTCAGCGGCGAGGCCGTGGGCGATCCGGCCGGCGAAACCCGCAAAGGAGTACGACGACAGCGGTGCCGCCCAGCCATGACCGGCGAGGTCCGGTGCCAGCCACCGCCCGGGCCAGCGCTGCTCAAGGTACGGCGCCCAGGGCAACCACACGTCACCCGTCGCCCCCATGCCGTGCAGCAGCAGCAGGACCGGCCTTCGACCAGCGTGACCACCCGATTCATCCACCACGGCCGCAGTCTCCCACGGTTCGCGGACGGGTACGAGAGCCCTTGTCCGCGGCACGTGCGGGGGCACCGACCGATGGAGATCCACTGTAGAGTTCGCCGCCTGGAAGGGCAGAGCATTCTGTCGATCCATCGCGGAGAGGAGCCCGCCTTGCTCACGAGGCAACGATCAGCACTGGTGGCGGCCCTGGCGGCCGTCGCGCTCGGCACGGCGCCCAGTGCTCCCGCGCTCGGCACCACGCCGGGCGTCCCCGCCCCGGGCGCCGACGCTGTCGCGGCGGCTGACCGCGTCCTGCGGGTCTACAACAACAACATCGAGAACCTGGTGGTGAACAACTCCGACGGGACCTGCACCCGGATATCCGGGCCTGACCACCTGACCTCGATCCTGGTCGACGACGCCGGCCGCACCGGCACCAGTGGCGTGGTGGCGCCCGACATCCTGATCGTCCAGCAGGTGCGCGGCACCGGCCAGGCCGAGGCGTACGCCGACCAACTCTCGGCCAAGTTCGGCTACCCGGCGGGCACCTACGGGGCGATCGTGGCCTGGAGTGACCCGGAGCCGTGGGGCAGCACGCACAAGTGCAGCTCCCAGTCACTCGGTGACCTCAAGAAGAAGCAGACCAACGGGATCATCTGGAACACCAGGACCCTCAGCCTCGCCGCCGGCGACATCTCGAAGTACTGGAGCGCGGGCTGGCTCAAGCCCGGCACGGCGTACGCCAACGGTGCCGGATGCACGCTGTACAAGCCGCCGAACAGCGACCCGGACAGCACCGACTACCACAAGTGGAAGCGGACCAGCGCCATCGCGGCCCGGTTCACTATCAAGGCGACCGGCACGAGCGTGTTCGCCGCGACCATGCACCTGCCGCAGGAAAACCGGCAGAACGCCTGCGCCGGCGACGGCGACCGGGGCATCGCCAACACCGGCATCCACCTCGGCGCCGACGCGACCAGCCTGCTGAACGCCTCCACAATCCGCGTCGTGGGGATCGACGCGAACCGCACGGGCATCGCACCCGGCACGCTGAGCGGCTACGACATGACCGGCTACGGGTCGAAGGCCACCAACGGGTCGAGCAAGATCGATTATCTCTTCGTCAAGGGCGCCGTGCAGCCGTCCAGCATCGACCACACGGTCGGCGGGACGAAATCGAACCACCTCGCGCTGTACGGCTTCATCGCTTACTGACCGCACCGACAGAGACGCCGCGGGCGCCGGCCCCTTGTGGGGGACGGCGCCCGCGACGGCCTGCGTGCCTGGGTCAGGCGGAGTAGCCCCGGCTGGCGATCCAGTTGGCCAGGTCGATCGTGGTGATCCAGTACGACGGGTCGGCCGCGTTGGCCGAGTCGGCGATTCGCACGGTCCGGCCGTTGTCCTTGTAACCCACCACGGCGATGTAGTGCCCGCCGCCGTAGGAGTGCCAGCCACCGTTGGTGTCGGTGGCGTCGCCGACGACGTTGGCCACCACACCGCGACCGTCGGTGATCGCCTTGACCACGTCGGCCTGGAGCTGGTCCATCTGGGCCGAGCTGGGCGTGCCGGCGAACATCCGGGTCCGGTACGGGGAGCCCTTCACCTCGGCGTTGAGCACCCGGGTGGTGTCCAGGGCCGAGTTGGTGCCCATCTCGGTGGTGCCCAGCTCGGCGCCCAGCGCATCCTGGGTGCGGTTGATGCCGGCGGCGCTGAGAGCGTTACGGGTGGCAGCCGGGCCGCAGTTGTAGTACGTGTTCTGCGCCTGGTAGTCGTAGTCGAGCACCTTGGTCGCGGGCGGCTTCGGCGGCTCCGGCTTGCGGGTCAGATCCGGGTTGCTGCTGGCCTTGGCGGCGGGCGACGCGGCACTGGTGGCCGGCGCGGGGGCGGCGGTGGTCGGTGCGGCGCTGGCCGAGGGGGACGCGTCGCGCGCCTCGCTGCGGGAGGCAGCGGTGTCGCTGCGCATCTCGGCGACCGTGGTCACGGTGTGCTGGCTGGCCGGGGCGTCGTCGGCGCTGGTGAGCAGGGCGCCGGTGGTGCTGGCGATCGCGAGTGCCGCGGCGGAGGCGACAACGATCTGGTACGGGCGCTCGGTGGCGAGGCGGCGGAGCTGACGCTTCAGGGTGTGCTTCACGGGGTCCTCCACGGATCAGGGGGAGAGCGGCACACCGGGGCCGGACCGGCATCCGGGCAGGCGCCAGCGCGCGGACCGTGGTCCGCGGATGGTGAACCGCTCAGGGGAACGCCCGGCGCGGCCGGGCGGGAAAGGCAGTGACCCGGGGGGTCAGCTCACCGTCACTGGACGAATGAGCGGGGGCACTGCTTCGCCGTGGAGGCGAGGGAACAACCGAGGGATGGAAAGGTGCTGCACGAGGATAGAACTCCTTCCGACACCGCCTACCGGGTTAGCTGACGGATTCGGGCGGGAAGATCGCCCTACCGCGGGCCGTGGCTCGCGGATTCACCCCGGACTTTCTGATGGGTCCCCGGTTCGTAGATCACGATTGAGCGGGTCGGTGCGGCGTCGCCTCTTGCGAACGGTTACCGCACCGGACAGGACGACAGTACTGGCCGGCTCTCACCCTGCCAAGCCGGGTTCACCTGCGTAAACCCCAATCGGCGCGACAATTTCTGCGCGTATTGCCGATGATGTGACTCGATGGGACAACCGGTTACGGTGACGCCTGCGGGCGACAACCGGACAGGCCGCCGAAAATGCGGCCACAATCACGGGGAAAATCGAGCCGATCGTGCCCGACGCCCGATTCGCCATTGACATGACCGGGCTCACATAACGGATCGGGTTCAACCCGCGCGAGCTGGACGCCAGCGTGCCACGAGTGCGGGACGGAGCGCCCGGGTAGCCGCCCGGCGGGCGGGGACCAGGTTCGGCCGCAGCCGGTCCGCCGCCGCGTACGCCTCCTCGGCGAGAGTGCGGGCCGACTCGGCGGCCAGTTCCGCGTCCCGCCAGGCGGCCCGCTCCCGGGTGGCGGCGGCCTGGTAGTCGGCCAGCCTCGCGTCCCGGATCGCCCGGCTGAGCAGCACCTCCTGCTCGACCGGGTGCCGCCGGGGATCCCAGCCGTGCCGGTGCCCGAACACGTCGCCGAACTGCGCCATGGTCAGGTCGCCCCGCCAGTGCGCCGCCGCCGCGGCGCGATGCAGGTAGCGCTCCCGGGAGGCGTACTCGGCGGGGGTGCGGGGGGTTCGCGGGGTGGGTAGCGCCCCGGTGCCCGCGAACCGACGGGCGGCGGTGTCCGCCTCGTCGTACCCGGCCCAGGCCCGCTCCATCTGCTCCTGGGCGGTCAGCCAGGCCACGCGGCGCCGCCGTGCGGTCCTGGTCGCGCCGGCTGCGGCGACGGCCACCTCCTCGGCGTACCGGCGCAGGTCGACGGCCTCGGCCGCGGCCAACTCCCGGGCGGTGGGCGCGGTCGGGAGCGGGTCGTCCGTGGGCCGGTCCCGCTCGGGGCGGGCGGCCAGCACGATGAGTACGCCCAGTGTCAGCAGGAACAGGGCCGACCAGATGGCGGCGGCCTGCGGCACCTCGGTCACGAACTGGTAGAAGACGACGGTCTCCATGGTCGGCACCTCGGGGAGAGCAATGCGGTGGGACCCCCACCGGGCCACGGTGGGCCACGGATCGACGGGGGCGGAGCGGGTGGATCGACAGGGCGCGGCGACGGGACGCTCGTCCCGGTGGATCAGCGCCCGGGTGGGGCCCGGGGCGCCCGGCTGCTCGGGGCGTCGACGAGGGGCAGCCGGTCGGCCCCGGCCGCGCACACCGGCAGCACGCCGGCCGCCGCGACGGTGCCCCGGCCGGCGGGCAGCGCCGGTTGCGAGTCGACCGACCAGGCCCGGGAGGACGTCTCGGCGGCTCCCTCAGGGGCCACCTGGGCCGACTGCGCGGCCGTTGGCACGGCACTCAGGGTCGGCACCGAACTCGGCCCGGCGCTCAGCGTTGGCGTGGCGGCCGAGGCCGGGCCCGCGCCAAGCGCCAGGGCCGCGACGACGGCGAGGCTGGTCAGCACCCGCGTCGCCCAGCGCGCCACCCACCACAGCGGACAGGTGAGCGCGATCGGAAGCACGTCCCCACGCTACCGTCGGGCCGACCCGGGCGCACCGACCACGGGCGTGTCGGCTCACGCCGCGCCGACCCCGCTTGACCAGGGTGGACGGTGTCAGCGCGTGTCGGCGTACGTTGATCGACCGTCGGTCTGGTCGGCCCCGCCGGCGACTTCGGTGCCGGTCGTGCGTTGGTGGGGGACGGGCGCCGGTCGGGTCGGGCGGCGCGGCGCGAGTCGGCGCATCATCGGGTTCTCGACGAAGCGATGCAGCAACCCGGCGAGGGCCAGGTTCACCAGCAGGAAGCCGAGCACCGCGGCAGGGCCGCGCCAGCCCTCGAAGCCGGTCCCCCAGTCACCGCTCCAGCGCAGCACGCTCGTCATCACCAGCACGTGGACCAGGTAGAAGGCGAAGGAGACCTCGCCGAGCCAGACCAGCGGCCGGGACCGCCACGGCGAGCGCCTACCCCGTACGTCCGCGTCCGCGGCGGCGGTGATCACCAGCAGGTACGCGACCGCGAGCAGGGTGGTCCACAGCTCGGCGCGGATCCACTGCGCGGCAGCCACCCAGGTGGCCAGGAAGATCCCGCTGGCCACGGTCAGCCCCGGGCCGCGCCAGAGGCCACGGCGCATCAACTCGGCCGCCACCGCGCCCAGCCAGAACTCCAGCGACCGCGCGGGCGGGAAGATCTGGGTGAACCACCACCGGCTCACTTCCGGCACCAACTGCTGGGCCGGCCAGAGCGCGAGGATCAGCAGTGGCAGCGCGACGATCAGCACCCACAGCAGCTTCGGTCGGGCCCGGCGCAGCAGCGGCAGCGCCAGCGGCAGACACAGGTAGAAGAAGAACTCGCAGGAGAGCGACCAGCTCACGGTGTTGATGCTGTAGAACCAGCCCGGCCGGGGATCCCAGGCCTGCAACAGCAGCAGGTTCTCCAGCGCGGCCGCCGGTAGGACCGGGTCGGCGAACCACCAGGCGACCAGCAGCGTCGCACCCCACAGCACCAGGTGGTTCGGGTAGATCTTGGCAACCCGGCGCCGCCAGAAGGTGCGCCGGGAGTCGCCCTCGCGGGCAGACCAGACCAGCACGAAACCGCTGAGGATGAAGAAGAACTGCACCCCGGACAGGCCGAGGGTGAACAGCACGTCGACCACGGCCTTGTAGTCCGGCTCGGCGATGATCCGCATGGTGCCCGCGTGGAAGCCGAAGACCAGCAACGCGGCGATCCAGCGCAGCCCGGTCAGCGAGGGCAACCGGGCGGGTGCGGGGGCGGGCCGGACAGCTGACACCGCGGCGGTGCTCGTCATGCCGGGATCCCGACGCTCCGCAGGGTCACCAGCACGTACGTCTCCTCCTCGGCGCGACGTCGGGCGGCGCGCGACGGCGACGCCCACGACGGCCCGGCAGGGCCGCACCGGGGCACACTACCGGGTCACTCCCGGGTGAACCGGACGTGTCTCATCGGTGACGGACGCGAGCGGACCGACCCGGAGCCCGGGCCGGTCCGCTCGGCGACCGCGACCTACACCGTCGCCATCACGTCCGAAATCCAGTCGCGGCTCTCCGGCACGGTCGCCCAGTAGGCGGTGCCGGTGCAGCCGCTGCTGACCATCGACAGCACGCCCACCTGGTACCTCAGACCGTCGACGAGCTTGAACAGCGGACCGCCCGAGTCACCGAAGCAGGAGTCGCCGTTCAACCCGGTGGTGCGAATGGCCCGGCCACCGTGGTAGTCGGTGTCATTGATGGAGGTGACGTTCTGCGTCGCCCGGCGAAGAATCGCGGACGGGGAGCAGGTCGAGCAGGTCCGACCCCAACCGAAGGCGTAGGTGGTGGCGCCGACCTTGGTGGTCGCCGTGGGCAGCCGGACCGGCTGGGCGTTCGCGGACCGGTTGAGCTTGAGCATCGCGATGTCGTGGTTGGTCCGCACCCGAGAGTCGGCGACGTTCACCACGCCACCACCGCTGTAGTAATAGATGCTCTTGACCCGGACGCTGATCCGGCTGTCGGCGATCCGGGTGCTGCCCGAGTAGATGCAATGCCGCGCGGTGAGCACCCAGTAGTTGTCGACGATCGAGCCGGAGCAGTTGTACTGGCCGTCGATGAGCACTGCTGCGAGCCCGTCGGCGTCGGTCTGGGTCTCACCTCCGATAATCGGCGCGGGCGCCGCAGCGGCCGACCCGGGGGCGACCAACGGGGCGGTGACCAACAGTGCGGCGAGCAGAACGGCGGCGCGTGCGATGCGACCGCCTCTGGTGTGACCGGCTCCCCCCGTGGCCTGGAACACTGCCGTCAACCTCTTCATAAAACCTCCATCGGTCGGAATAACTGCGACGATCATCTCTCGGTGGCGACGGTCCGCGCCGCCCCGCGCACCGCCTGCATCTCAAGATCCGGCCCGGGACCTGCTTGTGGTCACCGAACCGGCGTCCCAGGCACTGGGATGCGGCCGGTGGCGGCGTTAACCTTCCGCTCCGCGGGAGTTCAGGGACTCCACCTCCGTCGGCCACGTCAGGTTCCGGGGCCGGTCACCCGGATCGTCGAAGGTGGCGGCGTGGTCAATGAGCCGACGCACGCACCGCTGCTGAGCATCGTCGTGCCCGTGTACGGCGTCGAGGCGTACCTGTACCAGTGCCTCGAGTCGATCCGGGCCGACATCCCGGCGGGCGAGTCGGCCGTGGTTGAGCTGATCGCCGTCGACGACGCCTCCCCGGACGGCTGCGGCGACATGCTCCGCTCGTACGCGGCCGGCCGCGACGGCGTCCGCGTCGTACACCTGAGCAGTAACGTGGGTCTGGGACTGGCCCGCAACGCCGGTCTCGACGTGGCCGCCGGCCGCTACGTCTGGTTCTTCGACAGCGACGACTGGTTGCCGCCGGGCACCATCGCCGCGGTGCTGGACCGGCTGCGCCAACACCAGCCCGACGTGCTGATGCTGGACCACCTGCGGGTGCACGAGGGCGGCCAGCGGGAGGTCGACGCGAGCAGTCACCTGCTGCGCGGAATCTCCGGCGTCACCCGTCTGGCCGACCAGCCGCAGTTGCTGCGGGTGCAGCACACCGCCTGGAACAAGGTGGTCCGCCGGGACTTCCTGAACGAGCTGGAGCTGCGGTTCTTCCCGGGCTGGTACGAGGACATCCCGTTCAGCCACCCGCTGCTGATCGGGGCGGAGAAGATCTCCGTGCTGGACCGGGTCTGCTACCTGTACCGACAGGGCCGGCAGGGCGCGATCACCTCCACCCGCAGCGGCCGGCACTTCGACGCGTTCGCCCAGTACGAGCGGCTGATGGACTGGGTCGCCCGGAAACACCCGGACGAGCGGCTGCAGGCCGAACTGTTCCAGCTGATGATCAACCATTACCTGGTGGTGGTGGGCAACGACGGCCGGTTGCACCCACACCTGCGGCAGGGCTTCTTCCACCGGGCCGCCGAGCACTACCGTCGGTACCTGCCCGCCGGTGGCTACCCGCTGCCCCCGGGCGTGACCGGGCTCAAGCACCGCCTCGTCGGGCGGGGCGACTGGCTGGCCTATTCGGCACTGCGCCGGGCACACCGGGTCGCTGGCCGGTGGCCGCCTGCCGTGACCGCCTTCACCGCACACCACGCCGGGAGCCGGGTCGGCTTCCGGCGCCCTGGTCTTCCAGGTCGTCCGCCCGCCGGGTGGACGACGACAGCACCACCGCACACCGGTGCGGGCGTACCTGAGCAGAGGTCGGAATGACGGCGACAATCAAGATCGGGCCGCACGCGGTCGGCGTCGGGGAGCGACCGTTCGTGGTCGCCGAGATGTCCGGCAACCACAACGGCGACCTGGACCGGGCGCTGGCCATCGTCGACGCGGTGGCCGAGAGCGGGGCGCACGCCCTCAAGCTCCAGACGTACCGGCCGGACACGATCACGATCGACGTCGACACCCCGGCGTTCCGCATCTCCAGCGGGCACGAGCTGTGGGGCGGGGAGAACCTGTACCGCCTCTACGAGCGGGCGCACACCCCGTACGAGTGGCACGCCCCGATCTTCGAGCGGGCCCGCGTACGCGGCCTGACCGTCTTCTCGTCACCGTTCGATGCG
Source organism: Micromonospora sp. NPDC005413 (assembly GCF_040606435.1). Taxonomy (NCBI): domain Bacteria; kingdom Bacillati; phylum Actinomycetota; class Actinomycetes; order Micromonosporales; family Micromonosporaceae; genus Micromonospora; species Micromonospora sp. NPDC005413. Next base: position 208,952 of record NZ_JBEXEV010000003.1, read on the forward strand.
ACCGCCGTGGAGCTGCTGGAGTCGCTGGACGCGCCGGCCTACAAGATCGCTTCGTCCGAGCTGGTCGACCTGCCGCTGATCCGGCTCGTGGCCAGCACCGGCAAGCCGATGGTGATCTCCACCGGAATGGCGACGGTCGCCGAGATCGACGCCGCTGTGCGAACCGCCCGTGCCGGTGGCGCGGCGGGCATCATCCTGCTGGCCTGCACCGCGTCCTATCCGGCCCCGCCGGCCGACAGCAACCTGCGCCGGCTGCCGGTGCTGGCCGGTGCGTTCGACGTGCCGGTCGGGCTCTCCGACCACACGCCCGGCATCGGGGTGGCGGTCGCCTCGGTGGCGCTCGGTGCCTGCTTCATCGAGAAGCACGTCACGCTGGACCGGGCCGACGGCGGCGTGGACTCGGACTTCTCACTGAACCCGGCGGAGCTGACGGCCCTGGTCGCCGAGTCGGGCCGCGCGTACGCGGCACTGGGCAGCACCGCGATCGGCCCGACCCCGGCAGAGCGGGAAGGGCTACGGTTCCGCCGTTCGCTCTTCGTGGTCGAGGACGTTCGCGCCGGCGACCCGGTGACCGCGCAGAACGTCCGCTCGATCCGGCCAGCCGGCGGCCTGCCTCCCGTGGAGATCGCCCAGGTGCTGGGCCGCACCTTCACCACCGAAGTCCCGCGCGGCACTCCACTGAGCTGGGACCTGATCTGACCCGTCACCTCGCCCCGTCGATCATGGAGTTCTGGTGGGCGTTTCAGCCCCCGGCGCCTGCTTTGTGCGGCACCACAACTCCATGATCGACGGAGTTGGGCAGGGCTGGGGGTGCGCCGGCAGCGGGTACGAAGCCGACGGTGACCACCAGGTCGGCCACCCGCAGGGTCCGCCAGACCGCCGAGCCGTCGGCCGGCGTACCCAGCCCGTGGCGACGCCACCAGGCCGCCACCGGCACGTCGGCCAGCTTGCAACAGCACTCGGCCCGGGTCCACCGTGCCCAGAAGTCCGCTACGCCGAAGCGGCGGGCCAGCGCCGGGGGCACCGCGGCGTCGGCGCGCTCCGCATCGATCGCCACTCGCCAACCGGGCACTGGCGGCCCGTACCAGCCGACGCAGCGGCCGTCGTCGAGGTGGCTGCGGGTCACCGCGTCGGCCACCTGGGCGGGGGTGGCGACCCGTAGGTACCGCTCGGCGGCGGCGAGCAGCGCCGGCACCGGGCGTGGCCGGACCAGCCGGTCCAGGTCAGATGGAGGCGGCACCGTCCACCACGATGACCTGGCCGTTGATGTTGGTGTGCTCCCGCAGCAGCATCCGTACGACCGGCACGACCTCCACCGGCTCGGTCAGGTGACCGGTCGGTGTGCGGCGCACGATCTGGTCGAGCTGGGTCGGGCCGAGCACGGCGGACATCTCCGAGGCGAAGAAGCCGGGGGCGACCGCGTTGACCAGCATCCGGCCGCCCAGCTCCCGGGCGAGCGAGCGTGTGGCGGCGTCCATGCCGCCCTTGGTGGCCGAGTACGCGACCAGGCCCGGAAAACCGCGCTGCGCGCAGATCGAGGTGATGTTGACGATCCGCCCGCGCAGCCCCTTGCCGAGCATCCGGCGGACCACCAGCCGGGTCAGCTGCAGCGGGGCGGTCAGGTTGGTCTCGATGATCCGGGCGATGTCGTCGGTGGCGGTGTGCACGTGCAGGGAGTCCTGCCCGACGGCGGCGTTGTTGACGATGCCGTCGATCGGGCCGAGGCGCTGCTCCACCTCGCGGACGAAGCTCTGCGCGGCGCGCAGGTCGGTGATGTCCACCGAGCCGACGTGCACCCGGTCGGGGTGCTCGGCGGCGAGTTTCTCCAGCTCCGGGGTGACGGTACGGGCGAACGCGGCCACCCGTACGCCGGCGTCGAGCAGGTCGGTGACGATGGCCAGGCCCAACCCCCGGGAGCCGCCGGAGACGAGGACCACGGAGCTGGGCGGAACGAACTGGGTGTCGGCGAAGTCAGACATCGCTCTTCAGGGTCTCCTTCACGGGGATCTCGGTCAGCACGCGGATCCGGCGTGGCACCGCGTGCTCGGGAAGCCGGTCGGCGCACCAGCGGACGAGCGCGGCCTCGTCGGTGTCCACGTGGTCGGACGGGTTGGCGGGCGCGAGGACCACCTCGGCGACCACCATCCGGCCGAGCACCGGGGCGCGGCGGCCGGTCACGCGTGCCCAGGCCACCGCCGGATGCCCGGTCAGCACGCCGCGGACGACGCCGGCCGAGACCTTGCTGCCACCGACGTTGATCTCATCGGAATCCAGTCGACCGGTGATCAGCACCCGGTCGTCGAGCACCTGCACCCGGTCCCCGGTGCGGATCGGGCCGGCCAACCCGGCCCCGTGGTACGGGGAGGTGACCACCAGCTCGTCGTCCCGGACGGAGAGCGTCGGCCGGCCCGGGGTTTCCCGGTCCAGCCAGTCGACCGGGAACCCGGCCCGCCCGTCGTGCACCACGATGGACGCCCCCACCTCGGAGGACGCGTAGATCCAGGAGATCCGGGCCGTGGGGAAGACCTCCCGCAGCTGGTCCAGGATCGCCTGGTCCACCGGCTCTCCGCCGAGGGTGATCTGGCGCAACGGCACCCGGGCCAGCGCGGCGGCGTCCCGGTAGAGAGTGCGGCGCCAGAACGTGGGCGTGCCAGAGGCGGCGTCGACCCCGTGCGCGGCCGCGACCGTCGGCCAGTCGTCCAGCTCGTCGGGCTCGACCACCACCAGGTGCTGGCCGGGCTGGGTCAGCGACAGGGTGACCACCTGCCACCAGGCGTACGTGCCGGGGGCGTACGGGCAGAGCCAGGTCCGATCGGGCTGGTCGGCCCGCACGGTGGTCAGCGTGTCGAGGGTGTGCCCGACCCGCTTGGGACGCCCCGTCGAGCCGGAGGTCAGCAGCCAGAGCCGGCCCGGCTCGGCGGCTCGCGGTCGGGCGGGACCGCTCTGGTGCACTGCGTCGTCGTCGAGGACGGTGAACCCGGCGTCCAGCAGCTCCGTACGCATCGCCGCGTCGACCCGACTCGCGGTGCTGAGCAGCAGCTCAGTGCCGTGCACGGCGTGCTGCCGTGCGGCGGTGAGCGCCTGCACGGCGGAGTGGACGAGCACCGCCGCCGGGTCGGTCAGCGTCGGCGACGGCAGCGCCCGCCAGGTCAGCGCGGTGCCACCGACGACGAGTCTGTTGTCGACACCAGCCGGCTCCGGGTGCGCGGGGGCGGGGTGGCGCGACGGCGCGACGGTCACTGGTGCTGGAGCTCGACGAGGAAATCGAGGACGTCCCCGACGGTGGCGATGCGACGCAGGCCGGGGGCATCGAAGTTGAGCTCCTCCCCCGTCTCGTCCTCCACCCGCAGGGCCAGCTCGGAGAAGTCCAGTGACCGGAAGCCGATCTCCCGCAACTGCGTCGCGTCGTCTGCGGGCAGCTCCTTGTCCTGGTTCTTCAGCACCTGAGTCATGAGGTCGCGGATCTGCACGCGACTCAATTCGTTCATGCGCCGCAGTCTACAACCCAACGAATGCATATCTGATTTCCCGGTAGGCCCGGGTAAGGTGCCGGGACCGGACGTGAACAGAAAAGAAAGCGAGACGTACGTGCTGCGCGAAGCGACGGCGGACGACGTTCACCTGATGTTGTCCTGGCGTAATCAGGAGACCAACCGCCAGGTCAGCAAGACCAGCCACGAGATCACCGCCGACGAGCACGCCCGGTGGTGGGCGGGGGTCCGTGCCGACCCCTCCCGACGGGTGCTGGTGTACGTCCGCGACGACCTGCCCTGCGGCGTGGTCACCTTCTTCGACCTGCGACTGGAGGGCCCTCGCACCGGCGCGTGGGGCTTCTATCTGGACGCCGACGGGCTGGACCGGCGGGGCGAGACGCTGCCGGCCTGGCTGGGGGTCATGCGGGAGGCCGTCGAGTACGCCTTCGACGGGCTGCACCTGGACCGACTCGATGGCGAGGTGCTCGGCCACAACACCGTCGTACGACAGATGAACCGGCGTTTCCGATTCGTCGAGGGCACTCCACGGCAGGAGCTGTCCGACGGCCGGGAAATCACCGTCATACCCATTTCCCTGGCCCGCGTCGACCGCCGTCAACGCTGATTGCCGTACGCATTTCCGCAATAGACGGAAAGCATTAACCGACCGTGCTCCCGGTGGACATCCGCCGTTCACGAATAGCGGTGTCCACCGGGGTGTGCCGGGTCAGGCTCGCCGCCAGGCCGCCCAGTGCTGCACCGGGTTGCCGCCGAGCCGGACAAAGCCGTACGCCGTGCCGTCCCAGTCGTCGGCCTGGCCGGGTGCCCAGCGGGCGAACACCACCTGCGCCGCGGCCGGCGGCTGCTGGTCGCCGAACCAGCGCACGTCCGTCCAGGTCACCTGGTGGCTGAGGTTGAACCGCATGACGTAGTGCACGCCGGTCGAGGCCCACACCCGCTCGCCGGGGCGTACGCCGATGTCGGCCACCCGGGGCGTCGGCGCGGTGCTCGTGACGGTCGGCCGCACGAGCCGTTGGTCGATCACCTGCATGGTGACGAGGTTGACCACGACGAGTACGCCGAGCATCGGCAACCGCAGCCGGGGCACCAGGACGGCCGCGACGAGCAGCAGACAGCCGGCGATACCGACCAGCGACCCGACCACCGGCCGCATCTCGCGCCAGCCGCCGGTCAACGCCACCAGATCCGGCGCGCTGAAGCCGCCGTAGCGCAGCCGGTGGCCCTGGCTGGCGACGTAGGCGAGCCGGACGGCGACCAGCGCTCCGCCGCCCACCAGCAGGGCCACCGCGACGGCCGCCCGGCGCAGCACCGCCCGGCGTCCGGCGGTGAACAGCACCCCGAGCCCGACCAGCAGCCAGAACGGCGCCAGCATCTGCACGTAGCGGCCGTAGATCGCGTCCAGCGGTTTGCCGGTGATGCCGGCCAGGATCACCGACGCACCGCCGGCAACCCCGACGGTCACCACCAACGCCACGCCCATCGTCCAGCGGGCGGCGTCGCCGTGCCGTGGGCGCCACAGTTCGCGGACGGCGGCGGCCCAGGCCACCCCCGCCATCCCGAACGTGATCACCACGAGGTACCAGAGCTGAGTGGCGACGGCCGCGCTGACGCGCACCACACCCTGGGCGGAGGCGACCGCCTCGACCGTGCCCCCGCCGGGAGTGCTGCCGAGCAGGTAGACCTTGCCGCCGAGGTAGCGGATGGCGGCCTCGTTGACCAGCGCCATGGCGAGCACCGGCAACAGCGCCGCGAGCACCGTGGCCGGGCTGATCCGGCGGCGGATGAACAGCAGCAGGACCAGCCCGGCGTGCACCGCCACGATCACCAGGCCGCGGGAGTGCAGCAGATGGAACCCGCCGACCAGCAGGCCGACGGTGGCGGCGGCGAGCGGGCCGGGCCGCTCGATCCAGCGGTGCACGGCGAGCAGCCAGGCGACCACCAGCGGCGCCATCACCGTGTCGATCATGGCGATGCCAGCGTAGAAGGCGGTGGCCGGCAGGGTCGCCGCCGCGACCGCACCGAGCAGGGCGTACGACCGACGCAGTCGGAGCAGGCGCCGACCGAGCAGGTACGCCAGCGGCAGCAGCGCCGAGTTCACCATCGCGTTGATCAGCTGGACGATCCGGTAGCTGTCGGTGAAGTCCCGGTCCCCGAGGAACGCCGGCGAGATCAGCATCGGGTAGCCGACCCGGCGCAGCAGGTCGTTCTCGCTGCTGAAGCCGCCCGGCCCACCGGCCAGCGCACGCGCGGTGTTCAGGTAGCTGTCCTCGTCGGTGTGCGCGATCGGCAGCACGATGTGCCGGGACAACCACATCCGCCAGGCCACGCTGAGGACCCAACCGACGACGAGCAGCAGCGGCAGCAGCCAGCGCCGCGCGGGTGCGGGGCCCCGCGTCTCGGCCGCAACCGCCGGCCGTTCGATCACGTCGCTACCGGATGCCATCAACGCCTCCAGAATTGCCGGCCGGACCGGGCCCGCGCGGACCCGGCGGGCACGTCGGCCCGCACCGGTGACGCTCGGGGGTGACCCGCTCGCACCGAGCTGGTGCGGATGTCGGGTGAACGCGGGAGCCGACCGCGCACAGGGCAGCCGGGTCGCTCGCGCGGTCACTGTAGCGGCCCGATCCAGCCTGGTCAGGCCCGTTACGGGCGGACCGAAAGTGTTTGCCTACGCGGTGTTCGGCATTCACAGGAGCAGGGGTTGTGGTTAACCCGCGAGCGTCTACCCGTTAACCCGCCATGGCTAGCGTCTCACCCCGGTCGGCCGGCCGAGGGCCGCCCGTTCATCCACGATCACGGGAGCACCAAATTGAGTGAGTTGAATGGATCGTCCATTCTGATCACCGGGGGAACGGGTTCCTTCGGCAGGACCTTCCTCCGGCACATCCTCACCGAGGCCGACCCCGCCCGCGTGGTGGTGTTCTCCCGCGACGAGCTCAAGCAGTACGAGCTGCGCCAGCAGCTCGGCGACGACCCGCGGCTGCGCTGGTTCATCGGCGACATCCGGGACCGGCACCGCCTCACCCGGGCCATGCACGGCGTGGACCACGTGGTGCACGCCGCCGCCCTCAAGCAGGTGGACACCGCGGAGTACAACCCCTCCGAGTACATCGCCACCAACATCACCGGCTCCCAGCACGTCGTCGACGCGGCGATCGAGGCCGGCGTCAAGAAGGTCATCGCCCTCTCGACCGACAAGGCGTCCAGCCCGATCAACCTGTACGGCGCGACGAAGCTGGTCGGCGACAAGCTGTTCGTCTCGGCCAACCACTACGCCGCCCAGCACCCCACCCGGTTCGCCGTGGTGCGCTACGGCAACGTGGTGGGCAGCCGTGGTTCCGTCGTCCCGCTGTTCCGCCGGCTGGCCGCCGAGGGCAAGAGCCTGCCGATCACCGACAAGCGGATGACCCGCTTCTGGATCACGCTCGACCAGGCCGTGCAGTTCGTCATGGACTCGTTCGACCAGATGCAGGGTGGCGAGCTGTTCGTGCCGCGCATCCCGAGCATGCGCATCCTCGACCTGGTCGAGGCCGTGGCCCCGGACGCCACCACCCACGAGATCGGCATCCGGCCGGGCGAGAAGCTGCACGAGGAGATGATCGCGCCCGACGACAGCCGCCGGACGCTGCGCGCCGACGGCCGGTTCATCGTCCAGCCGACCATCGCCACCTGGGGCTACCAGCCGCCGGTCGACTGCGACCCGGTGCCGGACGGCTTCGCCTACCAGTCGGACACCAACGACGAGTGGCTCACCGTCGAGCAGTTGCGCGACATGCTCGGCATTGCCGCATGACGGGGATGCTCCCGTACGGCCGGCACTCGGTCACCGAGGACGACATCGCGGCCGTGGCCGGTGTGCTGCGCGGCGACTGGCTCACTACCGGGCCTCAGGTGGACGCGTTCGAGGCCGATCTCGCCCGGTGGACCGGCGGGGTCGGTGTCACCAGCGTCTCCAACGGCACCGCCGCGCTGCAGGTGGCGTACGCCGCCGCCGGGGTGGGCCCGGGCGACGAGGTGGTGGTCCCGCCGATGACGTTCGTGGCGACCGCCAGCAGCGCGGCCGCCCTCGGCGCGAAGATCGTGTTCGCCGACGTCGAGGACGAGACCTTCTGCCTCGACCCGGCGGCGGCAGCCGCCGCGGTCACCTCGCGGACCAAGGTCGTCGCCGCGGTCGACTACGCCGGCCACCCGGCCGACTACGACGCGCTGCGCACGTCGATGGTGGGCAGCGACGCGTTGCTCCTCGCCGACGCGGCGCACTCCATCGGCGGGACGTACCACGGCCGGCCGGTGGGCTCGCTCGCCGACCTGACCACCTTCTCGTTCTTTCCCACGAAGAACCTGACCACCGCCGAGGGTGGCGCGGTCGCCGCACGGGACCCGCAGGTCCTGGAGCGTGCCCGTCGGTTCCGCAGCGTCGGAGTAATCCGGGAGCGCGACGAGTTCCGCTTCCCGGACGAGGGCGGCTGGTACTACGAGGTCCACGAGTTCGGGCTGAACTACCGGCTGCCGGATGTGCTCTGCGCCCTGGGCCGCAGCCAACTGCGTCGGCTCGGCGAGTTCATGGCCCGCCGGAGGACCCTGGTCGCCCGCTACAACGAGGCACTGGCCGACCTGGACGGCGTGCTGCCGCCGACCCGTAGGTCGTGGGCCGACCCGGCCTGGCACCTCTACCCGATCCGGGTGCTCGACGGGCGTCGCCGCGAGGTGTACGACCGGATGCGGGCAGCCGGCATCGGCGTTCAGGTCAACTACATCCCGGTGCACTGGCACCCGGTCTTCGCCGACCTGGGCTACCGACGCGGATCCTGCCCGGTGGCCGAGTCGTTCTACTCCCAGCAGCTGTCGCTGCCGCTCTACCCGGGACTCAGCGACGCCGACCAGGATCGCGTCATCGACGCGCTGACCGCGGCCCTGCGGTTCGGCGCGGTGCGTTCCGCCGCCTGATGGGAACCTGATGCACCACGCCAACCACTTCTACGGCCACGCGCACGTGCTGGCCCGCTACGCCGGCCTCGGCGACCGGCACCCACCGCGGATCAACGGGTACGTGCAGCACGGCTGGAACATCGGCGACGGCCTGGCCCCCGGTCACCCGTACGCCGAGCGCACCCCCAGCCTGCTCTGGTCCGAGCAGACCCGCCGCCGGGCCTGGTCGGTGGGTCGACGCAACGTGGTCGTGATCGGCGCGCCGTTCAGCTACCTGCTGGCCATGCGACCCGAGGAACCACCGGCGCAGGAGCGGGAGGGCACCATCTGGTACCCGTTCCACGGGTGGGAGGGCCAGCACGTCAAGGGCGACCACCGGGAGCTGATCGCCCGCATCCGCGACACCGAGCCAGGCCCGGTCACGGTCTGCCTCTACTGGCACGAGTACGGCATGCGCCACGTCCGCCGGCTCTACGAGCGCGCGGGGTTCCGGGTGATCTGCCACGGCTACCGGGGGCACTGGTGGAAGGACACCGACCCGGAGTTCCTCGACAAGCAACTGACCGAGCTGCGCCAGCATCGCCGGGTGGCATCCAACCGGCTGACCAGCGCCATCTTCTACGGCATCGCGGCGGGGTGCGAACCGGCGGTCTACGGCGACCCGATGATCCTGTCCAATGAGGATCCGACCTTCGGCGGCACCGCCCGGATCCGACGGCAGTGGCCGGAGCTGCACGGCGCCGCCGTCGACCTGCCCACCGCGGTCCAGATCGCCCGCGCCGAGCTGGGCACCGACCACCGCTGCACGCCAGCCGAGCTGCGCGAGCTGCTCGGTTGGGCGAACCTCCAGGAGGAAGAGGAAGACCGTGACGACTGAGACGGCACCCGCCGGCCGGATCACCCTGCCGGGCGGCGAGATGCTGGCCTGGTCAGACCTGCCGCAGGAACGGTTGGCCGACGGTGGACCCCTCGCCGCGCTGGCCGCACGGCTCGTACCGCCCGGCGCCCGGGTCCTGGTGGCCGGGCCGCACGACCCGGCGCTGCTCGACCAACTCGCCCACGCCGAGGTGACCTGCCTGCTGCGCAGCCACCCGGACGCGGTTGCGGTGGCCCAGCGGTCCGCCCACGTCGTGGTGGGTGGCCCAGCCGGGCTGCCCGACGACGAGACGTACGACGTGGTGATCGCCGGTGCCGGGCTGGACCCGGTGGAGTCGGTCGAGGGCACCCGGCTCGGCTGGGACGGTGTGCTGGCGCGACTGGTCGCCACGGTGCGGCCGGGTGGCACGTTGCTGCTGCGCCTGGACAACCCACTCGGCCTGCACCGCCTGGTCGCCACCACCCCCTGGTACGCCAGCCGGGACGATTCCGCCTGGGCGATCGGCGGCGTGCTGGACCGCGCCCACCCGGCCAACCGGGACCAGTTGCGCGAGCGGCTCACCAGGGCGGGGCTGCGGTCGGTCGCGTGCTGGGCCGCGTACCCCGATGCCAGCACCCCGACGGCGCTGCTCGACGCCCACCACCTCGACCGGGACGTCGGCTCCGGCCTGTTCGACGCGGTGCTGCACGGCGCGTGCGCCGGAGGTTCCACCACCGCGACCGTGCTCCAGGACCCGGCCCGGCTGGCGGTGGACGCGCTGCACGCCGGACGCGCCGCCGACCTCGCACCGGGCTGGCTGATGCTCGCCCACCGGCCCGCCGACCCCGCGAACCCGACCACACCGGCCGCCGGCGGCGACCTGCCGGTGGCACTGGTGCAGACCGGGCAGCCCGGGATCGGCGTGCTGGAGGTGCTCCACGGTCCGTCGGGTTGGCGCTGGGGGCTCACCGCGGCCACCGGCGCGACCGTGCCGCCCGCCGCGCCGTTCGCCAGCCGCGAGGCCGCGTACCGGGACGCGGACGCGCTGTCCGGGCCGGTGCCGTCCGGCCGACTGCTGCGTACCCTGCTGCTCGACGCGGCCCTGCGCCGCGACCTGGCGACCCTGCGCACGCTGCTGCACGGCTACGCGGGCTGGCTCGCCGACCAGGCCGACAGCGACGGCCGGATCGCGGGCGCGGCGGCGCTGGCCGGCACCGACAACGTGGTGGTCGACGGCGCGCGTTACACGGTGCTCGACCCGAGCTGGCGGGCCACCGTCGCGCTGCCCGCCGACGTGGTGCTGGCCCGCGGGCTGTGGCGCTTCGCGGCGGGCCTGCTCACCGGCGGGTACGCCCACCCGTGGTCGTCCACCCTCGACGTCGCGGGCCTGACCGTGGTGCTCGGTGGCCTCGCCGGGCACGACCTGGACCGCACGACCGTCGCCGAGGCGGTGGAGGCCGAGGCGGCCATTGCCGCCGCGCTGCACGGGCTGAAACCCGACGGCAGGGTCGCCCTCGCCACCGAACTGCACGCCGTCGTACCGACCGACCCGCCGGTCGGTACGCACAGCTACCAGCAGCTGCGCGAGGCGTGGCTGCGCCAGCGCGAGGAACTCACCCGACTGACGGCACTGACGGCGTGGACCGAGGAACTGCTCACCTCGCGGGAACGGGCGCTGCGCCGGGCCGAGGCGAAGATCGGCCTGCTCAGCGGATCGCTCAGCTACCGTGTCGGCCGGCTCGCCATCACCCCGGCCCGGCTGGCCAAGCGGGGTGCCCGCGCCGCCAAGCGCCGGGCCACCGCGGCGCTCGCCCCGAAGCAGGAGGAACAGCAGTGACCGGCGTACCCGTGCCCGGGATGGCCCCGACGGAGGACGCGGGGCCACGGATCGTCGGCATCGTGCAGGCGCGGATGGGCTCGTCGCGGCTGCCCGGCAAGGTGCTCCGCCCGCTCGCCGGGCGTTCCGTACTCGGTCGGGTGGTGCGCGCCGCCCGCGACAGCGGCGTCCTGGCCGACCTGGTGGTCGCCACCAGCACGGACGCGGTCGACGACGCCGTGGTGGCCGAGTGCGAGCGGCTGGGCGTGCCGTGCCACCGAGGGCCGGTCGACGACGTACTGGGCCGATTCGTGGGCGCTCTCACGGCCCACCCAGGGGACGCGGTCATGCGGTTCACCGCCGACTGCCCGCTGCTCGACCCGGAGATCATCACTCTGGTCGCGTCGGTGTACCGGGCGGTCCCCGGGCTGGACTACGCGAGCACCTCGATCGCCCGCACCCTGCCCCGAGGGCTGGACGTCGAGATCATCCGAGCGGAGACGCTGCGCACCCTGGACCGGCTCGCCACCGACCACCACCGGGTGCACGTGACCTCGTACGCGTACACCCATCCGGAGCTGTTCCGGGTGCTCGGCGTGACACTCACCCCGGACCGCTCCGCGCTGCGGCTGACCCTCGACACCGAGCAGGACTGGGCGCTGGTCAGCGCGGTCATCGACCACTTCGGTGACATCAGCGTGCCACTGGCCAAGCTTGCCGACTGGCTGGACGGCCAGCCCCGGCTGCGCGCGCTCAACGTCGGCGTGCGACAGAAACAGCTGGAGGAGTCCTGAGCACCCTTCGGGTCGGGTTGCGCTGCGACGCCGGGCCGCAGCGCGGCGTCGGCCACCTCGTCCGCTGCCTGGCGCTCGCCGAGGAGTTCCTCGCCCGTGGCGCCCACGTCGCCGTGTTCGGCACCGTCGAACGGCTCGACTGGGCCACGGAGGAGCTGACCGCGCGCGGAATCCCCCTGCACCCAGGCCCGGACTCGCCGGCCGGGCTGGTCGAGGCAGCCCGCCGACACGAACTGGACGTGCTGGTCCTCGACTCCTACGAGCTGGACCCGGCCGGGGCGGGCGCCCTGCGCGCCGCCGGCGTGTTCACCCTCGCCGTGATCGACGGGGACAGCCGAGGCCAGGTCGCGGACCTCTACCTCGACCAGAACTTCGGAGCGGAGCTCCCGGGGCTGCCCGGACGGCTGCTCGCCGGCAGCGGGTACGCCCTGCTGCGCGACTCCGTGATCACCGCCCGACCACCGGTCCCCCCGCCCACCACGGCGGTCAGCCGACCCCGGGTGCTGGCCTTCTTCGGCGGCACCGACGCGATCGGCGCGGCCCCGGTCCTGACCCGGGTGCTGGTGGCCACCGGCCATCCGATGGACCTCACGGTCATCGTCGGCCGACCCGAGATCGAAGCCGACGTCGAGGACATCACGCCCGGCCGTGGGCAGATCATCCGGCCGGTCCCGCCCACCACCTCGCTACCGGAACTGATCACCGAAGCCGACCTGGTGGTCAGCGCCGCAGGCACGTCCACCTGGGAACTCTGCTGCCTCGGCGCACCCGCCGCGCTGGTCTGCGTGGTCGACAACCAACGCGAGTCGTACACCCGGGTGGTGCGCCACGGCCTGGCCGCCGACCTCGGCGAGTTGCCGGAGCTGACCGCCGGCGGAGTCGCCGGACGAGCCGCCCGCGCGACGGCGGCGCGCACCCTGCACGGGCTGCTCGGCTCGCCGCAGCGGCGCGCGACGCTGGCCGCGCAAGCCTGGTCCACCGTCGACGGGCAGGGAAGGGCACGGGTCGTGGACGCGGTATTCGACGCCGTACGCCCCGCCGGCGTACGCGGCTGACGCTGTCGCACGCGAGCGACGCCGCGCCCGCCGCGCGCGCCGCGCCCGCCATGGTCACGCTCGATCCTGGAAATAGTCCCCTCGATCGCGCGGGATGCCACTACATCCAGGATCGAGCACGATCTTGAGGGATGCGCGTGGCACAGGCATAGCACGGGTGTACGAAAGTGCTGCTAGGGTGGCCGCATGACGCAGGCCGCCTACCAGCCGTCGATGCTCGACCTGGCCGACGCCGGGCCGACCCTGGGGCCACTGCCCGGCCAGATCCGGCGACACCAGCTCAGCCGGGGCGCCTGGGTCGACCACCTCCCCGGCTGGGTGCGCGGCTCCGACACCGTCCTCGACACCCTGCTCACCGAGGTGCCCTGGCGTGCCGAGCGGCGCACCATGTACGACACCGAGGTCGACGTGCCCCGCCTGCTCTGCTGGTATGGCGGCGACCGGCAACTCCCCCACCCCGTGCTCACCACGGCACGAGCGGAGCTGACCCGGCACTACGCGCCCGAGCTGGGCGAGCCCTTCGTCACCGCCGGCATGTGCCTCTACCGTTCCGGACGGGACAGCGTCGCCTGGCACGGCGACACCATCGGCCGCTCGGCACACACCGACACCATCGTCGCGATCGTCTCCTTCGGAGCACCCCGACCACTGCTGCTGCGCCCCCGCGGCGGCGGCGACAGCCTGCGCTTCCCCGTGGGCCACGGCGACCTGATCGTGATGGGCGGCTCCTGCCAACGCACCTGGGAACATGCCATCCCGAAAACCACCCGCCCGGTAGGCCCCCGAGTAAGCGTCCAGTTCCGCCCCATAAACGTCGCCTGATCCCCACCGCCCCACCAAGTTGATCATGAAGTTATTGCCGGAAACTCCCGTGTGTCGCGGCAATAAACTTCATGATCAACGAGGGCGGCCGGGCGGGACCGGTCCCCGGGTGGGGGCGGGGGGTTAGTCGCGTTCGATCAGGTGGCCTACCACCGTTGGGCCGAGCATCACCGCGAAGCCGGAGCCGTCGCGGCGTGGGTCCGCCGTGGGCAGCTCTACCGGGTCGCCGGTGCCGGTCGCGCCGACTGGGCGCGGACCCACCCAGGCGACCGCCACGTCCGTCTCACCCTTGAGGAAGCGGTGCGCGCGCACGCCGCCGGTCGCCCGGCCCTTCACCGGGTACGCCTTGAACGGCGTCACCTTGACCGTCGCCCCGGTGGAGGTGACCACCATCGGCTCGCCATGCCCCGGGTCGTCGGTGCGGACCGCGCCGAAGAACGCCACCCGCGCTCCAGCGGGCAGGTTGATCCCAGCCATGCCACCGCCCTTGAGGCCCTGCGGACGGACCAGCGCTGCGGGGAAGCGCAACAGCGACGCCTCGGAGGTGACGAAGGTCAGCGTCTCGGCGCCGTCGGCCAGCCAGGTCGCCCCGACCACCTCGTCACCGTCGCGCAGACCGATCACCTCGAACTCGTCGGAGCGCACCGGCCACTCCGGCGCACAGATCTTCACCATGCCCTGCCGGGTGCCCAGCGCCAGCCCCGGTGAGCCCTCCGCCTGCCCGCCCAGCGGAGCCAGACCAACGACGGTCTCCCCCGTCGCCAACGGCACCAGCTCGGCCGCGGACATACCGCCCCGCAGCGACACCGTGCCGGCCTGCTCGGGCAGCACCGGCAGCGGCAGAACGTCGACCTTGAAGGCCCGACCGGCACTGGTCAGCAGCAACACCCGACCACGGGCGGTGGAGTGCGCGATCGCGCGTACCGTGTCGTGTTTGACCCGACCGTTGCGCCGGCGCCCCTCGGCGCTCTCCTCCGACTCGGCCGCGGTGCGCGCGACCAACCCGGTCGCGGAGAGAATCACCTGGCACGGGTCGTCGGCGACCTCCAGCGGACCGGCCGGCATGGACGCGGCCAGCACCTCCTTCAGATCGCCGTCGACCAGCGTCGTACGCCGCTCGGTGCTGAACTGCTTGACCACGGCCGCCAACTCGTCGGAGACCAGCTTCTTGAGCACCCGCTCGTCGTCGAGGATCGTGCTCAGCTCGGCGATCTCGGCACGCAGCCGCTCCTGCTCTGCCTCCAGCTCGATCCGGTCGAACTTGGTCAACCGGCGCAGCGGAGTGTCCAGAATGTAGGTGGCCTGGATGTCGGAGAGGCCGAACCGGCTCATCAGCCCGTCCTTCGCGGCCTGCGCGTCGTCGCTGCCCCGGATCAGCCGGACCACCTCGTCGATGTCCAGCAGAGCGATCAGCAGACCGTCGACGAGGTGCAGCCGTTCCTGGCGCTTGCGACGACGGTACGAGGTACGTCGGGTGACCACCTCGTACCGGTGGGCCAGGAAGACCTCCAGCAGCGCCTTCAGCCCGAGCGTGCGCGGCTGCCCGTCGACCAGGACCAGGTTGTTGACGCCGAACGACTGCTCCAGCGGGGTCAGCCGGTAGAGGTCGGCGAGCAGCGCCTGCGGGTTGACCCCCACCTTGCACTCGACGACGAGTCGGGTGCCGCTCTCCCGGTCGGTGAGGTCCTTGACGTCGGCGATGCCGGTCAGCCGCTTGGTCTTGGTGACCTCGTTGGTGATCGCCGCGATGACCTTCTCCGCGCCGACACCGTAGGGCAGCTCGACCACGGTGATCGCCTGACGACCCCGGCTGCCCTCGATCGGGCCGATCTCCACCTTGCCGCGCATCCGCACCACGCCGCGCCCGGTCTCGTACGCCCGGCGCACCTCGTCCAGGCCGAGCAGCACCCCACCGGTGGGCAGGTCGGGGCCGGGGACGAACTCCATGAGTTTGTCCAGAGTGGCGTCCGGGTGGTTGATCAGCCAGCGGGCTGCCTGGACGACCTCGGCCAGGTTGTGCGGGATCATGTTGGTGGCCATCCCGACCGCGATCCCGGACGCGCCGTTGACCAGCAGGTTGGGGAAGGCGGCCGGCAGCACGGTCGGCTGGGTCAGCGACCCGTCGTAGTTGGGCTCGACGTCGACGGTGTCCTCGCCCAGCTCACCGACGAGCAGCATCGCCTCGCGGGACATCCGAGCTTCGGTATATCTCGATGCTGCCGGTCCATCATCTGGGGATCCGAAATTTCCATGCCCGTCGATGAGTGGCACGTTGAGCGAGAAGTCCTGCGCGAGGCGGACCATAGCGTCATAGATCGCCGTATCACCGTGCGGATGGTACTTTCCCATTGTATCGCCGACAATTCGGGCAGACTTCACGTGCCCACGATCCGGCCGGTAGCCCTGCTCGTACATCGACCAGAGGATGCGCCGGTGCACGGGCTTGAGACCGTCACGGGCGTCGGGCAGGGCACGGGAGTGGATGACCGAGAACGCGTACTCCAGGTAGGAGTCGGAGACCTCGGTGACCAGCGGGTTGTCGAAGACCCGCGCGCCGGCCTGGTCGAACGAGGAGAGATCGACCTTGTTTTCCTTACGGCGTGCCATGACTCAGCTATCCCCTTGAACGAGACCGGTGCTCATGCGTCGATCGCATCCCGGTCGACCCGGTCGGCGGAGTCGATGAGCCAGTTGCGGCGCGGCTCGACCTTCTCCCCCATCAGCAGTTCGAGGATCCGCTCGGCGGCGTCGACGTCGTCGAGGGTGATCCGGCGGACGGCTCGGGTGGCCGGGTTCATCGTGGTGTCCCACAACTCGTCGGCGTCCATCTCACCGAGGCCCTTGAAGCGTGGGATGGGCGTGACGATCTGCTTGCCGGACTTCTCCAGCTTGCGGACCGTCGCCTCCATCTCGGCCTGGGTGTAGGTGTAGACCGTTTGCGGGTTACGCCCCTTGGTGGTGATCTTGTGCAGGGGCGGCATCGCGGCGTACAGCCGACCGGCCTCGATCAACGGGCGCATGTACCGCGCGAAGAGGGTGATCAGCAGCGTACGGATGTGCGCGCCGTCCACGTCGGCGTCGGCCATGATCAGCACCCGACCGTAGCGCAGCGAGGAGAGATCGAACGTACGCCCCGAGCCGGCCCCGAGGACCTGGACGATCGCCGCGCACTCGACATTGTCCAGAACCTGCTGGAGGTTGGCCTTCTGCACGTTGAGGATCTTGCCCCGGATCGGCAGCAACGCCTGGTATTCCGAGGAACGGGCCATCCGGCTCGTTCCGAGGGCGCTGTCGCCCTCGACGATGAACAGCTCGCTTCGGTCGATGCCGGTGGCCCGGCAGTCGACCAGCTTCGGCGGCATGGACGCGCCCTCCAGGGCGGTCTTGCGCCGGGCGGCGTCCTTCTGCTGCTTCTGGGTGAGTCGCACCCGGGCCGCGTCGACGATCTTCTGCAGGACGGTGCGCGCCTCGGCCTTGGTGCGCTTGTCCTCCAGCCAGGCCTTGATGTGCGCGTCGACCAGGGTCTGGATGACCTTGGTGATGCCGGTGGTGGAGAGCTCGTCCTTGGTCTGCGAGGTGAACTGCGGCTCGGGGATCCGCACGTGCACCACCGCGGTCATCCCCTCCAGGACGTCGTCGAGGGTGGGCGGTTCCTCCTTGGCCTTGAGCAGGCCGCGGGTGTTGCGGATCGCGTCGGCGAGGGTGCGGACGAGGGCCCGCTCGAAGCCCTTGCGGTGGGTGCCGCCGTGCGCGTTGCGGATGGTGTTGGTGAAGCACTCGACGGTGCGCTCGTAGCCGGTGCCCCACCGGAACGCCACCTCGACCTCGGCGCGCCGTTGCACGTTGGACTGCATGACACCGTTGGCGTCGGCGGCGTTCTCCCGGTAGGTCCCCTCGCCGTTGACCAGCAGGGTGCCGGAGACCGGCCGGTCGCCGGCCGGTGCGAGGAACTCCACCATGTCGCTGAGCCCGTTGGGGTAGTGGAACCGCTCCTCGGTGGGCGCCTCGCCGGTCAGGTCACGCAGCAGGTAGGTCACGCCGGGGACGAGGAAGGCGGTGTTGCGCAGCTTCGTGCGGACCGCTTCGACGTCGAGCGCGGCACCGGTCTCGAAGTATCGGGCGTCGTGCCACCAGCGGATCGAGGTGCCGGTGCGTTGGCCGCGCTTCATCGCACCGACGACCTGCAGCCCGGGGCCGGCGGTGAAGGGCGCGTCCGGCCCGTCGCCGTCGAAGATGCCCGGGACGCCGTGCCGGAAGGACATCGCGTGGATCTTGCCGGCCCGACGGACGGTCACGTCGAACCGGTGGGACAGCGCGTTGACCGCCGAGGCGCCGACACCGTGCAGGCCGCCGGAGGTCTTGTAGCCGGAGCCGCCGAACTTGCCGCCGGCGTGCAGCCGGGTGAGCACCAGCTCGACGCCGGAGATGCCGGATTTGGCGTGCACGTCGGTCGGGATGCCCCGGCCGTCGTCGTCGACGCGCACCGAGCCGTCGGCGTGCAGCGTCACCTCGACGCTGCCGGCGTGACCGGCGACACCCTCGTCGGTGGAGTTGTCGAGGATCTCGTTGACGAGGTGACCCACGCCACGGCTGTCGGTGGAACCGATGTACATGCCGGGCCGCTTGCGGACAGCGTCCAGCCCCTCAAGGTGCGTGAGGTCATCGGCCCCGTACAGGGTGTCAGGCTCTGCGGTCAACTGGTCGTACTCCCCGGTCTCGGCGGTGTGCAGCCGGTCACCGGCGACATCAGCCGGCGTGGCGCGCCGCAGCGAGCCTAGCCCGAGGCTCGGACAACTCCCGGAGGACCTACGCGACCCGCCGCGCGTCAGCCCTCGAACGTGAGCCAGAAAACAGTACGCCGGGGGCCGGAGCAGCCTCGACACCGTCCTACGCCCCGCTGATGATCACCGCGGGTCACGCCGGGGAGATCCAAGCGTGGCAGCAGGTGCCGGATCCGGTCGTACCGACGGGTTTCAGCAGCAGGACGCGGAGCGCCGGCAAGTCGAACGCGTTGCGGTGGCACCCGGGCCCGGAGGTCCGCGTGCGTGTCTTTCATCGAACGATGGTGTTACGGGCCATTGACGCCCGTCGCACGGAGGTGATGTGATCTCGCTCTCAGAGAATCTTTCATCTTTCGATGGATGGGAGTCCCATGCCCAAATTCCGGCGTACCGCGCTCGCCGCGGCACTCACGATCGCCATGGCCGCGCTGTCGACCGCCGTCGCGCTGCCCGCACCCGCGACCGCCGCACTGCCCACCGCCGCGGTGGCGCTCGGAGACAGCTTCATCAGCGGGGAGGGCGCCGGGGCGTACACCCCGGTGGTCGACGTCAACGGTGTCGCCCAGGGCTTCCCCGGCTGGACGGCGGCCAACAACAACGCGTACTTCTGCCACCGTTCGGCGAACGCCTCGCTGAACAAGGCCAACCTGCCGGGCATTCAGAACCGGTTCAACCTGGCCTGCTCCGGCGGCCAGCCACACGACATCGCCAACGCCTCGCAGGCGCGGACCAACGGCCGCACCGTGGCCGCGCAGCTCGCCCAGCTCCGCGCCGTCGCGCAGACCCAGGACATCGACCTGGTGCTGATCGGCCTGGGGTCCAACAACAGCTCGTTCACCTTCGGCAGCGTCGCGGAGAAGTGCGCCAATCGGTTCATCGCCGACGCCTGGACCGGCTGGTGGGAGTTCTGGGCGTACCTGGGCGGCCCGGTGGAGCAGAAGCCGTGCACCGACGCCGACTTGGCCACCCCCGCGCAGGTCAGCGCCGCGACCGCGGAGACCACCGCCGCGGTACGCCAGTTGCTGACCACCCTCGACGAGGTGGACGCGGACGGGCAACACCGGGTGGTCTTCCAGGACTACACGAACCCGCTGCCGTTTGACCTGAACCCGGCGTTCCACACCGAGGACAGCCGGGACGACACCCGGGACAAGTTCCGCGACCTCGGGGCCGAGCGGTACGCGGCCGGTTGCCCGATCCACCGGGCCAGCCTCGCCCCCGGGCACCGTTTCTCGCAGGGTCTGGGCACCATCGTGAAGACCACCCGGGACACGCTGGCCGCCGAGTTCCCCGCCGACGACCTGGTCTACCTGAACGTGCAGCGGGCCTTCGACGGCGCCCGGCTCTGCGAGTCGACGACCAGCCCGACGGGCTCGCTGGCCACCCCGATCCGCTTGCAGGATGGCGCGACCGGCACCTTCGTCACGAGCCTCTCCGGCAAGGACAAGATCGACATTCAGCGGATCGCCAACACCTGCGTCAGCTACTTCCAGACCTGCCAGGAGTCGTGGCACCCGAACGCCACCGGGCACCAGGTGCTCGGCCAGTGCCTGGCCGGCGCGGCCGTCACCAGCGCACGGTCGGTGGCCTGTGTCCGGGCCAGCAACGGGACGATCTCCGTCTCCTGACCCGGGTCGCCCTTCGGAGGGCTCCGCCACCCGGCGGGGCCCTCCGTCGCGTCCGACCTCACCTGCGGATACCCGTCGGTAACCTCGGGCCGTAAGCTGGGCCGGTGAACGGGGACCCGGAGTACGCGCAGGAGTTCGTCGACATCGCCGGCGGTCGGCTCGGGGTGCAGATCTATCCGGAACCGGCCGGTCCAGCCGGTGCGCCGGTGGTCGTGATCTGGCCGGCGATGGGGGTGCGTGCCCGCTACTACCGGCCGTTCGCCGCCGCGCTACGCGCCGCCGGGCTGGCCGTGGTCGTCGCCGACCTGCGCGGCACGGGGGCGAGCACCCCCGCGCCGAGTCGCGCCGACCGGCACGGCTACAGCGAGCTGGCCGACGACGTCGGCAGCGTCCTGGCCGCGCTCAAGCCACGACTGGACGGCCGCACCCGGCTGCTGCTCGGGCACTCACTCGGCGGTCAGGCCACGCTGCTGCACCTCGCCCTGCACGGCGCCGACGCCGTGGACGGGCTGGCGCTGGTCGCGGTCGGGATCCCCTACTGGCGAAGCTACCCGGGCCGGCGTGGCCTCGGCGTGCTGCCGTACACCCAGGGGATCGCCGCCACCGCGGCGCTGCTCGGGGTCTGGCCGGGCTGGGGCTTCGGCGGCCGGCAGGCGCGCGGCGTGATCCGCGACTGGGCGTACACCGCGCGGACCGGCCGTTTCCCCCAGCTGAATGGCACGGACACCGAGGCGGCGGTACGCGCGGTGCGGACACCGGTGCTGGCCGTCAGCGTGGATGACGACCAGTACACCCCGCACGAGACAATGGACCACCTCTGCGCGAAACTCACGGCAGCCCCGCTGGTCCGGGAACGGTACACAGTGGATCAGGCCGGCGCGGCGCTGGACCACTTCACCTGGGTCCGCGCGGGCGCCCCGCTGGCGCGGCGGATCGCCGATTTCGCTGGCGACCTGCCGCCCCGCTGAGGTCGTACCGGCCGGTCGGCGTACGACGGTCGGCTCACTCGTCCTGGTCCAGCGGCACCAGCTCGCCGTCGCGCTCCACCTGGATCTCCGCGTGATCCTTGCGCGGTGCGACCTCCGCGGTGTTCTTGTGTGGATCGTTGTCGGGGTGCATGAGCACCGCGTCCGTTTTGGGGGTCTTCTCCCGGCTCTCGTCCGGCTGCGACATCGCGTTCCCCTCTCGTCGGCGTCGCTCGGGATCTACCCGCCACCGCGCGAACGACTCCTGCCAGTGGCGAAGCGGCACGTCCAGCCGTGATCATGATCGACACCGTATCGCCGATGTAGAGGTATCACGGATCCGCGATACCCCCTTGTCGCGGAAATGGAGTGGATCGTGCCCGGGGGGCGCGGATCGGCCCGCCCGGCACGGGGTTAGCCGCCCGACCGGCGGGTAAGCCGCTGCGCCCGACACGGCGGAAGGGGATCACATGTCCGAACGGCATACCGCACTGCGCTCGATGCACGATCTGGGCCTGGCGGCCTGGTTTGGCGGCTCCCTGATGGGAGCGCTCGGCGTCAACGGCGCAGCGACGAAAATCAGCGACTCGACTCAGCGGCTACCGATCGCCTCGGCCGGATGGTCCAAGTGGACCCCGGTGAACGCGGCGGCGATCGGCGCCCACCTGGCTGGCGCGGTCGGCGAGTTGGTGACGGAGAGCCCGCGTGTGGCCGCGCAGTCAGGGGTGGCCCGAGCCAGCACGATCAAGACAGCGTTGACCATCGGCGCGCTCGCGGTTACCGGCTACAGCCGTCTGCTCGGCATGCGGTTGCAGAAGGCGGGCGGCCCACCGGTGAACGGCACCACTGAGCCGAACCACCAGACCCCGGCGAGCGTGGCCTCCTCGCAGCGGCAGATGAAGCTGCTCCAGTGGGCCATCCCGGCGCTGACCGGGGCCCTGGTCGTGGTCACCGCGTACATGGGTGAGCAGCAGAAGCCCGGCCAGGTGTTCCGGGGGCTTCTCGGTCGGGCCGGCGGGATGAAGAGTGCCCCGATGAGCATGATCAAGATGGCGGGAATGAGCAACGGCAAGCGGCCGATGGCGATGTCCGGACGTTGAGCGTCGGGCCGGTCGGCGTCCCACCGCCACCTCGACGGCGGGGCGCTGGCCGGCCTGTGCGATCACCGGCGTGACGACGAACGTCGCGCGGCGACAGCGGGCAGGCACGGCCCGAGGACTGCACAACGACCGCCGGTAGCGGCGGACCGACGAGCGGGGTGGCCATGACGGCACATAAGGGACGCGGCGGCGACAACGACCGGCTGGAACCGGAGGCGACCAAGCCGTGGGGCACCGGCGACGGCTTCGACGCCGACGCGCCCTGGGGCACGGACGAGGACTCGCCGATGGACGAGGGCAGCGAGGAGACCGCGGTGCCCGAGGGGCGGCGCGGGGAGCGGCGCGCGGGTGCCCCGACGGGCCGGTCAGACCCGGCGGGCCGGCACGGCTTCGGCTCGGTGGAGCCGACCCGTACGTCGATGGCCGGGCCGGGCGCCCCACCGGACCCGGCACCCAGCGGCCGGACCTTCCCCGACGACGCGGACATCGGCGAGTCGACCCAGGACGCCCTGCGCAGCCGGGGCCGGCGCTCCTGACACCCCTCCCGGCTGGCGGGCGTGTGCGTAGCCGTCAGCCGGTCGATGCAGCCGGGGCCGGTACAGCCCGATCGGCGATCATCGTCTCGGTGAGCAGTTGCGCCAGCCGGGTGGCGTCGCGTTGGGCCTGACCGGCGCAGCAGTTGTTGAACAGCACGTGCAGGTCGTCCGCCGGACCGGCGAAATCGGCCAGCAGCCCGGCCCAGTGCCGAAGCTCGTCCTCGGCGTACGCGTACCGGAACTTCTCCTGCTTGTCGCCGTCGCGCCAGGCGTCGCTGTGGCCGTGGAAGCGGACGATCGCCGGCTCCGCCGTCATGGTCAGGATCGGTGGCACCGACGACGGATGCCCCTGTGGCATGTCGACGCAGACCAGTGACAGGTCGTGCGCGCGCAGCAGGTCCAGAGTGTCCGCCGCGGCCGGGCCGTCGAACCAGGACCGGTGCCGCAGCTCCACGCCGACCCGCCACGGCCGGCAGCGCTGCGCCAGCTCGACGATCCGACGTTCGGCCGCGGCGCCGCGTGCCAGCCACGGCGGGAACTGCAACAACACCGAGCCCAGCTTGCCGGCCCCCGCGATCGGGTCGAGGGCCGCGCGGAACCGGGCCCACAGCTCGTCGTACGCCGGCTCCGGCAGATCGCGGCGGCGGATCCGGCTCGGGCCGGCGGCCGGGCGCAGGTCCCGGGGCAGCGCGGCGACCGGCGTCGGATGACCGGTGAAGAGGCTGAACGCCTTGACGTCGAAGGTGAAGTCGTCCGGTGTGGCGTCGACCCAGCCCTGCGTGGTCTCCGGTGCGGGGATGGCGTAGTAGGACGTGTCCACCTCGACCAGAGGGAACCGGCCGGCGTAGAAACCCAGCCGACGGGCTGGTGTGTTGGCCGAGCGCGGGTACCACCCGGAGCGCAGCAACGACTGGTCCGCCCAGGACGACGTTCCCACCTTGATGACACCCATGTCATTCAGTGGACCGCCGTTGGCGGAGATCGGCAACCGCTGGTGACCCAACGCCGCCCTCGTGTCGAGCCCGGGAAGTGTCGGTGCCTCGTCCTACGGTGACACCGAGTGAATATCGAGGAAGGGCGGCACACCATGACCAGCACGGAGCAGCTCACCGGTGAGCGCGCCGACCTGCTGCAGGCGCTCCGCCGGCACCGGGGTTTCCTCCTGCAGACCGTCGACGGGCTCACCGACGAGCAGGCGGCCACCCGCACCACTGTCAGCGAGCTCTGCCTCGGCGGCCTCGTCAAACACGTGACCATCACCGCGCACCGCTGGATGCTCTTCGCCGTGGGCGGCGCGGAGGCGATGCAGCGCGAGGATGTCGACTGGGTCGGTCAGTTCCGGATGGTGCCGGGTGAGACCCTCGCCGGGCTGGTCGAGCGGTTCCAGGAGGTGGCCGACCAGACTGACGAGCTGATCGCCACCCTCGACCTGGACGCGTCGCACCCGCTGCCGCAGAAGCCCTGGTTCGAGCCGGGGGCGAGTTGGACGGTCCGTCGGGTGCTGCTGCACCTGATCGCCGAGACGTCCCAGCACGCCGGGCACGCCGACATCCTGCGGGAGTCGATCGACGGCGCCAAGACCATGGGCTGAGCCGGGCCGCGTCCGCCGACGTTCCGGCACCGCCCACCTCGCCTGTCACCTCCGGTCCCTGCCGGGGCTGATGTGACAACCGCGCAGGTGGGCGGGCGGGCAGGGGTGGAGATTCAGCGGAGGCGGCCGCCGGGTTGGTGGTAGGTGGTTCGGTCTCTCGCATAGGCGTCGGAGCGGCCCCAGCGACCTGGGATGTCCAGCAGCTCCAGCCGACCGAAGCCCTGGGGCAGGGCCGGGTTCACCAACAGGTTGTCGCCGGTGGGTCGCAGCCCCAGCGTGGTGCCCAGCAACATCAGCAGCGCCCCCGACGACCACGACTGTGGGCGACCGGCCGACGGCAACTGGACGGGATACTTCGTCAGGCTGCGGTCATAGCCGGCGACCAGCTCCGGCACTGCCCTACCGAGCGTCTGCGCCAGGTCGAAAATACCGCCCGCGATCCGGGCCGCCTGCGCGTCCAGGCGGTAGTGGCGCAGCCCGGCGGCGATCAGGGCGTTGTCCGACGGCCACACCGCGCCGAGATGTGCGCCCATCGGGTTGTACGTGCGCTGCCCGGCGGCGAAGGTGCGCACGCCCCAACCGCTGAACAATCGCGGTCCGACCAGGTGCTCGGCGACCGCTTCCGCGCGATCGTCCGCGACGATACCGCTCCACAACAGATGCCCGATGTTGGATGACAGCGCGTCGACCGGCTCGCCGTACGGGTCGAGCGCCAGCGCGTAGTACTCCCGGTGTGGCAGCCAGAAATCCCGGTTGAAGCGGTCCTTCAGCTCGGCCGCTTCCCGCTCCAACCGGTCGGCGTACGCGGAGTCGCCCCAGAACTCCCGGGCCAGCCGGGCACCGCGCCGTTTCGCGTCGTACGCGTAGCCCTGCAACTCGCAGGTGGCGCGTGGAAACGCGGGTTGCCGGCCGTGTGCGTCGGCGATCGCATCCGGGGTGTCCTTCCAGCACTGGTTGATCGTGCCGTTCCGCTCGTTTCGGCGCTGGTAGCGCACGTAGCCGTCACCGGTCAGGTCGCCGTACTCGTCGATCCAGTCCAACGCCATCCGAGCCGGGTGGCGCAGCTCGCGGACCAGGTCCGCGTCACCGGACCAGCGCTCGTACTCGTCGAGCAGGACGACGAAGAGGGGGGTGATGTCGGCTGCGCCGTAGTACAGCGCGTTCGGCCGGTCGCCGAACGCGGCCGACTCGCCGTAGCGGAGCTGGGTGAGGATCTTGCCCGGCTCCTCGTCGTGCTCGTCGTCGAGCTGACCGCCCTGCAACATCGCCAGCATCCGCAGAGTCGCGGGGGTCAGCTCGGGGGTGAACGCCATCGTCTGCAGGCAGGTGATGATGCTGTCCCGCCCGCACAACGCCATCGCCCACGGCAGGCCACCGACCGGCACCCGCTCGCTGTGCGACAGCGGCATGTAGCGCAGTGCCGCCAGGTCGGCCAGGCTGCCCCGGTACGTCTCCTCCAGCCCGTTCCGCTCGGCCACCAGGTGCGGTGCCCGGTCCAGCCAGTCCGCCAGGTCCTCGCGCATTCCCGTGCGGACGGCCTGCTGGTGCGACTGCAGGCCGGCGCGCATGTCCTGGCCGTCTTCGCCCCGGATGGTCATCCTGACGTGCAGGTCGGCCTCCCATTGCCCCTCGGGGGCGATCCGGATCCGGAACGTCATGCCCCCCTCGTCCACGTCGACGGGAGCGTTGCTCTGCACCGTGGTCTCGCGCGCGAACCGCTCCCGCTCGTAGCGCAGCACGAGTTGGTGGCCCGCGGAGTCGGCGACGACCTGGACGGCTCGCCCGCTGCGCTGCCCGATCTGCGCGATGTCCGTGAAGTCGCTGCCCATCTCCATCCGTACGGTGAGCTCGGCGGGTTGCGACGAGTGGTTGAGCACGGTGATCTTCTCGTGGAAGCAGTCGTGGATCGAGCGGTGCCGGATGACCGACACGTCGGCGTCGACGTAGTGACTCGCCACGCCCGGGACCAGAAAGAAGCGGGTCTCGAAGTACGTCATGTCGTCGCGGGAGAGCGCGTTGAGCCGTTCGCCGTCGACGCTGAGCACCCAGTGGGACAGGAAACGGGTGTCGAACGCGAACAGACCGACGGGTGCCCGCGGATCGACCTCGATGTCACCCTGGGCGTCGCTGATCGCGAACGCGTTGCCGGCGATGACGTGCACCAGTTCCTGCCTCACGACCGCTCATCCCGACCGTCCACCGCGAACCGCCCATCCATCGCGGCCCGCCCATCCATCGCGGCCCGAGCCAGCTCGCGCGGATGACGGGCGCCGGGCGGCCCGGGAAAGATCCGCCGCAGCAGCATCAACAGGCGCAGGTCGCCCTGCACGGTCAGCTCGTTGCGCAGCAGCGCTGTGGCCACGTGCATCTCGCCGCTCGCCATCCGGTCGTAGACCGTCCGGTCCGCGCGGACCATCAGCTCGGCGTCATCGTCGGAGCGGGTGACCCGGACGTGCTGGTCGGCGATGGTCAGGTACCAGTGATCGGTGCAGCCGGCGCCGCGTACGTCCAGCCGCAGCGTGCCGGCCGTGGTCTCCGGCAGGTCGGGCCGCCGGCCGGGATCCAACTGTTGCAGGTACTGCGCCACCGTCGTGCCCATCAGGTCCCCTCCCCACGGCTCCTCGGAGGATCACCCACGCCGGGGTGAGCCCGGTTCACCCGGAACGGGTGAGCGAACCCAGCAGGGCGGGTTCACCTGGGCCGTTTGCTCAGCGGGGAGGTGGGGAGCCTGCGGTCAGGCCGAGAAGAATGGGAGAACCGGATGCGCGCGCTGCGATTGCGGGAGTGGAAGTCGGAACCGGAGTTGGTCGAGGTTCCGGATCCGACGCCCGGGCCGGGACAGGTGGTGGTTCGGATCGGCGGTGCCGGCGCCTGCCACTCCGACCTGCACCTGATGGACGAGTTCGAGCCGGGCACCATGCCCTGGAACCCGCCGTTCACCCTGGGCCACGAGAACGCCGGCTGGGTGCACGCCCTCGGCGACGGCGTGACAGGGCTGACGATCGGCCAGCCCGTCGCCGTCTTCGGACCGTGGGGCTGCGGCACCTGCGCCCGCTGCCGCGTCGGCGTCGACCCGTACTGCGAGAACCCGGCTGGCGCCCCGGTGCCGAGTGGGGGCGGTGGGCTCGGTCTGGACGGCGGCATGGCCGAGTACGAGCTGGTCCCCGACGCGCGGCACATCGTGCCGTTGCCGGACGGGTTGGATCCGGTGGACGCGGCGCCGCTGACCGACGCCGGCCTGACCCCGTACCACGCGATCCGGCGGTCCTGGCCGAAGCTTCCGCCGGGCAGCACGGCCGTGGTGATCGGGGTCGGCGGGCTGGGACATGTGGGCATCCAGATCCTCAAGGCCACCACGGCCGCCCGCATCATCGCCGTGGACACCCGCGCCGAGGCGCTGCGGCTGGCGCAGGAGTGCGGCGCCGACCAGACCGTCACCTCGGGCGCCACCGCCGCCGAGGAGATCCGGGAGGCCACCGGGGGCCGGGGTGCCGACGTGGTGCTCGACTTCGTGGGCGTGGACGCCACCCTGGCGCTCGGCGTGGCGGTGGCCCGCACCGTGGGCGACCTGACGATCGTGGGCATCGGCGGAGGCACCGTGGGGGTCTCGTTCTTCTCCGTGCCGTACGAGGTGAGCATCGCGACCACCTACTGGGGCAGCCGTCCCGAGCTGGTCGAGGTGCTGGAGCTGGGTGCCCGGGGTCTGGTCAAGCCGAAGACCACCACCTTCGCGCTCGACAACGCCCTCGACGCGTACCGGCAGATGCGCGACGGCACGTTGGAGGGCCGGGCCGTGATCGTGCCGTGAGCCCGGCGGACGCCGCCGGTCAGTCGACCTCGATCAGACCGCGCACGTAGGCGGCCTGGCCCACGTGCTGCTGGTCGTCCTCGGCGA
This sequence comes from Micromonospora sp. NPDC005413, assembly GCF_040606435.1. NCBI lineage: Bacteria > Bacillati > Actinomycetota > Actinomycetes > Micromonosporales > Micromonosporaceae > Micromonospora > Micromonospora sp. NPDC005413. Next base: position 237,214 of record NZ_JBEXEV010000003.1, read on the forward strand.
TGCTGACGAGGCGGACGCCGAGGGTCACCGGCGGGTCCCACGCCTCGTCGACCACGCGGTCCAGGTCCGCCGGTCGCAGGCCGGTCAGGAACGATCCGGTACGCGACGCGACGGCCTCGTAGTAGTCGATCAGCGCCTGCGCGCTCTCTGGCCGGACCGCCGCGACCTGCGCCGGCGAGTGGCCGTAGCCGGTGTCGTCCGGGTCGGCGGTGAGCCCGAACCGACCCGCCCAGTCGCCGCTCACCCAGACCTGGTCGGCGTCGAGCAGGTCGGCGACGTGATGGTCCTGGACTCGGGTCAGGTGCCAGACCAGCCAGCCGACCGGGTTGGCGCCCGGGCCGGGCGCCCGGTGCAGTTGCTCCGGGGTGAGTCCGTCGACCGCCGCCCGGACGAGATCGGGCAGTCGGCCGTATGTCTCGGTCAACAGGTCACTCACGTCCACGGGCACGCCTCCCTGGTTGGTTTCCGATCAGGTACCGCCGACACGGGCGATCAAACCTCGGCCACTACGGTGATCACGTGGTCGCGGCGTTGGAGCTGTATCTGGACCCGGACGCTACCCGGCGGATCCGGGTGCTCTGGGACGCGCTGGAGGCCGAGGGCGTGCAGAGCATGCGGTCGCTGTGGGAGCAGCGCCACCGGCCACACGTCTCGCTCGCGGTGGCGCCCCGTTTCAACCCCGAGCAGGTCGCCGAGGCGCTGCGCGGGACCGTCGTGGCCGCCCCGCTGCGACTCGACTTCCAGCACGCCGGGCAGTTCGTCGGGCGGGTGCTCTGGCTCGGCCCGGCACCCACCCCGGAACTGCTGACCCACCACCAGATGGTGTACGACCGGCTCGCCGCCGCCGGCATCCCCCTGGCCGAGCACTACCAGCCGGGCCGCTGGGTGCCGCACTGCACGCTCTCCATGCGGGTGCCGAACGCGCTGATGGCCGCCGCGGTGCGGCGCTGCCTCGAGGTGTTGCCGCTGGCCGCGACCGTGGTCGGCGCGGCGCTCACCGACCACGCGCGCGCCATCGCCCACCCGCTGCCCTGACCCGACCACATCGACCGGACCCTAGAGGAAAATGTCCGGTTTGGCATGCGACAGTCGGGAAACCGAAAACAAGCGGTGGTGATGCGGCCTGGCGTGGGATGGTTCGACCTGGATGCCGTACCGGTGGTGACCTGCCCGAGCGCGGGTGACCCAGGCGGTGGCGCGGGCGCACCTCGTGCCGCCGAGGGCGGCTTCGACGAGAAGGGGCAGTGCCTATGCAGGCTCAGCGCAGGCCACCGCGCGCGGAGCGGAGCCAGACCCGGGACGACCGGACCGGCGGCGGCCTGACCGGGGCGGCCACGCCACTGACGATCTGGGCGGCCGCCGTCCTGCTCGGCCGGATCGGTGCCGGCGACGACGACCTCGACGACGAACGGCACATCCTGCGCGGCATCGAGTGATCCTCGGCCGCGCGGGTCACAGCCAGCCGCGCCGCTTGAAGATCACGTAGAGGGTGCCGCAGACCAGCAGCATCAACAGCAGCGCGAACAGGTAGCCGAAGCGCCAGTTCAACTCCGGCATGTGGACGAAGTTCATCCCGTAGACCGTGCCGATGAGCGTGGGAGCGAACAGGATCGCCGCCCAGGACGAGACCTTCTTCAGCTCCTCGTTCTGCGCGTAGCTGGCCGCGGTGAGGCTGCGCATCTCCTCGTTCTGCTGCTGCGAGACCAGGGTGGCGTTGACGGTGAGGATGTTCTGCAACAGGTGCCGGAAGCCGTCCACCCGCTCCACCACCTGGGTCAGGTGGTCGGTCACGTCACGCAGGTAGCGGCGCAGTTCCTCGTCCGTGCTGGCGCTGCCGGCGCCGTCGGCCAGCGCGCCGAGCACGATGAGCAGCGGGCGGGCGGCCCGCTGGAACTGGATGACCTCGCGGCTGAGGCCGTAGATGCGCCGGCTGGCGTTCGGGTCACCGCCGAACACCTGGGTCTCAATCTCGTCGATGTCGTTCTCCAGCCCGGCCACCACCGGCGCGTACCCGTCGACAACCTCGTCGAGGATCGCGTACAGGACCGCCTCCGGACCCCGGGCGAGCATCTGCGCCTCGGTCTCCATCCGCCGTCGCACCGCGGCCAGGTCGGGGGCCTCACCGTGCCGGACGGTGACCACGAAGCCCGGCCCGATGAACAGGTGCAGCTCGGAGAACTCGACCTCCTCCCGCAGGTCGTCGTAGCGGGCGGCGCGCAGCACCACGAACAGCGTGTGCCCGTACCGTTCCAGCTTGGGCCTCTGGTGGGCGTTGATCGCGTCCTCGACCGCCAGGTCGTGCAGCCGGAACTCCCGGGCCAGCGAGGTGACCTGGTCGATGTCGGGCCGGTACAACCCGATCCAGGCCATCGCGCCGTCCTGGTCCTGCAGGCAGCGGTACGTCTCGGCGAGGCCGGACGGTGAGGCGAAACGGTGCCCTCGGATGTAGACCGCGCTGTCCACCAGGCCGCCGGCGGGCGCAGCGGGCGACTCCGTCGGTGGCGGCACGCCAACCCTTGTCTCGGACTCGTCGAGTTGGCGGCCGAAACCACCACCCGGGCGAAACCGACGGCCGCCGACCATGACCCACCCCCCCTTCCCGGGGCCGCCCGTCCGGCGGCCTCCCGGCCCACACGGGGGCAGGTCGGGGTGGGCGCCGGGAGGCGCTGCTTCCCCCCTGCCTCCGGCCCGAAACCCCGACGCGCCACTCGCCCGGACGCCCACAGCGGGCGGGTTCCGCGCACCGGCGGACGGGTGCCGGCCCGCCGACGGATACTCGCGGTGACCATGGGCGGACGACGGGGGTAGCGCCGATGGAGGTCGACAGGCGCGCCGGCCGGCGGACCGACCGGCTGCGGAGCTGGCTGCTCGACGACCGGTCGGAGCAACCCGTGCCGCAGGGCCTGCACGTCCGCCCGCGGGAGCAGCGGCACCACCCGTGGTGGAAGGTGATGTGCCTGACCGGCGTCGACTACTTCTCGACGCTCGGCTACCAGCCGGGCATCGCGGCGCTGGCCGCCGGGGCGCTGTCGCCGGTGGCCACCCTGGTGCTGGTGTTGGTGACGCTGCTGGGCGCGCTGCCGGTCTACCGCCGCGTGGCGGTGGAGAGCCCGCACGGTGAGGGCTCGATCGCGATGCTGGTACGCCTGCTGAGCTACTGGCCGGGCAAGCTGCTCGTGCTGGTGCTGCTCGGCTTCGCGGCCACCGACTTCATCATCACCATCACGCTGTCCGCGGCCGACGCGACCGCTCACCTCGACGAGAACCCGTTCTGGCCCAGCGGCCTCAAGGGCCACGAGGTCCTGCTCACGCTGCTGCTCGTGGCGCTGCTCGGCGCGGTGTTCCTCAAGGGATTCGGCGAGGCCATCGGGATCGCCGTCGTCCTGGTCGCGGTCTATCTGACGCTGAACGCGGTGGTGATCGCCGACGCGCTGTGGCGGGTGGTGACCCATCCGAGCGCGGTCGGGGACTGGACCACCACGCTGACCACCGGGCACGGCGATCCCCTGATGGTGGTCGCGCTGTCCCTGCTGCTGTTTCCGAAGTTGGCGCTGGGCCTGTCCGGTTTCGAGACCGGGGTGGCGGTGATGCCACACATCCGGGGGGACCGTCAGGACTCGGAGGATCGGCCGCTGGGCCGGATCCGGGGCGCGCGTCGGCTGCTCACCACCGCCGCCGCCACCATGAGCGTCTTCCTGATCACCAGCAGCGTGACCACCACCGTGCTGATCCCGCCCGAGGCGTTCCAGCCGGGCGGCCCGGCGAACGGTCGGGCCCTGTCCTTCCTGGCGCACCAGCACCTCGGCCAGGTGTTCGGCACCGTGTACGACCTGTCGACCATCGGGATCCTCTGGTTCGCCGGGGCGTCGGCGATGGCCGGTCTGCTCAATCTCGTACCGCGTTACCTGCCCCGCTACGGCATGGCGCCGACCTGGGCGCGGGCCATCCGGCCGCTGGTGCTGGTGTTCACCACGGTGGCGTTCCTGATCACGGTCGTCTTCCGGGCCAGCGTCGACGCGCAGGGCGGCGCGTACGCCACCGGGGTTCTGGTGTTGATCACCTCGGCGGCGACAGCGGTGACCCTCGCGGCACGGCGGCGCGGGCAGCGGGGGCGCACGGTCGCGTTCGGGACCATCGCTGTGGTGTTCGTCTACACCACAGCGGCGAACGTGGTGCAACGTCCCGACGGTGTGAAGATCGCCGCCTGCTTCATCGGTGGGATGATCGTGGTGTCGGTGCTGTCGCGGGTGATGCGGGCCTTCGAGCTGCGGGTCGACCGGGTCGACTTCGACCCGGTCGCGACGGCGTTCATCGCCGAGCGGAGCGAGCGTCGGATCCGCCTCATCGCGCACGAGCCGGAGCGGCGCGACCTCACCGAGTACCGCGACAAGCTCGCCCAGACGGTGGCGGACAACGACTTCCCCGACGACAGCGACGTCATCTTCGTCGAGGTGCAGGTCACCGACCCGTCGGACTTCGAGACCGGCCTGCTGGTGCGCGGCAGCGTGGCGCACGACCGCTTCCCGGTGCTCAGGCTTGCCAGCTCCTCGGTGCCGAACGCGCTGGCCGCCATGCTGCTGGAGATCCGCAACCGCAGCCGGCGGCGCCCACACATCTACTTCGAGTGGACCGAGGGCGGCCCGACCCGCAACGTCCTGCGCTACCTGGCGTTCGGGCAGGGCGAGATCGCCTCGGTCACCCGGGAGATCCTGCGCCGCCAGGAGCCCGACCAGACGCGCCGCCCGCACGTGCACGCCGGTTGACCTGCGGGCCGCGCGTCGGGCGCGGACGGTGAGCGTGGTCATATCGACTGGACGATCGACGGACCTCTGCTGCTAGTCTCGGCGCAGGTCATGAGTGCCAGCGCAAAGCCCCGGCTCGCTGGCCGGCAACCCTCCTCCGCGGTGGGGTGCCCCGGGTGAAGACCAGGCACCGGCACGACGTCGGTGCAAGCGTGGCCTGGCACCCAGGTCAGCACAGACCCGGGAGAGCCATGCGCATCCTCAGCACCGCCCCACCGACCGACGTCGCGGAACTCCCCGCCGGTTGGCCTTCGCCCGCACTGACCCGGCGACGGCACGTGGACATGATGCGAATGTGCAGCGCCGCCTGTCGTCGCGGCACCGCGCACTAGCGCACCCCTCTTCCCGAAACCTCCCCAGCGGTACGCCCATCGGGCGCACCGTCGGCGGCGCACGCCCGTGCGCGCCGAGACGCAACCCTTTCGGAGACACCCGTGCGATTCCTTCCTGCCCTGACCCGCGCCGCTGCCCTGGGCGCGGCCACGATCCTGGCCGCCACCGCGCTCACCGCCTGCGGCGGGGACAGCTCGTCCGACACCACCGCCAACCCGTACGGCCTGGCCCAGCCGGGCGTGCTGCGCGCCGGCACGCTGACCGACGCACCGCCGAACGTGTACCTCAAGGACGGCACGTTCACCGGCTTCGACAACGACCTGCTGACCGCGGTGGCCGGGAAGCTCGGCCTGAAGGTCGAGTTCGTCGGCACCGACTTCTCCGCGCTGCTCTCCCAGGTCAACAACCGCAAGTTCGACGTTGGCAGCTCCTCGATCACCATCACGGAGGCGCGGAAGAAGACCGTCGACTTCGGCAACGGCTACGACTTCGGCTACTTCGGCCTGGACGTCCCGGCCGGCTCGCCGATCACCGGCTTCGACCAGCTCGCCGGCAAGCGGGTCGTGGTGGTCCAGGGCACCGTCCAGGACGACTACGCCACGGGCAAGCAGCTCGACCCGGTGCGGGTGCCGGACTACAACGGCGCGATCAACCAGCTCAAGGCCGGCACGGCCGACGCGTGGATCGCTCCGGCGGAGATCGGCGAGAAGTCGGCCGCCGACAGCAAGGGCAAGATCACCGTGGCGGCCAAGCAGCTCAGCCCGGCACCGACCGCGTACGCCGTCGCCAAGGGCAGCGACAAGCTGCGGGAGGCGCTGAACAAGGGTCTCGACGAGGTCATCGCGGACGGCACCTGGAGCCGGTTGCAGGCGCAGTACTACCCGGGCCGGCCGGTCCCGGAGGACTTCAAGCCGGGCAGCGGCACGGTGGCCGTGCCGTCGGCGTCCGCGTCGACTGTGCCGTCGGCGTCCGCGTCGACCGCGTCCTGAGACGTACCCGGTGACGAGCGAGCAGGGCGGTAGGAGAGGCGACCGATGGATCCGTTGAGCACCATGTGGGAGACCTTCTTCGACTGGGACGCGATGCGCGAGGCGCTGCCCGAGATGCTGACCGTCGGGTTGCCCAACACGCTGATCCTGGCGGTCTCCGCCGCCCTGCTCGGCTCGGTGCTGGGCCTGCTGCTCGCCGTCGCCGGCATCTCCCGCAGCCGGTGGCTGCGCTGGCCGGCGCGGGTCTACACCGACGTGTTCCGGGGGCTACCGGCCGCGGCGACGATCCTGCTGATCGGCGTCGGGCTGGCCCCACTGGGCATGCGGGTCTGGGGACCGGACCCCTACCCGCTGGGGATCCTGGCGCTGTCGCTCATCGCGGCGGCGTACATCGGGGAGATCTTCCGCTCCGGCATCCAGTCGGTGGAGGCCGCCCAGTTGGAGGGAGCTCGCGCTCTCGGCTTCTCCTGGGCCGACGCGATGCGGCTGGTGATCATTCCGCAGGGCATCCGGCGGGTGCTGCCGGCCTGGGTGAACCAGCTCATCGCGCTGATCAAGGACTCCAGCCTGGTCTACTTCCTCGGCCTGGTGGCCAGCCAGCGGGAGCTGTTCCGGATCGGGCAGGACTACGCGGCCACCACCGGCAACGAGTCCGCGCTGCTGCTGGCCGGGCTCTTCTACCTGGCGCTGACCGTGCCGCTGACGCACGTCGTCAACTGGATCGACCGGCGGCTGCGCCACGGTCGGCCCACCGCCGCACCGGCCGACGAGGACGACGACGACACCGCGCCGGCGCTGCCCGCCGCGACGGAAGGGAACCGATGACGACCACCGGCACGACCACCTCGGTCAGCCTCGACGTCCGCGACGTGCACCTCGCCTTCGGGCCGAACCGGGTGCTGCGCGGCGTCGACCTCACCGTGCCGCGCGGTGCGACGGCCTGCGTGATCGGCCCGTCCGGGTCGGGCAAGTCCACCCTCCTGCGCACCATCAACCGGCTGATCGAGCCGGACCGCGGCGACGTGCTGCTGGACGGGCGCAGCGTGCTGGGCGACGACCCGGACGCGCTGCGGCAGCGGGTGGGAATGGTCTTCCAGCAGTTCAACCTCTTCCCCCACATGAGCGTGCTGCGCAACGTCACCCTCGCGCTGCGCCGACTCCGCAAGCTCGGCGAGGACGAGGCGGAGTCCGTCGCCCGTGCCCAACTGGAGCTGGTGGGGCTGGCCGGAAAGGCCGACTCCCGGCCCGCGCAGCTCTCCGGCGGTCAGCAGCAGCGGGTGGCGATCGCCCGGGCGCTGGCGCTGCGGCCCGAGGTGATGCTCTTCGACGAGGCGACCTCGGCGCTCGACCCGGAGCTGGTCAAGGGCGTCCTCGGGGTGATGGCCGACCTGTCCGCGGCAGGCATGACCATGGTGGTGGTCACCCACGAGATGGGCTTCGCCCGGCAGGTCGCCGACACCGTTGCCTTCATGGACCGTGGCGTGGTGCTGGAGGCTGGGCCGCCCGAGGCGATCTTCGAACGGGCCGAGCACCCTCGGCTTCGCCGGTTCCTCGCCCAGGTGCTCTGAGCCGCGCCGGCAGGAAGGCCGCTGGCGATCATTCGTTGGGCCCGCGTCCCAGCAGCCGGATCTCCTCGTTGTCCAGAGCTTCCTGGAGCTCTTGCAGCACGAGGTCGTCGATCTCCCGGTTGTCCCGCAGGCGGGTGACCTCGCGCCGTTTGTGGGCGAGGACCCTGAGGCGCAGTTGGCGTTCCAGGCGGCGTTCCTCGCCGGTACACCCGCTGCTCTCGTTGACGTCCTCCAGGTGCCTCTGGTATTCGGCTCGCAGCCGACGCACCGACTCCTCCTGGGCACCGATCTCGGCGGCGACCTGGGGCAGAACGGCCAGGCCCGCCTCGGTGGCCCGCCGCCGGGCCTGCCGGGTCTCGTCGCTGCGTTCCGGGTCGCCGACCAGCCCTGCCCAGCGCACGACCAGCGGCAGGGTGGTGCCCTGGATGAGCATGATCAGAACGATCACCAGCGCGGTGACGAAGATGATCAGATCGCGTTCGACCACCGGTCGACCGGCGACCGTCACCGTCGGGACGGCCAGGGCGGCGGCGAGCGACACGGCCCCCCGGAAGCCAGACCAGCCGGCGACCGTTCCCACCCGCCAGATCGAGGGACCTCCGCCGTCGTCCACCATCCGGCGGCGCCGCAGCCTCGCCGATTCCGCGGTCAGGTAGATGAAGAGCAGCCGAGTGGCGATGACGACCAGGGTGACCACCAGCACGATCACCAGAGCCCGCTGCGGCGAGGTGCTGGTGACGCCCCGCACCGCCCGGGGTATCTGCGTACCGAGCAGAACGAACAGCCCGCCGTTGATCAGAAACGTGGACAGGTCCCAGAACGCGTACGCCAGAACCCGGGACCGGGCGCGGATCACCCGTGGGCCGGCGTAGGCCAGCACCAGGCCGGCGACCACCACCGCCAGCACACCGCTGGCGTGCACCGAGTCGGCGAGCAGGAAGGCGCCGAACGGCGTCAGCACACTCAGCGCGCCCTCGCGCAGCGGATCGTCGAGCCGCTTGCGGATCAGCACCACGGCGCCCCCCACCAGCAGGCCGGCGAGCACGCCGCCGACGCTGGCTCCGACAAACTCCTCGCCGATGCCCAGCACGCCCGGCTCCGCACTCCCGGTGAGCAGGCCAACGGCCACCGCGAAGACCACCAGGGCCGTACCGTCGTTGATCAAGCTCTCGGCGTGCAGGGTGGTGAGGAGCTTCCGGGGCAGCCGTTTGGCGAGGCCGGTGACCGCGGCAGCGTCAGTCGGCGCGAGGACCGCGCCGAGCACCCAGGCGGCGGCGGGGTTCACACCGAACGCCTGCGCGGTGAACGACACCGTGACCATGGTGAGCACCACCAACACCACGGCGAGCAGGCCGATCACCGGCAGGTTGGCCCGGATCTCGCGCAGGCTGATGGTGAGGCTCTCCCGATACAGGATCGCCGGCAGGAAGATCAGCAGCACCAGGTCCGGTTCCAGGGTCAGGTCGGACAGCGGCGGCGTCAGCCCGAGCAGCACCCCGAACGCGATGAGCAGGACCGGCGGGGCGACCCGGTACCGACCGCCGAGGGTGGTGCCGACCAGGACGGTGACGCCCAGCACCACGATCAGGACGAGCCCCTCCACGGCGTACCCCCTCGATCGTCCGCCGACGGTGACATGCACACCGGTGGTCCCATCTGACCGCACCCGCCGGTCGGTTCCGACAGAAACCGGCAAGTCGCCGTGGGCAGCGGTCAGGGCGAGGAAGCTGCGGCGCGGGCCCGGGCGGTGACCGCGCGGGCCGCACGGCGGTGCCCGGCCGCTTCCTCGTCGCGGCCCAGCGCGTCGGCCAGGTCGGCGAGGTGCCCGGCCACCGGGCCAACGGTGAGCACCCCGCTGCCGGCGGCCAGTTCATCGGCGGCCGGCAGCAGCCCGGCGTAGACCCGTTCCATCGTGACCCGGTCGCCGAGGGCGCGCGCCGCCCGGCCGACGAGGCAGAGCCGCGCCTCCCGCAGCAGATCGTGCGGCCCGTCCGGAAGAGTCCGCAGGGCGGCTGCGGCAGCGTCCCGGTCGTTGTCGGCGAGGAGCAGCAGCGGCCGGACCCACGGCTCGTGCGGACCCCAGTCCAGGGCCGCCCAGTCCGCCCCGCCGGGCCCGGGGATCGGCCGGTCCGCACCGCCGGGCTGGTCGCCGCCGACGGCCTCGGCCAGGCGCAGACCGAGCAGGGCGAGCGGGAGCAGCCCGCGGGTCAGGCCCGGCATGCTGTCGGCGGTCAGCCGGTCGGCAGCCGTCCGGTACGCGTCCGCCGCCCCGGCCGACTCGCCGTCCAGCGCCAGGCGCAGTGCGGCGTACCACCGGGTGAAGACGCCGACCAGCGGCAGCTCGTACCGTTCGGCGAGGCGGTCGGCGGCGCGGGCGTGCGCATCGGCGCCGGGCCGGTCGGCCAGCGCGCAGTGTGCCTGCACCAGGACGAGGTGGCCGAGCACCTCGAAGGTCACCAACTGGTGCCGGGCGGCCAGGTCGACCAGTTCGGCGCCGATCCGGGCCCGTGCAGCGGCCAGACCGACGTGGTGGAAGGCGTGCATGAAGCGGGCGTTGAGCGCGAAGGCCAGCAGCCCCGGGTCGCCGATGGTCCGGGCGATCGTCTCGGCCTCGTCCGCCGCACGGCGGCCACGGTCGGTGGTGGTGCCGCGCAGCTCCAGCGCGAGGGTGCTCAGCAGCCGGCTGCGCTGCGCGGAGCCGGTCGAGCCGAGAGCGGTCAGGGCATGCTCGGCGGCTCGAACGATCCGCTCGGAGAGCAGGTCGTCGTCGTTGCGCGTCCAGATGGCCGGCACGTCGAAGCCGGCCAGCACCTCCTCGATCAGCCGGGGGTCGCCGGCGGACTCGGCGGCGCCGATCGCCTCGGCTCGCCGCCGCCGCGCCTCAGCCAGCCGGCCCGTCACGGCCAGCGCACGCCCCAGGCCGAGCAACGCGGTCAACCGCTCGCGCTGCTCGACCCCCTCGGCGCGGTCGTACGCGTCGATCGCCTGCCCCCACAGGCGGGCCGCCTCGTGCGGGTTACCACCCCGTTCGGCCTGATCTGCGGCTGTGCGGGCGTACGCCGCAGCGCGACCGGCAGCGACCGGTCCACCTGCGCGGAGCAGGTGGTGCGCGAGGGCAGCGGGTTCGATGGGATCCCGTTGTCGCAGCACCTCGGCGACGGCCGCGTGCCAGGCGGCGCGGCGCGGCGCGGACAGGTCGGCGTAGAGCGTGTCGCGGACCAGGATGTGGGTGAAGCGCAGCCGCCCGTCGGTCTCCCGCTCGGTGAGGAAGCCGGCCTGCAGGGCGCGGTCCACGGCGTCCAGCACCACCGACGGGTCACCGGCCAGCGTGCTGAGCACCTCCGGGTCGAGGTCCCGGCCGAGCACGGCTGCCTGCCGCAGCACGGTACGGGTCGGCGCGGACAACTGCGCCAACCGGTGCCGGATCACGTCACGCACCCCGGGCGGCACCGCGGCCAGTGCCGCCTCTCCCTCGCCCGCGTACAACTGGGCCAGCTCGCGGACGAAGAACGGGTTGCCGCCGCTGCGGTGGTGGATCAACTGGGCGGTGTCCCGGTCCAGCGGCGCCCCGACGACGGCGCGGGCCAACTCGCCCGTCGCGGACGCGGACAGGCCGGCGAGATACTCCCGGACCGGCTCCAGCCCGGCGGCGCGGGCCAGGGCGGCGGTCAGCTCCGAGCTGATCTCGGTGGCCCGGTAGGTGCCGAGGATCAGCACCGGCCCGGTGGCCGGCTGCGGGCCGGTGAGCAGGGCGGTCAGCAGGTCCAGGGTGTCACCGTCGGCGCGGTGCAGGTCGTCGAGGACCAGGAGCACCGGCCCCCGGTCGGCGACCGCCGAGACCAGCGACGCCACGGCACGGTGCCGGCGGAACCGTGTGACGGCGGGGTCACCCGAGCCGTCAGCCGGCCCGACGGCCTCGACGACGTCGGCCGGCCCGGTGAGCGCGTCGGTGACCTGACTCCACGGCCAGGCAGCCGGCGCGCCCTCGTACTCCGGGCTGCGTCCCCACGCCGTGGTCCAGCCCTCGGCGGCGAGCCACTGGGTCAACGTCTCGGCCAGCGCGGTCTTCCCGGCGCCCGGGTCACCGCTGAGCAGCGCGAGGGTGGGCTGGCGGCGTTGAGAGGCGGCCTCGGCGGCCCACCGCAGCCGGTCCAGTTCCGCATCGCGGCCGACGAACGGACGCTCCCGCGCCGGATCGGGCCGGGCCGTAGAACGCCGCTCCGGGCCCGACTCGAGGGGTCGCACCAATCCCGCAGGGCTGGGCGCGGCGGTGCCTTCGAGCGGCGGGGTGAGGTGCGGCGCCTGGGCCAGGATGTCGGCCTCCAACCGCCGCAGCTCGGGCCCCGGGTCCACGCCCAACTCGGTTACCAGGACGTCCCGGGCCTCGCGCAACGCGGCCAGCGCGTCGCCCTGCCGGCCGGCGCGGTACCGGGCCACCGCGAGCAGCCGCCAGGCGTCCTCGCGCAGCGGATAGCTGGCCAGGTGGGCCGGCAGGTCGGCCGCGGCCTCGTCCGGCCGGCCCAACGCCAGCAGCGCCTCCGCCCGCCGCTCGACCGCGAGCATCCGCAGCTCGTCCAGTCGGTTGATCTCCGCGACCGCCCAGGCCTCGTTCGCGCAGTCGGCGTACGCGGGCCCACGCCAGAGCCCGAGTGCCGCGTCCAGCGCGTCCAGGGCCGGCGCTGGGCGTCCCGCCGCCAACAGCCGGCTCGTTTCGCCGACGGCCGCCTCGAACTGACCGGCGTCCACCGCGGCCGGGGCGACCCGCAGCACGTACCCGGGTGGCTCGGTGACCAGGATCCGGGGCGGCTGCCGGGGCGGTCGATCAGGTTCCAGGGCCCGGCGCAGGTCGGCGACGAAGGTCCGGATCGCGCCCACCGCGCCGCCCGGCGCGACCTCCCACAGGTCGTCGACGAGACGATCCACCGGCACCACCCGACCGTGGGCGATCAACAACCGGGCCAGCACCAGGCGCTGCCGGTGCCCCCTGAGCGCGACCGGGCCACGCTCGGTCGCCGCGGTCACCGGCCCGAGCACGCCGAACGCCACCGCGACAGGTGCCGTCGGCTGCCTGGTCATGGCACCAATCTAGGCGCTCGGCCGGCCCGCACTCATTCGACGCTGACCGTCCGCTGATCACCGCCGGGCAGGCTCGACGACGTACGACGGCGAAGGGCCACCGCCCCAGCCGGCACTGCTCACCAGGAAGGTTCCCCGTGGACCCCAGGATCAACGGATTCGACTACCGGCGCGTCACCGTCGCCGACGGTGTCACGCTCAACGCCGCCGTGGGCGGTTCCGGGCCGGCGATCGTGCTGCTGCACGGCTTTCCGCAGACCCATCTCATGTGGCGGCACGTCGCGGCCGACCTGGCCGCCGACCACACCGTCATCTGCCCCGACCTTCGCGGCTACGGCGACAGCGACAAGCCCCTCGACACCGACGGCAACGGGTACGCCAAGCGCACCATGGCCGCCGACATCGTGGCGCTGGCCGGCGCGCTCGGCCACGAACGGTTCGCCCTCGCCGGACACGACCGGGGCGCCCTGGTGGCGTTCCGCGCCGGTCTCGACCATCCGGCGGCGATCACCCAGCTCGCCCTGCTCGACGTGCTGCCGACCCTGGACATGTGGGACGTGCTGCACGGCACCACCGCCGCGGTCGCCTTTCACCTGTACCTGATGGCGCAGCCGCCCGGCCTGCCCGAAGTGCTGATCGGCGGCAGCCCGGACGCCTTCTTCGGCCATTTCCTGGACGTGTGGACCCGCGATCCGGAGGCGCTGCCGGCGGACGTGCGGGCCGCGTACCTGCGCACGTCCCGGAACGCGGTCACCTCGATCATCGCCGACTATCGGGCGTCGGCCGGGATCGACGTCGCCCACGACACCGCAGACCGGGCGGCCGGTCGCCAGCTGACGATGCCGGTGACCGTGCTCCAGCAGGACTGGGGCGCGGCGCTCGGCTACGACGCGGCCGGGCTGTGGCGGTCGTGGGCGCCGGACCTGACGCACCAGACGGTCACCTGCGGGCACTTCATGGCCGAGGAGTCACCGGCCGAGGTGGTCCGGGCGGTGCGCGCCCTGCTCGCCCGTTGATCGATCGGCGACCCGGTCGCACCAGTGTCACCGTGGGTAAGATACAAGACACTTAGTGTCACGGGGCGGTCACGGTGCTGCCGGGTCGCCGCTCTCCGTCCCACCCACCGCACGCCGATCGTCCAGCAATGGCTCTGACCTGCGGAAACGCGACGTTACACCAGGTGGACGCCAACCGGTCATCGGTGCTACACAGGCAGATATCGGCCAGCCAACGACGGCGAGTCGCTTCACCTCCTCGACCAACGACCCACCATCCCGCAACGCACCATCGGGCTTCGCCACACGGACCGCCGCACCACGGTCGCAACCCACCGAACGGCACCGGCCCACCGGCCGCTGCTGGATGACGGTCCTCGACCAAGGAGTCACCGTGGGGCACCTGCGTTTCCGATCCCAGCGCCAGCCGTACGAGGTGGCAGTCCTGGCTGCGGCACCCGTCTGCGGCATTCTGATGGCGACCCTCGATGTCCGGCCGACCACCGTCCAGACGGCCATGCCCGTGCCCATCCAGATCGCCTGGGAGGTGGGTCTGATCGCGGTGGGCGTGGGCGGGCTGCTGGGCATCCTGTGGCCCGGCCGTCTCTCCACCGGGCTCGGCGTCGAACTCGCGTCGGTCCTGGTGCTCGGCACGATCACCGGCATGTACGCGGTGGCCCTCATGGCCATGTCGGGCCGACAATCCTTCGCCACGGCGTCATTCGTCGTCGCGGTGACGGTCGGATCGCTCTGGCGGGCCGGGGAGATCGCCGTCGACCTGCACCGCCTGGCCCGGGCCTGCGAATGCGTGAGCTACGAACAGCTACAGGGAAGTGTCACGTGAATACCTCCCCGACGCCCGCCGCACCGCCCTGGGTGCAGGTGGCGCTCAGCGTGCTCGGCATCCTCGGCGGAGGCACCGGCCTGGCCGCGATCGCCACCGTGGTGTCGCAGCGGGGCAAGTTCAAGGCCGACGCCGCAGACACCCTCACCGAGGCCGCCCTCACCCTGGTGCAGCCATTGCAGACCCGGATCACCCAGCTGGAGGGCGAGGCGCTGAACGCACGATCCGAGCTGGGCTTGCTCCGCGAGCAGGTCAACCAGTTGCAGTTCGTGGTCGGGGTGCTCACCCGGACGCTGGACCGGTGGCGTGCCGCTATCCGCGCGCCCGACGCCACCCTGCGTAAGGTCCGAGCGACGGTGGCGGAGAGCGACCGGTCGCCCGAGGCGCGTTGACCGGTGCCGTCCCCACCCGTCGGCCGGAGAGCCGGGGCGCTCAGTCAGAACCACGCAGGCGTCCAACGAGCTCACTCACCGCCGCCCGGAACTCGGGGTCGGACTCGCCCGGATGGTGCCCCCGCAGCGGCGGCGGACGGCGCTCCCCCGGCACAGGCAGCAGGTCCCGTGGGTCCCGCAACCGCCGGTCGACCCGGCCAGCCGGATCGGCAGGATCCGGGGGCGGATCACCGGGCCGGTGCGCGGCGAAGATCCAACCACCGACAGGGTCGGTTTCCCGCCACAGGTTGAGCCACCGCCACTCGACCCGCTCCCCCACCTCGCGCAGCACGTTCTCGTTGAGTTGGGCCGGAAAGAGCCGGGCGTACAGGCGGTCCAGCGGCGACCCGTAGGTGAGCAGCGCGACGCGCTGGCGTACCCGCGGGGGCAGCCGCAGCACCGCGAGGGCCAGCAGCACCGAGCCGTGGCTGTGCCCACAGAGCAGCACCCCGCGGTGTCGCTCGGTCAGATGGGTGATCCGGTCGGCCAGTTCCGGCACCGCGCGGTCGGCATAGCTCGGGGGTGCGAACGGGTGTGCGGCCCGGGGCCAGAAGGTGCCCAGGTCCCACAGAATGCCGACGTGCCGGCGGAACCACGCCGTGCGGTAGGCGAACACTCCACCCAGGAGCAGGGCCAGGACCACCGCGGAGATGAGGTAACTGCCCGCCGCGAGCCCCATCCCGACGGCCCTGGCCGGAAGCCCGAGAAGCCGCCACGGCAGCTCATCCGGTGCCAGCTCGAACAGCCTCAGCAGGCTTGTGGCCAGGCCGAGCGCCGCGAGCGCCGCGTACGTGACGGCGAGCAGTCCCAGCCACTCGGCGAACCGCGCCCGGGCGACGGCTTTCGTCACCCGCCGCAGCCGCCCAGCGTTCTCGGGCGTCACCGCCGGGAAGTCGCGGGCGGTGATAGCCGCCGCCACGCGCCACCGACGTCGCCGCGACAGGAGGGTCAACGCGCCGCAGAGCACCACCCCCGCGGTCACGTGCAGAAAGAACGCCAGGATCGACCACTGGTACGCCAGCGGCGGCCCACCGTCACCGCGGTAGCCCCCAAGCAGGTGCCCGCTCTGATAGACGAGGTTGGCGGAGAACGCGCCGCCCAGGCCGACCGCGAAGGCCGCGACCACCGCCGCGCCCAATCCCCGCGGCAGCGCCTCACGGCGTTCTCCTCGGCCGTGGTGCCACAGCACCTGCCCACTCAGCGCCACCAGCAGCGACATCTGGCCGAGCAGGGCGCGCCGGAGATCGCGAACCAGACCGCCACCCGCACGGTGCGCAGTTGCAGCGGGTGCCCCCGCAGGGCGGGGACCAGCAGCGCCGCCCTGCCCAGGTGGATGGCCACGTAGGCGAGGGCGAACACCATGGCGTGTTCGGCGAACGCGGTGGGCACGGCCGCGGCCATCAGCAGGCCACCGAACATCACCCAGAGCATCAGCAGCACCTGGAAACCGCCGTTGAGGCTGGGGTCGTCGAGCAGCGCCTGGGACAGCCGGGTCAGCGCGAAGATGAAGGCCAGGTCGACGAAGAGCTCCAGGAACGACGCTCGGCGGGGGTTCTCCCGTCGTTGCAGCAGCCGCCCGGAGAGCCAGCTCACCATCGCCACCCTTCCCGGCGTTCAGCTGCCGCAGCCGACGGAGGCGGTCGAGGCGAAACCGAACGGGTTCATGATTCGCTCAGTCATGGCTGTCCCATCTCTCGATCACGCCTACGCCAGACACTGTCACCCAGGGAACGGGCGACAGCCGGGTTCCTGGTTTTCCTGGCAATGGCAGGACCGGGATGGGCGAGCCCCTGGTGACGCGGGGCCCTGACCGGTTCGGCTACCCGCTGGACGCCCGCTCGACGACAACCACCGAGATCCCGTCGAGGACGCGTTGCAGGCCGAACTCGAAGGCGTACTCCGGGCCGTACGCGGCACCGTGCTGCTGGCCGGCGGCGGTGCCGACCCGCGAGGCGGTCGGGTAGCTGTCGGCCGTCATGAACGTCGCCAGCCAGGGCGCGTGCGACTGCCACCACTGGCCGTCGGTCATGCCGGTCTCGCGCTCCAGGTCGACCACCTCGGAGGCGGCCCGCGCCGCGCTCTTCACGTGGCCGAGGACGAGCGTGAGCACCGCGTCCATCTCGACGTCGGTGAGCCCGATGCCGTCGACCGCGCCGAGCTCGTGGTCGTACTTGGCCACCAGGTGCGGGCCGAGCACCGGTCGGGTCGTCTCGGCCCGCAGCATCCAGGGATGCCGCTGGTAGAGCGCCAGGTTGTCGCGGGCGATCCGCTCCAGCCGGGCCCGCCAGTCTCCCTCGACGGCGGGGCGCGGCATCTCGCCGTACGCGGTGTCGACCATGACGTTGACGAGTTCGGCCTTGCCCGGCACGTAGGTGTAGACCGACATGGTGCCGACACCCAGCGCCTCACCGACCCGACGCATGGTCAACGCGTCGAGGCCCTCGGCGTCGGCGATCTCGATCGCGGCCCGGACGATCCGGTCGACACTGAGCCCGGGCCCGGCGCTGCGGCTGGTCGGCTCCCGGGTGCGCCAGAGGATGGCCAGGCTGCGGGCCGGGTCCGCGGTCGCCTTGCGCTCACTCGCCATGGTGCGGCCATCCTAACAACGCGGGCGTACGCCGTACGCCGCGCGTACACAGCGGGCCGCCCGGAGATCAGAGGGCTTCGCGGTCGTCGGACAGCGCCGGGCCGGCGGCGGCGGGCATCAGGTGCCGCACCTCCGGTTCGCCATCGGTCAGCTCCCGGGCCCGTTCCTCGGCCTCGCGGTCCTCGCCCGTCAACCGGCCACCGTGCTGGCGTAGGTGCTCGCCCCAGGACGGCACCATGTACACCTCGACGAACCGGTCCGTCGTCTCGGCCGGTCGGAACAACCCCCAGCGCATCGCGCCGGTCCGCTGCCGGGCGCCGCGCACCTGGTCCATCGCCGCCAGGAACGGCTGGGTCCGCTCCGGGCGGACGGTGTACTGCACCGTCACCAGCACCGGCCCCACCCCCGGGTCCGGCTCGTGCACCAGGTGCAGTTGCGGCCAGTAGGCCGCCGGTTCGCGGTTCACCGACCGCAGGTCCGGCAGGGGCCAGATCCGACTCGTCACGGTGCCGACCAGCATCAGCGCCGCCGCCGCGAGGTAGGCGACGAACAGCCCGGCCGTGTCGGCCACCAACCCCCACAGGAGCGCGCCGACCGCCTGCCCGCCGGCGAAACACACCTGATAGACGGCCAGGCCCCGGGCCCGCACCCAGCTGGGCAGGAAGAGCTGCATCTCGGCGTTGACGTTGGCCAGCACCGTCACCCAGGCCATCCCGGCGGGGAGCAGGGCGATGAGCACCAGCGGCACCACCCGTACGGTGCCGACCACGGCCAGCGCCACGGTGAACAACACCCCGGCGATCAGCAGGAGCTGGTTGGCCGACAGGCGGGTGCGGATCACGGCCAGCAGCACACCACCCACGATGGCGCCCACCCCGAGGGCGGCCAGCAGCAGCCCGTACCCGCCGGAGCCCAGCCCCAGCCGCCGGCTGGCCACCAACGGCAACAACGCCCACAGCGCGCTGGCCGGGACCACGAAGACCAGCGCACGGCGCAACAGCCGGCGCACGATCGGCGAGTGGCGTACGTAGCGGCTACCGGCGCGCAGCGCGGCGGTGAACCGCTCGGGCACCTCGACCGCGCGGGCATTGCCGGGCCGCCAGCGCCACAACGCGTACGCGAAGATCAGGAAAGCGACGGCGTTGAGGCCGAACACCGGGGCGACG
Organism: Micromonospora sp. NPDC005413; assembly: GCF_040606435.1. Taxonomy (NCBI): domain Bacteria; kingdom Bacillati; phylum Actinomycetota; class Actinomycetes; order Micromonosporales; family Micromonosporaceae; genus Micromonospora; species Micromonospora sp. NPDC005413. Next base: position 256,005 of record NZ_JBEXEV010000003.1, read on the forward strand.
CCGGTGCGGGCGATCAGCACGCCGGCCACCGCGGGCCCGACCGCCCGCGCCACGTTGACGCTGATCGAACCGAGCGCGGACGCCGACCGCAGCTGACCCTGTGGCACCAGCTCCGGGATCACCGCCGCCCAGGCCGGCAGGGTGAGCGCCTGCCCGACCCCGAACGCGAAGGTGAGGGTGAGCAGCAGCGCCGGGGGCATCCGGTTGGTCAGGGTGAGCAGTGTCAACGCCACCGCCACCGCCACCAGGAACAGCTGCACGGCGATCAGCAGGTGCCGACGGTCGAAGCTGTCGGCCAGCACCCCGGCGGGCAACGCCAGCAGCAGCACCGGCAGCAGGCTGGCGGTCTGGACCAGGGCGACCAGGGTGGAGGCGTTGGATTGGTGGATCAGCAGCCACTGGGCGCCGACCGTCTGCATCCAGGTCCCGATGTTGGCGGCGAGCAGGGCCAGCCACAGGTTTCGGTAGACCGCGGTCCGCAGCGGCGCCCACGCCGAGGCCGGACGGTCGTCGGGTCCGGCTGCGGCCGTCACCACCGCCCGTCCGCGCGCAGCACGCGCTCGCCGGAGACGTAGAGATCGTCAGGTTCGAGCAACAGCAACCGGACGACCTCGGTGGCGACCTGTTCGGGCATGGCGTACACCTCGTCCAGGAACTCGGCACCGACCCGTTCCTGCAGGCGTGTCGGCATCGGCCCGGGATGGAGCTGCATCACCTTGACCCGGTTGCTGTGCTGGGCCTCGGCCAGCGAATCGACCAGGCTGTTGCCGTAGCTCTTGGTGGCCCGGTAGACGGGGATGCCGGGCCGGGGGGCCGTCAGCGCCATCGCGCCGATGTACACGACGTTCCCGTGGCCCTGCCGGTGCAGGTGCTCCACCGCCTCCCGCAGCAGGTACGTGATGCCCAGAACGTTGATCTCCACGGCCCGGCGGATGTGCTCCACCGGCAGGTCCGTCAGGTCGCCGCCGGCCCACATCGACGCGCAGGCCGCCACCCCGTCGATCGTGCCGTAGCGCTCCACCACCTCGGCGAACCCGTCGCGGACCTGCTCGTACGAAGAGATGTCGCAGAGCACCCCGTCGCAACCCAGCTCGTCGGTCGCTGCGGCAACCTCGGCCGACACATTGCCGAACACCACGACCTGGTGCTCGTTGACCAGCAGCCGGGCCACCGCGAGGCCGAGCCCGCTGGTCCCGCCGACCACCACGAAGGTTCTGACACCCATGTCTCTCCAGCCGCCGCCAGCACAGGTCACGCAGGCCGCGCGACGGCGCGTTCTTCCCGTTTCCGGCCGCACCACACCCATTTCCACCCCATCAGCGCCAACGTCCGGACGGTCACGGTAGGGCTGGGCATACCCCGGAAGTGGTTCTGGACGGCTGGGGCGGCCCGGCTGCCCCGATTAGCGTCTTTCGGCATGACCCCGGAACACCCTCGTCACCTGGCCGAGGCGCTGCGCCGCCGCGACTGGCTGATCTCCGCCTGGCCCTGGCGTGCAGTGGCCTATCTGATCAGCACCGTGCCGATCGCCGGCATGCTCGCCGTCGGGCTGCTCGTCATCGGCGCACCCATGCTGGCCGCCGTCAACGCGGTTCGGCTACACAGCCGACCGCCGACCATCAGCCTGATGCTGTTCCTGGCAGCCGGCAGCCTCATCCTGTTGGCGCTGGCCCCGCTCGTGAGCTTCCCGGTGGCCGCCGTCGAGCGTTGGCGGCTCAGGCTCGTGGACGGGCGTCCGCTGCCCGCGTCGCCATGGCCCGGCCTGGCCGCCCGCTACCGCATGGCCGCCACCTGGCGGGAGGTGGCGTACCTGTTCTGGCTGGGCGGGTTCGCGCCGGTCGCGTACTGGATCTTCCTGCTTCTGGTGCTGCTCGATCTCGGGCTGATCGCCAGCCCCTGGCTGGCCGGCGACGCCGACGAGGTCGTCGTGCTCTGGGGCACGGTGGACTCCACCGGTGAGGCCATCCCGTACGCCGTCGTGGGTGTGCTGCTTCTCCCGGTGCTCGGGTACGCGGCCGGGCTCCTCGCCGCCATCCAGGCCGCCGTGGCCCGGTGGGTGTTGGCCCGACCGGTGGAGGCGGCGGCGCTGCGCGAGGTCGCCCGGTCCCGGAGCCGACTGGTCGGCGCGTACGAGGCCGAACGGCGCCGGATCGAGCGGGACCTGCACGACGGCGCGCAACCCCGGCTGACCAGCCTCACCCTTCAGTTGGGCCTGGCCCGGCTGGACGTACCCGAGGACTCCCCCGCCGCCCGGCCCCTCGCCGTCGCGCACGACCAGGCCCGGGGTCTGATGGTGATGTTGCGGCAGTTGGTGCACGGCATCCGGCCGCAGAGTCTCACCGACCTCGGCCTGGCCGGCGCGGTACGCGAGCTGGCCGACGCGGCCACCATCCCGGTCATCGTGCACGCCGATCCCGACGGCGAGTTGCCGGAGATCGTCGAAACCACCGCCTACTTCGTGGTGTCCGAGGCTCTGGGCAACGTCGCCCGGCACGCCAGGGCGACCCGCGCCGAGGTGCGCCTCACCCGGGCCGGCGCGGACCTCGTCGTCGAGGTGTCCGACGACGGCCACGGCGGCGCCGACCCGGGCCGGGGCACCGGTCTGACCGGCCTCGCCGACCGGGTCGCCGCCGCGGACGGCCGGCTGTTGCTCGCCAGCCCGCCCGGCGGGCCTACCCTGGTCCGGGTGGAGCTGCCGTGCCGTCGCTGACCCGGGTGGTGCTCGCGGAGGACGAGGTGCTGCTGCGCGAGGGCCTGGTCGCGCTGCTGACCCGCTTCGAGTTCATGGTGTGCGCCGCCGTCGGCTCCGCGCCCGAGTTGCTGGACGCGGCCCGCGAACACCAACCGGACCTGGTGCTGACCGACATCCGCATGCCGCCGGGCCGCCGCGACGACGGGCTGCGCGCGGCCGTCGCATTGCGCGCCGAGCGGCCCCACCTGCCGGTCGTCGTGCTCAGCCAGTACGTGCAGACCGGGTACGCGGCGGCGCTGCTGGACAGCGGCGACGGCCAGCGGGTGGGCTACCTGCTCAAGGACCGGGTGGCCGAGGTCACCGAGTTCGTCGACACACTGCGCCGGGTCACCGCCGGCGGCACCGCCATCGACCCGGACGTGGTGCGGCAACTGCTGCACCGCCCGCGCGACCCGCTGGCCAAACTCTCGGCCCGGGAACGCGAGGTGCTGGCGCTGCTGGCGGAGGGCCGGTCCAACGCCTCGATCGCCGGCCGGCTGCACGTCACCGAGGCGGCGGTCGGCAAGCACGTCGGCAACATCCTGCTGAAGCTCGACCTGCCGCCCAGCGACGACACCAACCGTCGGGTGCTCGCGGTGCTCACCTACCTGCGGGCCGACCTGGCGAGCTGACCAGCGCCGGGCCGAGATCGGGCACGACCGCCCGGGGCGTAGATTCCCCTCAGCGGTACCGCCGTCACTCAGGGCGCGGACCGGGGAGACAGGGGTACGGCATGGCGGAGGCGCTGCGGGTCGGTCTGCTGGGGTACGGGTTGGCGGGCCGGGTGTTCCACGCACCGCTGATCGCCGCGACCCCCGGGCTGCGGCTCGACGCCATCGTGACCCGTGATCCGCAGCGGCGCGAGCAGGCGCGACAGCACTTCCCGGACGCCCGCCTGGTCGCCGACGCCGACGAGTTGTGGCGTACGCCGGACGCGTTGGACCTGGTCGTGGTGGCGACGCCGAACCGGCAGCACGTGCCGATGGCCCGGGCGGCGCTGGCCGCCGGGCTGCCGGTCGTCGTCGACAAGCCGCTGGCCGCGACAGCGGCGGAGGGCCGCGCGCTGATCGACGAGGCGACCGAGCGTGAGGTGCCGCTGACGGTGTTCCAGAACCGGCGCTGGGATGGTGACTTCCGTACCGTCCGTCGGCTCGTCGAGGGCGGCGAGCTGGGCCGGGTGACCCGCTTCGAGTCCCGTTTCGAGCGCTGGCGGCCACAGATCAAGGCGGGTTGGCGGGAGAGCGACCGGCCCGGTGAGGCCGGCGGTGCCCTCTACGACCTGGGCGCGCACCTCATCGACCAGGCGGTGCAGCTGTTCGGGCCGGTCGACCGCGTCTACGCGGAGGTGGACCGCCGTCGGCAGGACGCCCTGGTCGACGACGACGCGTTCGTGGCGTTGACGCACGCCAACGGGGTCCACTCGCACCTGTGGATGAGCGCGGTGACCGGGCAGCTCGGGCCACGACTGCGGGTGCTGGGCGACCGGGCGGCGTACACGAGCTTCGGCCTGGACGTGCAGGAGGCGGCGCTGCACGACGGCGGCCGTCCGGGCCAGCCGGGCTGGGGCGAGGTCCCGCCGGAGCGGTACGGCATGCTCGGCGTCGACGGTGAGCTGCGGCCGGTGCCGACTGAGCCCGGCGCGTACCAGAGCTTCTACGAGCAGGTGGCGACGGCACTGCGTGACGGCGCGCCAATGCCGGTGGACCCCCGTGACTCGGTGGCCACGGTCGAGCTGATCGAGTTGGCGCACCGGTCGGCAACCGAGGGCGTCGTACTCCCGGTCCCGCTTTCTTGATCGTTGGCAGCTGAGCAACTCGACACACCGAGCACCGCCCTGCTGAGCTGCCACCGATCGCGGCGACGCGGCGAGCAGGGGCTGCCTTTCGGCGGGTGAGAACCGAGCGCCGGGCCGGTCGGCGGCCGCGCCGGGCTGGAGCCCAGGAGCGTTGCCGGCCCGGCCCGGTGCCGGATCAGCGCTGCTTCAGCTCGCGCCAGGAAGGGTGGGTGCCGCGCCAGGCGTCGGCGAGAATGGCCGCCGAGGCCCGGCTGGGGCACTGCTGCACCCGCTCACGACCCGACGCCCCACCGATCTGGGCGCGGACCTCCCAACCTTGCCCATCAGTACGGATATACACGTCCCGGCGCCCGCGCGGAGTCGTGTCTCCGTTCCACCAATGCTCCTCGACCTTCATTCGCCGACCGTATAGCAATTTCTGCGCCGAGGGTACGGCGCAGGTAGGGCTATAACGGGGTAAGAGCCGCAATTCAGGCGCAAATCGGGTCTAGTGTTGATGGTTGGTACCGCAACGGCGACCCTTCCCCTGCTGAGCGGCGGCTCAGAGAGCCGGCGTACCCGCTCTGTTGAGCAAGAGGATCGCGTTCCCGATGACGAGCGGGTCACCCCTGCGCGGTGAGCAGGTAGTCGTCGGCTTCGGGGCTCCACCGGAGGTCGACTGCTCCACCCGTGGCGGCGGCCTTGCAGAACTGAAGGAAGCTGCGGTAGCCGAGCTTCTTCTCGCTGAAGTCGGGCCGGGCCCGGCGCAGCTGGTTCTTCAAGCCGGACAGCGCCACCGGGTTGCCACCGCTGCCGAGCTCCGCCACCACGCCGCGGAGTAGGCCGAACGCCACCTCCCGGTCGCCGTGCTCGGGCAGCGAGACCTCGGGGTCACCCTTCGCGGGGCCTTCGGCCAGCTCGATCACGTTGTGCTGGGCGAGATGCCGCAGCAGTTCGCCGAAGGTGCGGAAACCGTAGTCGGACTCGCTGAACGTCGGATCCTTGCGCAGCAGGGTGCGCTTGAGGCGCGAGGCGGTGACCTCGCCGTTGGCGCTGCCCTGCAGCCCGGCCACCGTCTGGGCAACCAGCACGGCCAGTGTGTCCACGTCCCGTCCGGGCTCCTCGCCCGCCGGTCGACGGTCCACCTCGGGCTCCGGCTCGGGCGGGCGCTGGTCCGGGCCGGCCTGCCGGGTCGGACGGCCGCGCTGGCTGCGGGTCGGCGGGATGTCCACACCCTCCAGCCGGTCGTAGTAGAGGAACTCGTCGCACGCCGGCGGGAGCAGCGCCGACGTCGACCCCTCGACCCCGACACCGATGACCCGCTTGTTCAGCTCGCGAAGCTTGTGGACGAGTGGAGTGAAGTCGCTGTCGCCACTGCAGATGACGAACGTGGAGATGTAGTCGCGCTCGAAGGCCAGCTCGATCGCGTCCACGGCCATCTTGATGTCGGCGGCGTTCTTGCGGGACGCGCCCATCCGCTGCGGGATCTCGATCAGCTCGACGTGTGACCGGGTGAGCATCCGGCGGTCTTCGTCGAAGTAGGACCAGTCGGCGTACGCCCGGCGCACCACCACCCGCCCCCGTTCGGCCAGCGCGTCGGCGATGGGACGGAAGTCGAACGCCGCGCCGCCACGGTTGTCGCGCGCGCCCAACGCGAGGTTCTCATAGTCGAGGAATAGGGCGATCCGGTCTTCTTGATCCACGCGGCTCAGCCTACGCCGGCCGTCAGCAGGCTGGGGGTAGGCGACGCACGACACCTCAACTCGACAACCGTCCATTTCTTGCGGTCTCATTGTCGCTTCTTTTCGCTGTTCGATTGTTGTCTTGCAACGCGGTGTTCGGTGCTGGCATCATGACGATCAATGTCGGGCGTCGGGGGCGCCGGACGGACCTCCCACCACCACCCACTGAGGAGGGTCACCGATGTTTCGGACCATCATGCCGGCGCGGGGGCGCCCAGGCCGGCCGGCCGCCGCCACAGTCGCGCTCGCGACCGGCCTCACCATGCTGGTCGTCGGCCCCACCGTGGCCGCCGCCGGCCCACCCACGTCCCCCGGCGCGGCGCCGGTGGTCACCCGGGCCGCCCTCGATCCGGCGCTGGTCGCCGGACGCGGCGCGGACGTCGACTTCGTCGAGCAGGAGGCGGAGAACGCCTGCACCAACGGCGACATCATCGGACCCGACCGGTCCGCCTACACGCTGCCCGCGGAGGCTTCCGGCCGCCGGGCGGTCCGGCTCACCCCCGGCGAGTACGTGGAGTTCGTCCTGCCCAGCGCGGCGAACGGGATCACCGTGCGGTACAGCATCCCGGACGCGCCGCAGGGCGGAGGGATCACCGCGCCGCTGCGGGTCGCGGTCAACGGCAAGCACGTGCGCGACATGACGCTGACGTCGCAGTACTCATGGCTCTACAACCAGTACCCGTTCACCAACGACCCCCAGGCCGGGCTGCTGCACCCGGACTGGTGGATCACCGAGTGCCAGTGCGTGCCGTCGGCCACCACGCCGTACCCGAGCATCAGCACGCCGTTCCGGCCCAACCACTTCTACGACGAACAGCGACTCCTGCTCGGACGCACCTACCGGGCCGGTGACAAGATCCGGCTCACCGCGCCTCCCGGCAGCGCAGCCGCCTGGACGGTGATCGACCTGCTCGACTCCGAGTTGGTCGCGCCGCCGCGCATCCGGCTGCTCGCGGCGAACGTGCTGGCCTTCGGCGCGGACCCCACCGGCCGGCGGGACTCCGCCGACGCACTGGACCGGGCCATCGCCTTCGCCCGGCGCACCCACCTGAAGGTGTACGTCCCGCCGGGCACCTACCAGGTCAACCGGCACATCATCGTCGACGACGTGACCATCGAGGGCGCCGGCAGCTGGCACACCATCATCAAGGGCCGCGAGGTCGCCCTGCCGGAGCCCACGCCGGACGGCTCGGTGCACACCGGCGTCGGTTTCTACGGCCGGGACGCCGCCGACGGTGGCAGCCACAACGTCCACCTCTCCGGCTTCGCCATCGAGGGCGACGTCCGGGAGCGCATCGACACCGACCAGGTCAACGCGATCGGTGGCGCGATGAGCGACTCGACCATCGACGGGCTCTACCTGCACCACACCAAGGTGGGCCTGTGGTTCGACGGGCCGATGCGGAACCTCCGGGTCACCAACACCATCATCGTCGACCAGATCGCCGACGCGCTCAACTTCCACACTGGTGTGACCGACTCTCTCGTCGCGCACAACTTCGTCCGCAACACCGGTGACGACGGCCTGGCGATGTGGTCGGAGAAGACGGCGAACGCCCGGAACACGTTCGACCACAACACCGTGCAGTCACCGACCCTGGCCAACGGCATCGCGATCTACGGCGGCACGGACACCACCGTCTCGCACAACCTCATCGCCGATCCCGTCCGCGAGGGCAGCGGCATCCACGCCGGTTCCCGCTTCGGCGCGGAGCCGTTCACCGGGCACCTGCGGTTCACCAACAACACCACGGCCCGCGCCGGTACGTACGAGCTGAACTGGAACATCGGGCTGGGCGCGATCTGGATCTTCGCCCTGGACCGGAGCATCGACGCGAGCATCCAGGTGACCGGCGACGCGTACCTCGACAGCACGTACAACGCGATCATGCTGGTCAGCGACTGGCCGGTGAAGGATCTCTACTCGATCACCAACGTGCGGTTCCGGGACGTCCGGGTCGACGGCACCGGCACCTCGGTGGTCAGCGCCCGCTCGGCGGGATCGGCCTCGTTCGCCAACGTGGACGCCCGCAACGTGGGCGCGGTCGGCGTCAACAACTGCGGCTCGTTCCACTTCACCCCGGCCGGTTCGGAGTTCACCCTGACCGACCTCGGCGGTAACGACGGCGGGTGGCTCGCCCCGTGGCTGCTGCCCAACACCATCACCTGCGACGACCGGCCACCCGTGTCGCCGCCCCCGCCTCCGGCGCAGTGGTGAACGCGGTGGGCGGCCCGAGAAGCTCGGGCCGCCCACCGCACACTCAGAGCACTCGGGCGTACGCCAGTGGCACGGTCGTCGGTTGACCGTCCCACCTGCCGCTCAGCGTGACCCCGGCTGACCGGTCGGCCCCGGCGCCGGGCCGGCGGACGACGACGAGCTCGACGGAATCGGTGCTGATGAGCGCGTGGTCCTCGTCGACCACCCGTCGCAGGGCGCCGACCGGTGGCACGTCCGCGTCGCCCGCGTCGCCCGCGTCGCTGACGACGACCGTCATGGTCGGCTCACGCACTTCGCGCCGGCCGTCGACCTCGACGTACTGCTCCGCCTGGCCGCTGCCGGTGAGGATCGCGTGGGCGAGCGCGGCGGCGTACACCGGGTCGGCGCAGCCGTCGTACACCCAGCGCGGGCCGAGCACCGAGTGCTCGGTGGTGCCGACCAGCCAGTCGTCGGCACCGTCGAGGGGCGCGGCACGGTAGGTGAGCGGGACCTGATGGACCGGGCCGTCGGCGGTGCCGACCAGCATCGTCTCGACGCCGACCTCGCCGGCTGGGTCGTCGAAGCGGTATGCGCCCCGGCTCACCACGTCGACACCGGTCGGTCCGACGAACCAGGGTCGGCCGGGCAGCCAGGCCGCCAGCAGGTCGAGCTTCGTGGGGCGCAGGGTCGCCCGGTGCAGCAGTGCCATGACGGCAGCCTAGGTCAGAGGCCGGCGCAGGGGTTGCCGCCCACCGTGCAGGCCTCCGGTTCCCTGGCCTTCGGCCGGTTGTCACGCACGTCGAAGCGGAATGTCTGCGACCCTCCGGCCGGCACGGCCGCCCCGGTGAAGGTGACCGCCCGCCCGTCCTGTCGCCAGTCCGCGCCATCGGCGTCGTCGACGGTGCTGCCCTCCGCGAGATTGACCACCACGACCCAGTCCCCCACCGGTGTGGCAGCAGGGTTGTCGACCACCACTTCGCCGGTGTAGCCGAACAGCCGGCTGGAGTCGGTGTCGTAGCGGGCCGTCAACGGCTGCGGGGGCGGCGGCGCCGACGTGGGGGTCGGCGACGGTTTCACCGACGCGCTCCGGCTCGGGCGGGCGGTCGCCGACGCGGCCGTCCGCGAGGGGCGCACCGAGGGCGTCGCCCGCGGCGTGGCGGCGGGCGCGGCGGCCGTCACGGACGACGACGGCGACGGGGCCGAGGGCGGCGCGGCGCTCTGGTTCGACTCGGTCGGGAGCGCCACCCACGCCGCCACTGCTCCGACGACCGCCACTGAAACCAGCACCGCGGCTATCTGGCGGCGACGCCGGCGGGCGCGCCCTTTGCCGAATGCGCCGATCAGCGGCAGTTCGGCGGTCATCCCGCCGTCGCTGCGGCGCAGGTCGACCTGCTGGAAGGCGAGCCAGTCCAGGATGGCCGGCAGTCGCACGGTCAGCGCCTGCCGAAGCTGCTGCTCCCGTGGTTCGTGCTGCTCGGCGGACCACGCGCCGTGCGTCCTGACCTCCCGTACCTCCAGCCAACAGCCCTGCTTCGTGGCGGTGATGGCAAAGGTCGCCTCAGAGAGCCGGCCGGCCTCGTCGCAGCGCAGCGCCAGCAGCTCCGGCACCCGCTGCTCGGTCACCTCGACCTCGACGTTGGCCTCGAAGCCGGGCAACCCGGCCGTGTGCACCAACAGCCGGTCCGGTACGCCCTCCATCGTCTCGGCCTCGGCGAACCACCGGCCGAGCAGTTCCCGATCCGTCAGTGCGAGCCAGACCCGGTCGGGCGGGTGGGACAGGTCAACCTGCGCGCCGATCTCGATCACGGCGAGACTCTAACGGGTTTCCCGCCCGGCCTGTCCCGCCCGCCCGTACGGACTTCCGGCGCCCTGGTCAGCCCCAGCGGGTCGACCGCTCGACCACCGCGGCCAGCGCGGCCAGGGCGCCGGCGCTCACCTCGGCGACCACCTCGGCCGCTGGCAGGTCCCGGGCCAGCGGATGCGCCTGTCCGGCCCACAGGTTGGCGACCGACGCGTCCTCGTCGCGCCGGGCGGCGGCGAGCAGCGGACGCGTCAGGTGGAGCACCTGGGGGTAGCCCCTCGGCGCCGCCGCGTCGTGCTGGCGCAGGAAGTCGTTGGCCACGCCACGGGCCCGTTTGCCGGTGTACGACCGGGTCAACGCCGTCGGCGCGGCACTGGCCACCACCGCCCGGTGCATCGGCGAGCTGCCCGCCTCCGGGCAGCGCAGGAAGGCCGTGCCGAGCTGCGCGGCGGCGGCACCGGCAGCCAGCACGGCGGCCACTCCGGGGCCGTCGACGATCCCGCCCGCGGCCACCAGCGGCCGGTCGCAACGGGCGGCGGCCAGTCGGAGCAGCGGCAGCAGCGCGTAGTCGTCGTCGTCCGGTAGACCGCCGCGATGCCCACCGGCCTCGGTGCCCTGCACCACCACCACGTCCACGCCCAGTTCGGCGGCGGCCTGCGCGGCGTCCGGGCGGGTGACCGTGGCCCACACCTCGGTGCCCCGCTCGCGCAGGGCGGCCACCGCTGCCCGATCGGGCAGCCCAAACACGAAGGACACGACCGGAACCGGGTCCGCGAGCAGCGCGGCCAGCTTCTCCGGGTACGCGTCGTCGCCGCCCACCGGCTCACCCAGGCTCACCCCGCGCTGGGCTGCCTGCGGGGCGAGCCGTTCGGCGTACGCCTCGATGGCGGCTTCGTCGACGCCACTTGGGTCGGGTAGGAAGACGTTGACGCCGAACGGCCGGTCGGTGCGCGCGCGGACCTCAGCGACGTCGGCGACCAGCCGCCCGGTGTCGATCATCCCGGCTGCCAGGAAGCCCAACCCACCGGCCGCGGAGACGGCTGCCACCAGCGCTGGCGTGGACGGGCCGCCAGCCATCGGGGCGGCGATGATCGGGTGACGCAGCGTGGACAGCACGGCCATGCACCCATCCTGCCGCACCGCCCTGTTCGCTCACCGGCGCGCGGTACGCCTCCAGCGCAGCACACCAGCCAGCCCGAGCAGCACCAGCAGTGTCCCGGCGCCGGCAACCAGCGGCCAGGTCCGGTCGCCCGCGCCGCCGGCCTTCTCGGCGACCGGACGGACTGCCGTCGGCGCCACCGTCGGGCGTGCGGCGGTGGCCGTCGTGGCCGTGGCCGGGTAGCGCAGGATCGTCGGACGGGTGCCCGGTGGCTGGTCGGCGGATTCGGAGACGGTGAGCAGCGACCGGCCGTCGCGACTGTAGGTGATCGATTCGCCCTGGGGTTCGTCCGGCAACGGGGTGATCCGCGCGGTGCCGGAGGTCAACGCGGCGACCACATCGCCATCGGGCACGTCGTACTCGAAGGCGTCGGCGTAGCTGCGCAGCACCACCCGACGCCCGTCCGGTGCGCTGGCCGCACCGGTGATCACACCCCGCCCGAGGAACGAGAAGGGGTTGCTGGTGCTGGTCGTCGGCAGGGTCACCTGGCCGACCGAGGCCAGCGGCGTCGTCGCGGCCGGCCGCAGCGCGGTGGTCGGCGCGTACAGGAAGACGGTGCCGCTGCCGCCCTTGGTGACGATCAACGGCCGCCCGTCCGCGTCGAGCAGCAACGCCTCCGCGTCGTGCGGGCGGTCCGGGTACGCCATCCGGTGCAGCACCGGCTGGTCCGCGCCCGGTGCGAGCCGCCACAGCGCGATCGTCGGCCGGGAGCGGTCGTTGTCGCCGATGTCGGCGACCCAGATGGTGCCGTCCCGGCCGATCGCCAGGTCCTCGGTGTCGCGGGGCCGGGACGGGTAGGAGACCGTCCGGACCACCGCGCAGCGCTGGTCGAGGAAGAAGATCCGACGACGGGCCTCGTCGTCGGCACCGTCGTTGATCACCACGTACCCGTCGTCGGTGGCGACCATCCCGGAGAGCTCGCGGAGCCGGTCGTCGCGCACCTGGCACACCGGCGTCCCCGCCCCCGGCGCGCCAGCCACCGCCGCGCCCGGCGCGAGCACCACCGCGCCGGTGAGCAGGCTGGCCAGTGCCGTACCGGCGCGAGCGTGCCGCCCCCGGGTGGCCCACTTCCGTACCCCCATGACCCACCCTTCATCGCGGCCGTGCCTCGGCCGCCCTCGCCAATCCTGGCTGATCCCGCCCATAGGTGGTGGACCTGGGAGGGGGACACGATCAGATCCTTGCCTATGCATCGATGATCCATCGTGGGCCGAGCTGGCGGCGGTCATCTGCGGCCTCTTCGCCGGGGCACGCTGTTGGGCGCGGTGGCCGGTTGGCTGGTCTTCGGCTGGGCCAGCCGACGCACCGAGGGGCGCCGGGTGAGTGGCACGGCGAGCGTCCTGTTCGGCGTGACCATGGTGCTGTGGTGGCTGCCGGTGCTGCTGGCCGCGCCACAACTGATGGAGCACCACCACCTGGGCGAGCCGCACCCGGCGTGGCACCCACTGTGGGAGTGGCTCGGCCAGCCGGTGGCCTCGCTGTTCTTCCTGGTCGGCGCGGTGTCCGCGCTGCTGGCGCTGGGGCTGACCGCCGGGCCCCGCCGGGAGCGGTCCCCGGTGGCGCTGGTCGACTGACCCGCGCCACCCGGGACCGGCCGCGACCGTTACCGCACGGACCAGCGCTGGGCGGCGCCGCCGTTGCAGGTGGAGAGCTGCACCTTGGTGCCGTTGGCGGTGCCGGCGGACGCCGGGTCCACGCACTTGCCGACCGAGGCGAGCACGATGGCCCCGTCCGCGCGGAAGGTGAAGCGCTGGGCCGCGCCGCCGTTGCAGGTCCAGATCTGCACCTTGGTGCCGTCGGCGCTCGCCCCGCCATTCACGTCCAGGCAGCGGTCACCGTAGACCCGCAGCTCCCCGGCGGCGGTACGGGTCCAGCGCTGGTTGGCGCCGCCGTGACAGTCCCAGATGATGGTCTGGGCACCGGCGGTGGTGCTGGCGCCGAAGACGTCCAGGCAGCGCCCGGAGTTCGGGTTGGCCAGGCCGACGGGGCTGCTGACCGGAGGGCCCGGCGGGACCAGGCTGTCGGGCACCGACCGCAGTGCGTCGTACCAGCGGGCCGCCATCTTGTCGTACCCGCCGGCGTTCGGGTGGACACCGTCGGCGAGGTCGGCGGTGCCGAGCGCGGCATGCATGTCGACCAGGTGCACCCGGCTTCCCTTCTGCGCCACGATGCCGGGGATCGCCGCGTTGTACGCCTGCACCCGCGCCTCCCGGGTCGCGTCGGATATCGGGGTGATGGTGGCGACGAAGACCTCGACCCCCGGTACCGTCGACCTGATCTTGTCGATCAGGCCGGAGAGCCGGGCGGGCGCGTTGGCCAGGTCGTAGTTCTGGCTCACGTCGTTGGTGCCGATGTGCAGCAGCACCGTACGCGGGGTGGTGGCCTGCAACCAGCCGACGATGTTGGCGTCGAGCTGGTCGATACGCCAGCCCGAGTGGCCCTGGTGGTCGTGGTCGCCGAGGCTGGCCGGCCCGTTGAACTGGGAGCCGACGAAGTCGACGGTGTAGCCGCCGCCGGCCAGCCGCTGCCACAGGTTGATCCGGTACCCGCCGGGCACGTTGTACCCGTCGGTGATCGAGTCACCGAGCGGCATCACCCGTACCCCGCCGTTGGACTCCGCCTGTGCGGGTGCGACCTGGGCCAGCGCCAGCACGGCGCCGAGGACGAGCCCGAAGCCGCCGGCGGCAGCCCGTCGTGCGTTCCATCGCATGCTTGATCCCTCTTCTCGCCGGTCGTCCAGGGACTTCGGCGGTGGTGTGGTACGCCGAAGACGGCGCCCACAGCTGGACGCGTGCATCGATGCTCGACTATGGGTTGAGTGGTCGGGGTCGTCCGGTGCGGGCGGGAGCCGAATGCCGCGCTGGTTGCGCCGAACGGCCGGACCGATGCCGCGGGCGGTGAGCGGACGACCGGACCGTGGCGGTCAGGCGTGAGTGGGACGGTGACGGGTAGGCAGCGGCCCGGCGGCATGTCGACAACAGCCGGGTAGGAGGCCGCGATGAGCACGTACCGGGACGAGCAGAGTGATCCGCTTCCCCCGCCGGAGGCGGACGCCCTGGAACAACGGCAGGAAGCGGTCGACCTGGGGCCGCCGGACCGAATGTCAGGTGACGTGGACCCGGAGGCGTCCGAGGCTGATCTGGCCGAGCAGGGATCCCTGCCGGCGGGCACGCTCGAGGATGCGACGTCGCTCCCGGCCGAGGCCGACACAGCCGACGTCCTCGAACAGCGCCAGGAGATCCCCACCCGCGACGAGGGCCGGCGGACGTGACCGTGCCGGCCACCGACTGAGCCACGTCCGGTGGCGGTCAGTCCAGTTGCCGCAGCCGGCGGTTCCACCACCCCGGGCGGCGGCTGGCCACCTCGCGTAGTCGCCAATGCTCCGCGTGCTGCGTGACGATGAACAACGGCACCAGGCCGAGCGCCAGCAGCGGCAGGTAGCGCGGCGCCGACCGGTTCTCCCGCAGCGACGCGGCCAACGCGGCCGCACCCCACGCGTACAGGATCGGGTTGTAGAACCGCATCAGCTCCGGCCCCAGCCCCTCGCACTCGCGCAGCCACGGCAGGCCCAGCCGGGTCCGTCGGCGCGGCCAGCCACGCAGGTGGGCGAGCACCGCGGCCAGCCCGACGCCGTTGCAGACGGCGAACACCGCGTCGCCGGACGCCCGACGCGTGCCGGCCGCCCGCCACAGCGTCCCGGTGCCGAGGGCCCACACCCCGGCGGCGGGCACCGGGCCCAGGACGGAGGCCGCCGGCATTCCGACGCCGGCGCCCAACTCGAAGAACACGTGCGTCGCCAGGCCCGCCGTGGCGAGCCTGGTCAGCGGTCGGTGGCCCGCATGATCCGGTCGCACCTGGCTTCCGGCGGTCCACCCGATCCGGTACGACCCCACGCAGGATCCTTCCGCAGTACGGCACCTCGGCTCATCGCCGGCCGTGCCCCGACCAGCCCGAACGCGGTACCCGCTCCGACCCGGCCTACACACTCCGGCGCCCTGGTGACCGTCGCGGCGGACCTGCTGGCGTTTTTCGCACCCGCCCGGCCGGCTCAGCCGGCTCAGCCCGCCCGGCCGGCTCAGCGGGCTCAGCCCGCCCGGCCGGCTCAGCGGGCTCAGCCCGCCCGGCCGGCTCAGCGGGCTCAGCCCGCCCGGCCGGCTCAGCCGGCTCAGCCCGCCATGCCGGCTCAGCCGGCGACGACCTGCCAGAGCAGGAAGGCGTTGAGCGCGACCACCAGGACGGCCACCAGGGACGCGGCGGCGGTGGTGAGCGGGTGGTTGACCAGGTTGCCCATAAGGTCGCGACGGCGGGTGAAGGCGACCACCGGGACCAGCGCGAACGGGATACCGAAGCTGAGGATGACCTGCGACAGCACGAGTGCCCGGGTCGGGTCGAGGCCGATGGCGAGCACGGCCAGCGCGGGCACCAGGGTGACCAGCCGGCGCAGCAGCAGAGGAACCCGGCGGCGCAGGAAGCCCTGCATGATGACCTCGCCGGCGTAGGTGCCGACGCTGGTGGAGGCGAGCCCGGAGACCAGCAGGGCGATGGCGAAGCCGAACGCGGCGGCGGTGCCGATGGTCTGGCCGAGCCCGGCGTGCACCCCCTCCAGGCTGTCCGCGCCACCCGGGCCGCCGCCCCGGAAACTGGCCGCGGCGATCAGCAACATGGCGAGGTTGACCGCGCCGGCCGCACTCAAGGCGAGCAGCACGTCGGTGCGCTGGCCGCGGAACAGGATCCGACGCTCGGTGTCGTTGGCTGCGGGGATGCGGTCGCGGGTCAGGGCGGAGTGCACGTAGATGACGTGCGGCATGACGGTCGCGCCGAGGATGCCGGCGGCGAGCAGCACACTGTCCGTGCCCTGGAGCCGGGGCACCAGACCGGCCATGGCGGAGCCGGGATCGGACCCGGCGGCGAGCAGATTCGCGGCGAAGGCCAGGACGATGACGCCGAGCAGCACCGCGATGGCGATCTCGAAGGCGCGGTACCCGCGTGTGCGCAGGGCGAGCACGGCGAACGCGGCCGTGCCGATGATGATCCCGCCGGGCAGCAGAGGGATGCCGAAGAGCAGGTACAGGGCGACCGCGCCACCGATCACCTCGGCCAGGTCGGTGGCCATCGCGACCAATTCGGCCTGCACCCACATCAGCCGGTTCACCCGACGGGGCAGGCGCTCCCGGCACAGCTCGGGCAGGCTGCGCCCGGTGGCCAGACCCAGCTTCGCGGTGAGTGTCTGCACCAGCATCGCCATCAGGTTGGCCACCACCACGACCCAGACCAGCAGGTAGCCGTAGCGGGCGCCGGCAGCGGAGTTGGTGGCGAAGTTGCCGGGGTCGACGTAGGCGACGGCGGCGATGAACGCCGGGCCGAGCAGGATCAGGCGCCCGCGTACCCGGCCCCGGGCGCGAGCGGCCTGCAACGGCGTCGCCGTCGACACCGTGAGCTCGTTGGTGACCATCGAACACCTCCCCGTCCGGTATGGATCGCCTGCCCGTTCCCTTCCCGGCCCGCTGACCCGTCGGTGCCAACGGTTGGCCTTCTGGTGCCAACACCGCCGACCAGGCCGGGGCCTCGCCCGTTCGGGGCGATTCGCCGCGCCGCCCTTGACAGCGATCGGGCTCCCAGTGAAGCTGTCTATTAGTCCTACTGTCGTAGGACAACAGGAAGGATCGTCTCGAGTGATCGAGTTTGTGCTGGACAGCCGGTCGAAGGTGAACACCTACATGCAGCTCGTGCAGCAGGTGAAACAGGCACTGCGGGTTGGCCTGCTGGTGCCGGGCGACCAGTTGCCGAAGGTCCGGGACGTCGCGCAGTCACTGGCGATCAACCCGAACACGGTGCTGAAGGCGTACCGGGAGCTGGAGATCGAGGGTCTGGTCAGCGGCCGACCCGGGGTGGGCACGTTCGTCCGGCGCACCCTGGCCGGCGCGTCCCTGCCCAACCAGGCCGAGCTGCGCGACGACCTGGTCGCCTGGCTGCACCGGGCGCAGGCCGCCGGCCTCACGGCCGAGGACGTCATCGCCCTGGTGGAGACCACGCTGCGAGCCACCCTGGCCGACGAAGCGCCACAGAAGGAGCCCGCGTGAGCCAGCGAACCATCAGGCACAGCAACGAGCGCTCGCACCGCCGTCAAGCGGTAGCAGGAGCGGAATGAGAGGACAGAGGATGGACATGGTCTTGGAGGCCGACCGGCTGGGCAAGCGATACGGCAGCGCCTGGGCGTTGCGGGACTGTTCGCTGCACCTGCCCGCCGGCCGGATCGCCGCGCTGGTCGGGCCGAACGGTGCGGGCAAGAGCACGCTGCTGCACCTGGCCGTCGGCCTGCTCAAACCCGACGCGGGTGAGGTCCGGGTGTTCGGCAGGTCGCCGCACGGCGACACGGAGGGCCTGGCCGACATCGGGTTCGTCGCACAGGACACCCCGCTGTACCGGGATTTCACGGCGGCCGAGCTGGTCACCGCCGGCAGCAAGCTCAACCGGCGGTGGGACGGTGCGCTGGCCCGTACCCGCCTGGCCCAGCTCGGCATACCGCCGGACCGGCCGGTCGGCAAGCTCTCCGGCGGGCAACGGGCCCAGGTGGCGCTCGCCCTCGCGCTGGCCAAGCGGCCCCGGCTGCTGCTGCTCGACGAGCCGGTCGCCAGCCTCGACCCGCTCGCCCGGCGCGAGTTCCTCCAGTCGCTGATGGGCAGCGTCGCGGACGCGCGCACCACCGTGTTGCTCTCCTCGCACCTGCTGGCCGACCTGGAACGGGTCTGCGACTACCTGATCGTGCTCAACGCCGCCCGGGTGCAGCTCTCCGGCGCGGTCGACGACCTGGTGTCCGGGCACCGGCAGCTGGTCGGCCCCCGGCACGACGGCGGTCCGATCGGGGGCGTCGCCGCCGTCGTCCGGGCCAGCCACACCGACCGGCAGTCCACGCTGCTGGTCCAGACCGACGGCCCGGTCACCGATCCGGCCTGGACGGTCCGCGAGGTGAGCCTGGAGGACATCGTCCTGGCCTACCTCGCCGACGGCACCACGCAGACCAGTCACAGCGAGTGGGGGGTGCCAGCATGATCTGGTTGACCTGGCGGCAACACCGCAAGCAGGCGTTCTTCACCCTGCTGGGCTTCGCGGCGCTGGCCGCCCTGATGGTGCCGATCGGCCTGTCGATGCGGCACAGCTTCGCCGATCTCGGGCTGGCGGACTGCGCACGCCAGCTTGCCGGCACGAACGTGGCCGACGCGACCCGGGAGACCTGTGAGGCGGGCTTCCGCCGCTTCACCAACCGGTACGGCAGCCTGAACCTGGTGGCCGTACTGCTGCTCACCCTGCCGGTGCTGGTCGGCCTGTTCTGGGGTGCCCCGCTGGTCGCCCGCGAGGTGGAGCAGGGCACGCACCGGTTTGTCTGGACCCAGGGCGTCGGCCGTGCCCGCTGGGCCCTGGTGAAGTTCGGCCTGGTCGGCGCGGCGACGGTGCTCGCGGCGGTCTGCTACGGGCTGGGCATGTCGTGGTGGGTCGGGCCACTGACCCAGGCCGCGAGCGAGGGCCGGCTCGGCCTGATCGTGTTCGATCTGCAGGGCGTCGCCCCGATCGGCTACACCCTCTTCGCCGTGGCGCTCGGCATCTTCACCGGCACCGTCTGGAAGCGGATGCTGCCCGCCATGGGCATCACCCTGGCCGGGTTCATCGGCGTACGGGCGGCCGTGGCGATCCTGGCCCGGCCGCACTACCAGCCCGCCCGCACCCAGACCTTCCCGATTGAGGGGACCGGGACCCCGGAGATCAGCCGGGGGGACTGGATCCTCGCCCAGGGCGTCCGGAACCCCGACGGGACGATGATCGCGGCGGACACCCGGATCCAGTGCCCGCCCGGTGGAAAGGGGCCGGACGGTCGGGCTTGCGGGGCCGAGCTGGGCATCGAGCCGGGCGCGTACAACTGGCAGCTGTACCAACCGGCGGACCGGTTCTGGCTGTTCCAGGGCATCGAGACGGGCATCTTCGTCGCCCTTGCCCTGCTCCTGCTCTACCTGGCCGTGCGCCGGGTCCGCCGGATCGCGTAGCTCGGCAACGGGTGATCGCCGGGGCCACGGGGCCTGGCGATCACCCGTCAGCGCAGGCCCTCGGCGGTCAGCGAGAGCCAGGACGCGAGGTCGTGCAGCTCATCGTGCACGGCCCGGGTCAACTCCGCAGTGAAGGGCACGTCCTCATGGATGGCGTGCACGGTGAGCATGCCGCGCCGACGGTCGGCCGTGGCGTCGACCTTTCCGACCAGCCGGTCGCCGTGCAGGATCGGCAACGCGAAGTAGCCCCACCGTCGGCTGGCCTTCGGCTTGTACATCTCCAGCACGTACTCGTACTCGAAAAGGTCCGCGAGGCGGACCCGGTCGTGCACCAGCCGGTCGAACGGCGACAACAGCGCGGTACGCCCGGTGAAGGGCTGCCCGAGCGCGGCCGGGTCCACCCGCCAGACCCCCGGGACGCCCTCGACCACTGCCGGCTCACCAGCGTCACCGACCTCCGCCGGCTCACCGGGGACGGCCACCGCCTTCTCCCGCGCGATGCCCAGCGCCCGCAGCCGCCGCTCGTTGCGGAGCCGGTGCGCCTGCTCCAACGGGACGACGGGCGTGCCGGCCGGATAGACCCGCTCCGCCACGTCCCACAGCCGCTGTCGGCCCTGACGACCGGCGACAGCGACCTCACCGCGCAGGACCAGGAACTCCAGCATCTGGGTGACGTTGCGGTTGTTGGTCCAGCCCGACGACGGCCAGGGCACCACGCAGGTGTCCGGGATGTCGCGGGAGAGCAGCGGCCCGGAGCGGCCGAGCAGGTCGAGCACGTCCCGCCGGAACGAGTCGTTGCCGCGCAGCCATTCGCGCTGCCGTTCATGACTGGGCCAGGCCGCCATCGCGGCGAGGTAGAGCCCGAGATCGTCCATCGGCCGCACCATCGCCTGGTGCTCGAAGAGCGTCCGGTCCTGTTCCAGTGCCTGCCGCACGTGCGCCGGCTGGTACGCCGAGCCGAGCCGACTCCAAAAGACCAGGTCCGCGCTGGGCGCGATGGCGGCCGTCGGGTCGATCTGCACAAGCGTCAGCTGGCGCACCACGGTCAGCAGGTCGGTCGGCCGGGACGCGGCCAGCAGTTGGGCCCGGACGGCGATGCGTCGTGCCTGCACGCGATCGAGCTGGTGCACCTCCACGCCGCCGAGCCTAACGGCGACCACCGACATGGCGTCGACCAGCGGAGTCGGATTCCAGCCGGTCGCCAAAGCGACTGAAAGCGTCTGTCCGATCACGATCAGTGCTCCCATGTGGACCGCGAGGCCCGCGTCCGGCGGGCCGCAGCGATGGGAGCGCACGCGTGAAGTCCAGAATTCTTCGTCGGGTCGCCGCGTCGACCGTGGCGCTCGCCTGTGCGGTGCTGGGCGCGGTGGCGCTGCCGGCCGCACCGGCGGCGGCCAGTCCGATCCGCAACGCGACGGCCTGGTCGGTGCTGCTGTGCAAGTTCAGCGACAAACCGGCCGAGCCGCAACCGCCGTCGCACTTCGCCAACTTCCTCACCGCGGCCGGCATCGGCACCGGCGGGGTGGCGGACTACCTGGCCGACCAGTCCGGCGGGCGGGTGTCGTTGGCCGGCTCGGTGGTCCGAGGCTGGTACACCATGCCGTACACCCTGGCGCAGTTCCAGTCGACCGACCGGTGGACCCGGATCCAGCGGTGCGTGGACACCGCGGCGACCGCCGGCTACGCGGTTCCCGCCGGAAACCGGATCGCGGTCATGCTCAACGACTGGGTCGACTCGGGCGCGGCCGGCGGCCGGGTGCTGCTCGACCCGGGCGCCTGGAACGTCGGCTTCGCCGCGCACGAGATGCTGCACGGCTACAACCTGGGCCACTCGTTCTCCAACGACACCACGTACCAGAACGCGCCATGGTCCCAGCCGGGCGAGTACGACGACCCGTGGGACGAGATGAGCGCGATGCACATCCACGCCTTCGGCACCGCGAACTACGGCACCAGCGCGGTCGGGCTCAACGGGCCGCACCGTGACGAGCTGGGCTGGCTTCCGAAGGACCGGGTCTTCACCATGGCCGCCGACGGGGTCGGGTCGCGCACCCTCACCCTGGCGCCGCTGGAGGTGCCCGCCGCGAGCGGCCCGCAACTGGTCCGGATCCCGTTCGACCCGGCCGACCTGTTCCACTACTACACCGTCGAATTCCGTCGCAAGACCGGCTGGAGCGCCGGCATCCCCACTGACACCGTGCTGCTGCACGAGGTCCGCGACGGCACCCCGACCCTGCTGCGCAGCGGCCCCGGCGGCGGTCCCGCGCAGTCGCTCAATGCCAATGGCGTGCAGATCGGCGTGAACTGGGTGTCCGGCAACGCCGCCTCGGTGACCGTGACCACCGACGTGGTCAACCGCTGCCTTCAGGGGTACGTCTGGCGCGAGGCCCGCGCCGGCGACCTGGTCTGCGTCACCGGTGCCACCCGAAGCCAGGTGTGGGCGGACAACGCCGCGGCGACGAGCCGCTGGGTGAACGGCCCGTACGGCCCGCACACCTGCGTCGCCGGCTACGTGTGGCGCGAGGCGTACGCCGGAGACGACGTCTGCGTCACCGGCACCCAGCGCAGCCAGGCCGCCGCCGACAACGCCGCCGCCGCGTCCCGGCGCAACCCGGCCCGGCTGGTGTTCGGCCCGAGCAGCTGCGTCAGCGGGTACGTCTGGCGCGACGCCGACCAGTCCGACTACGTCTGTGTCACCGGCACGACGCGATCCCAGGTGCTCGCGGACAACGCCGCCGCGGCGAGCCGCTGGGTCAGCGGCCCGTACGGCCCGCACACCTGCGTCGCCGGCTACGTGTGGCGCGAGGCGTTCCTCGGCGACGACGTCTGTGTCACCGGTACGCAGCGCAGCCAGGCCGCCGCCGACAACGCCGCCGGACCGGGCCGGGTGCTGCGCCCCGCCGGCTGATCCGTGGCGCGCCCCGGTGCCCGGCCGCCGGGGCGCGTCGGTCCGTCACCGACGGCTGCTGTCGGGCCTCTCGGGTGGCAGGTCGAGCAGGGCCTCGCTCGGGTCGGTCAGCTCGCCGCCCTCGCCGAACCCGTCGAACTCCTCGGGCAGCACGTCGTCGACCGGATGGTGGACGTGGACCGTACCGGTCCGGGGCGGATCGCCCGGGGTGAAGACGACCACGAACGACACTCTGCCTCCTGATCGACCGTCGGTGGGCGGCCGCCCACCGACCCGACAATCGTGATGTACGACGTGCGAAAGCTCCGGTTCAACCACTCAGTCGGCGGTAGCGGGCCACCGAGAGCGGCAGGAAGACGGCGACCAGGACGACTGGCCACACGACGGCCAGCCACGGGTACTGCTGGACCACCCAGGAGTCACCGCCCCAGCCTGCGTTGCCGAAGAGCTCACGTGTCGCGCCGACGGTCACCGACAGGGGATTCCACTCGGCCACCGCGCCCAGCCAGGCGGGCATGGTGGACGGCGCGACGAACGCGTTGGACAGGAAGCCGAGCGGAAACTCCAGGATCTGCACCCCCGATACCGCCTGTTGGCCCCGCATCACCAGTCCCAGGAAGATGCCGACCCAGACCAGGGCGAACCGCAGCAGCAGGATCAGCCCCACCGCGGCCAGCGTGCCGCCGGCACCGCCGTGCGCCCGCCACCCGAGCGCCAGACCAGCCAACAGCATCACCACGAGGGTGACCAACGCGAACAGCATGTCGGCCGCCGCCCGTCCCAGGAGCGGAGCCAGCGGCGAGACGGGCATCGACCGGAAGCGGTCGGTCACCCCGCGGTCCAGGTCGGCCGAGACGGCGATGGTGGTGAGGCTGATGCCGAACACCATGGTCATCACGAACATGCCGGGCAGCAGGAACTCCCGGTAGCTCCCACCACCTGGCACCTCCATGGCGCCACCGAAGAGATAGACGAACATCAACACGATCAGGATGTCGAAACCGAGTGAGCCGATCAGCGGGCCGGGATCGCGGCGCCAGTGGGCGAGGCCCCGCCGGGTCAGCGTGATGCTGTCGGCCAACAGGGTGGAGCGCGGGGCCGGCGATCCGGTGCCGGGCAGGGTCAGAATCGTCACGCCGGGACCTCCTCGATGTCGGCGGGCACACCGGCCGTCCGGACGCCGGGCGTCGTGCCGTCCTCGGAGGGCTGCGGTCGATGCCCGGTGAGGTGCAGGAACACCTCATCCAGGGTGGGGCGGCGCAGCGCGACGTCCGCCACCTGCACGCCTGCCTCGTCGAGCACCCGTAGCACGGTGGTGAGCGTGGCGGCCCGGTCCCCGATCCGGGCACTGAGCAGACGCCGGTCGTGGTCGACCTGCGGCTCGACCCCGACCACCTGCCTCAGCCGCGGCAGGGCGGTGGCGAGATCGGCGCGGTCGCGGAGGACCAGGTCGAGGCGGTCGCCGCCGAGGCGGCCCTTGAGGTCGTCCGGGGTGCCCTCGGCGATCACCCGGCCGGCGTCCACCACGGAGACCCGATCGGCCAACTGGTCGGCCTCGTCCAGGTACTGGGTGGTGAGCAGGACGGTGGTGCCGGCGCGTACCAACTCCCGGACCGACTCCCAGACCTCGTTGCGACCGCGCGGGTCGAGGCCGGTGGTGGGTTCGTCGAGGAAGAGCACCGACGGGGTGAGGATCATCCCGGCGGCGAGGTCCAGCCGCCGGCGCATACCACCCGAGTACGCCTTCACCGGCTGCTCGCCGACGTCGGCGAGGCCGAACCGTTCCAGCAACTCGGTGGCGCGACGCCGGGCCGTTTTCGGGCCGAGGTGAAACAGCCGGCCGAAGATGACGAGGTTCTGGTGGCCGCTGAGCATCTCGTCCAGCGCGGCCTGCTGCCCCACCAGCCCGATGCGGTAGCGCACCTGCTCGGGCTGACGTGCCACGTCGAACCCGGCCACCTCGGCCCGACCTTCGTCGAAGCGCAGCAGGGTGGAGAGGATCCGTACGGCAGTGGTCTTGCCGGCTCCGTTCGGGCCGAGCAGGCCGCACACCGTGCCGGCCTGAACCCGCAGGTCGAAGCCGTCCAGCGCGTACCTGTTCCCATACCGCTTGCGCAGGCCCTGCGCGATTATCGCGTCCTCGCCGATCGTCACGTCGCTCCCCCTCGATGCCACCGTCGCCCCTGTCGTACGACGTACGGTAGCACTTACGGCGGCAAACGGCATGGGGCATCGCGGCCTGTTGGTGACGGTCAGGTGTTCGAGGTGATCGCTGAGCCCGACCACGCTTGGCGCATCGGCCCGGAGGGCTACGCGGTTTCTGTGGTCCTCAGCTGAGAGGCGACGCCGACGTTCAGCGGGTCGGCCAGGAGTTTGTCGAAGGCCAGCTCGGCGGCGCCGATCAGGACGGCGTCCGGTCCGAGCACCGCCGCCTCCAGGCGCAGGTGCTCGCGGGAGACCGCCAGCGGCATGGCGTCCAGTCGCTCGCGGACCACGCCCGCTCCGGCCGTGAAGATGTCGCCCAGCGAGCCGCCGAACACCACGGCGTCCGGGTTGACCACATTGACCAGATTGGCCACGCCGAAGCCCAGCCAGTCGGCTACCCGCTCGACCGCCTCCCGCGCAGTCCGGTCGCCGTCCGCCGCCGCGCGCAGCACCTCGGCCACCGCTGCACGGTCGTGGGGTTCCCGGCCGGCGTGCCGCAGCAACGCGGTCTCACTGATCTCGGTCTCCCAGCAGCCGCGTGAGCCGCACCCGCAGGGCAGCCCGTTCGGGTTGACCACCATGTGCCCGACCTTGCCGCTGTGGCCCCGGTGCCCGATCACCAGTCGGCCACCCATGATGATGCCGGCGCTGATGCCCATGCCGCCGTGCAGGTAGATGAGGTCATCGACGCCCGCCGCCACGCCGCGGACGTGCTCGGCCAAGCCGGCGATGTCGGCGAGATCTCCGGCCACGAAACCCGGGCCGGCGGAGAGTTCGGCATCGAGCGCGGCACCGAGGGTTCCGTCGATGCCGACGATCCGGATCCTGTCGTCCGCGTCCCGGGTGGTGTCGGTGACCGCGACCGCTCCGCCGACGAGCAGCGCGTCGGCGGCCACGCAGCGTTCCATGTCGCGGACGAGGTCGGCGAGCGGCCCGACAGCGTCGACCGTCGACATCCCGCTGGGGCGGGCGACCTCGCGCAGGTCGAGGATGCGCCCGCCGAGGCCCACCCGGGCCGCACGCAGTCGGTCCGCGTCGATGCTCAGCGCCTGCGCGTAGACCCGATCGGAGCGAGGGCTGACCACCAGCGAGGGGCGGCCGGCACGACGGGCGGTGGTCGGCGCCTCCTCGGTCACCAGGCCGCTGGCGGCCAGATCAGCCGCGAGGGCGCCGATGGTGCTGCGATTGAGGCCGAGTCGGGTGGTCAGCTCGGCCCGGGACGTCGGCCCGTGCAGGTGGACGTAGCGCAGCACAGCGCCGAGGTTCTGCCGCCGGACCTCCTCCTGGCTGGCACTGGGGACCGACGGCAGCCGGGATTCGGTGTTGCGGCCGACGCCGGCTGGCCTGGACCGGACGGGTGTCGCCACGGTCAGACCTCCTTCCGGGTCGGTACCGGGTGGTGCGGGGGTGCAAGGACGACGATGGGTCCCGGAAGAGGAGATCCGGGACCCATCGGCGTTGCTGCCTACCGTGTGGTGATTACTTGGTGAGCGGCGCGAGCTTCGGGTCGTTGGCGTACGCCTCAGCCGCGTTCGCCTTGGTGACGGCGACCGGCGGGAGCAGGTACGTGTCGACGACCTTGCTGCCGTTGTTGTAGGACTTGGTGTCGTTCACCTGCGGGGCGTCACCGGCCTGGAGAGCCTTGACCATGTTGATGGTCTCCTTCACCAGGTTGCGGGTGTCCTTGTTGATCGTCATGTACTGCTCGCCAGCGACGATCGACTTGACCGACTCGACCTCGGAGTCCTGACCGGTGACGACCGGGGTCGGCTTGCCAGCACCCTTGACCGAGGTCAGGATCGCGCGGGCCAGCGTGTCGTTCGGGGAGAGGACGCCGTCCAGCTCCTTGCTGCCGTAGGTCGAGGTCAGCAGCTGGTCCATGCGGGCCTGCGCACCCTCGGCCTTCCAGCCCTGGATGGCGGTCTGCTTGACGTCGGTCTGCTTGGAGGCGACGACCACGTTGCCCTTGTCGATCTCCGGCTTGAGCACGCTCATCGCGCCGTTGAAGAACACACCGGCGTTGTTGTCGTCCGGCGAGCCGGAGAACAGCTCGATGTTGTACGGGCCGTTCGGCTTCTTGGCCTTCATGCCGTCGAGCAGGGCCTGGCCCTGGAGCTCGCCGACCTTGAAGTTGTCGAACGCGACGTAGTAGTCGAGGTCCGGCGTGTTGGTGATGAGCCGGTCGTACGCGATGACCTTCACGCCGGCCGCGTGGGCCGCCGCGACCTGGGTCGACAGCTGCGCGGCGTCGGTCGCGCCGATGACGATGACCTTGGCACCCTTGGTGGTCATGGCCGTGATCTGAGCCTGCTGGTCGGCGACCGTGGTCGACGCGCCGGCGTACTGCACGTCAGCCTGGAAACCGGCCTCCTTGAGACCGTTGCTGAACAGGTCACCGGCGAGGACCCAGTTCTCCGAGGTCTTGGCCGGGAGGGCGACACCGATCAGCGAGTTCGCCGCGAAGCCCTTGGTGTCACCGCTGGAGCTGCCGGAATCGTCGTCGCGGCCGGAGCCGCAGCCGGCGAGGGCCAGCATGGCGGCGGCACCGATGGCCACCACCGAGGTGCCGAAAGATTTACGCATGTGAGGACTTGCCTTTCTGAAGGTGGAGAAGGGTGGAGAGGTCGGTGGCCGTCAGCCGGACACCGCTGCCTTGGCGGGCTCGCGCTCCGCGTCCGGCGGTGAGCCGGGTGGGGCGGAGTCCTCGCGACGGAACGGTCGCATCAGACTTCCGATGACGGAGAAACGCCCCTGGCTCTTGTTGTAGACGTCGATCGCCACGGCCAGCAGCAGGACCAGGCCCTTGATGATCTGAACGCGGTCGGTGCCGACGCCCATCAGTTGCAGGCCGTTGTTGAGCACGGCCATGACGAGACCACCAACGATGGAGCCGCTGATGGTGCCGATACCGCCGGAGACGGCCGCGCCACCGATGAAGACCGCGGCGATGGCGTCCAGCTCCCAGCCGTTGCCGTCCTGCGGTCCGGAGGCCGCCGAACGGGCCACGAAGATCATGCCGGCCAGCGCGGCCAGGACGGACATGTTCATCATGACGAAGAAGTTGACCCGCTTGAGCTTCACGCCGGACAGCTCGGCTGCCCGGGAGTTGCCGCCCACCGCGTAGATGTGCCGGCCACCGGCCGTGTTGCGGGTGTAGAAGGAGTACGCGATCACCAGGACCAGCAGGATGATGCCGGAGATCGGGAAGCTGGTGCCGACGCGACCGCTGGCAAAGCGCAGCGATGCGAAGGCGATCGCCCCGACCATGATGGCCATCCGCAGGATCGAGATCCACATGGGCGCCGGGTCGGCATCCATCGCCCGACGGGTCTTGCGGGCCTGGATCTCGCGCCACACCACCGCCACCGCCGCGACCAGACCGAGCAGCAGCGTGGCGTTGTTGTAGCCGGTGTTCGGACCGAACTCGGGCAGGAAGCCCGAGCCGATCTCCCGGAAGCCCTCCGGCACCGGAATCGTGTTGGCGTTACCGATGTACTGGTTGCCACCACGGAACAGCAGCATGCCGGCCAGGGTGACGATGAACGCCGGCACCCCGATGTACGCCACCCAGAAGCCCTGCCAGGCACCGATGAGGGCACCGATCCCGAGGCCGAACAGGATGGCGACGGGCCAGGGCAGCGACCAGTCGGCCATCGACTTGGCCACCAGGATGCCCGCGAAGGCGGCGACGGAGCCGACCGAGAGGTCGATGTGCCCGGCCACGATCACCATGAGCATGCCGATGGCCAGAATCAGAATGTACGAATTCTGCTGGAACAGCGCGATCAGGTTGTCCGACCGAAGGGTGAGGCCATCGGTCAGGATCTGGAACAGGACGACGATCGCCACCAGGGTGAAGATCATCCCGAACTGGCGAGCGTTGGAGGTGGTGCCTCCGAACAGGTTCTTCTGAAGGTCCTTCAATCGGCTCATCGTGTCAGCATCTTCTTCGTCGAGGTCATCTGCTTCATGAGGTTTTCCGGGGTGGCGTCCGCCCGGGCGATCTCGCCCGTGATGGAGCCTTCGAACACGGTGTAGATGCGGTCGCAGAGCCCGATCAGCTCAGGCAGCTCCGAGGAGATGACGACGACGCCCTTCCCCTGGTCGGCGAGCCGCTGGATGATGCCGTAGATCTCGTACTTGGCACCCACGTCGATGCCGCGCGTCGGCTCGTCGAGGATCAGCAGGTCCGGGTCGGTGAACATCCACTTCGCCAGGACGACCTTCTGCTGGTTGCCGCCGGAGAGCTTCGAGACGCTCTCATCGACCGTCGGGGCCTTGGTCCGCAACTCCTTGCGGTACGCCTCAGCCGCCTGGTACTCCTCGACCTCGCTCAGGACGCCGCGGTGCGAGATCTTGGACAGCTTGGCGGCCACCGTCGACGACTTGATGTCGTCGAGCAGGTTGAGGCCGATCGCCTTGCGGTCCTCGCTGACGTACGCGAGCCCGTTGTCGATCGCGTCCGCGACCGACTTCAGGACGATCTCCTTGCCGTCCTTGATGATCGTGCCCGACTCGAACACCCCGTAGGAGCGGCCGAAGACACTCATCGCCAACTCCGTGCGGCCCGCGCCCATCAGGCCGGCGAAGCCGACGATCTCGCCGCGGCGCACCACGAAGCTCTCGTTCTTGCAGACCTGCCGGTCGGCGGAGATCGGGTGCCGGACGTTCCAGTCGCGGACCTCGAAGAAGACTTCACCGATCTTCGGAGTGTGGTCCGGGAACCGGCTGCTCAGCTCGCGGCCGACCATGCCCCGCACGATCCGGTCCTCGTCGACCCCGTCCGCCTTGACGTCCAGGGTCTCCACGGTCCGGCCGTCACGCAGGATCGTGATCTGGTCGGCGATCGCCTCGATCTCGTTCAGCTTGTGCGAGATCATGATCGAGGTGATGCCGCGGGAGCGGAAACCACGCAGCAGGTCCAGCAGGTGCCGGGAGTCGGCCTCGTTCAGAGCTGCGGTCGGCTCGTCCAGGATGAGCAGCTTCACGTCCTTGGCGAACGCCTTGGCGATCTCCACGAGCTGCTGCTTGCCGACCCCGATGTCCTTGATCAGGGTGTCCGGGTCCTCCTGCAGACCGACCCGGGCCATCAGGTCCAGCGCCATCCGGTTCGCGGCCTTCCAGTCGATAGCGCCCCGCTTGCGCGGTTCGTTGCCGAGGAAGATGTTCTCGGCGATCGACATGCCCGGAATGAGCGCGAGCTCCTGGTGGATGATCACGATTCCGGCGTTCTCGCTTGCCCGGATGTCGGAGAACTTGCTCTCCGACCCCTGGTAGACGATCTTGCCCTCGTAGGTGCCGTGCGGGTAGACCCCGCTGAGAACCTTCATCAGCGTGGACTTGCCCGCGCCGTTCTCGCCGCAGATGGCATGGATCTCGCCGGCGCGAACCACCAGGTTGACGTCGGAGAGGGCCTTGACTCCGGGGAACTCCTTGGTGATGGAGCGCATCTCAAGGAGGATGGGCACGTCGCTCATCGCTCGTACCACCTCGCCAACGTCATCGTTGCCTCCGGAAGGTTTGACCTTCACTCGGTTTTGTTGTTGACGGCAACGTATTGCGGCCGGAGGGCCATCCGCAAGGCGAGAGCCTGTTGAAAATGTAACAATTCGGCAATATAGATGTAGCAGAGTGCTCGCCTGCCACAGCAATCCCGGCAACCCCTCCCGGAACCGCGGGTCCGGCCGCGGCACCCTCCCGGGCCGCAGACGACACCGCCGATCGGCTCCGGCAGCTGTCCACCAGGCACGACCTGCGGCGGGTCGGACGCCCGTCAGCGCACGGCGCCGGCGGCGCATCAATGATCGTGATCGAGCGCCGGCTCCCCCGCCGCCCCCCGGGGCGCCACGACGACACCCGGCCGGCCGGTGTGACCCACGCCTCCGCTGGAGGAACGAATCGACAAGGGTCAGCTGCCAGCGCCGGGACACCAGGGGACGGATCAGTGCCTCGGCGTCCCTTAAGTGCGGATCATGACCGTACGAGGGGCGGCGCGCACGCCGAACCGACCTCAGCTCGGGTGCAGCACCACCTTGATCACGACGGAACAGCCGGTCTTCCCCCGACTGGGCCGTTCATGCCCTGGTCCGGCAGAGCGGGCTCGCTGTGGTGCTATCTTAGGGCCCCTAAGTTATTTCCTAGCGGGTCAAAGGTTCGGTATGCCACGGCAGGGTTTGACAAGCGCGCGCGTCTCGGCGGCCGCAGCCGAGCTGGCGGACTCGGTCGGTCTGTCGCGGCTGACCGTTGCGGCCGTCGCCCGGCACTTCGGGGTTTCGGACGCCGCCCTGTACGTGCACGTCCGCAGTCGCGACGCGTTGATCGAGCAGGTCGCGGTCCGGGCGGCGGCCGCGTTCGCCGACGAACTCGCGATCGCCGTGGCTGGTCGAGCAGGCCAGCAGGCCCTCGTCGGGTTCGCCGACGCCTGGCGCGCGTTCGTCGTCACGCACCCGGGGCAGTACGCCGCGACGCAGCTCCAGTTACCGCCCGAGGTCGGCACGAGTTCGGCGGGGCACCTGCGCCTGATCGAGCTGAGCTACGCGATGCTGCGCGGGTACGGGCTCGACGAGCCGGCTCTGACCGACGCGGTGCGATTCGTCCGCAGCACCTTTCACGGCTTCGCCAGTCTCGAAGCGGTCGACGGTTTCGGGCATCCCCGCGCTGTCGACGCGTCCTGGCACTCGATCCTCGACGCCGTGCACACCACTCTGAGCAACTGGCCAACCGGCACTCGGGAGCAGAAGTGAACACCCACGATCAGCACGTCGAGTCGGCCGACGGAACCCGCCTGGTGGTCCGGCGCCTGGGTGCCGGCGACCCCGTCGTCCTCGTGCACGGCTCGGGCGGCGGGTTGCACTCATGGGCTGCCGTCGCGGAGCACCTCGCCCACGACCACGAGGTGTGGATGCCGGCCCGGCGCGGATACGGTCCCAGCGACGCCCCTCCCGGCACCAAGTCCTTCAAGGACGACACCGCCGACCTGATTACCGTCATCGAGGCGGCACGCCAGCCCTCGGGCAAGCCGGTCCATCTCGTCGGAGCGTCCTACGGAGCGACCCTGGCGTTGCACACCACGTCGGCTGATCCGCGCGACGTACGCTCGCTGGCCATCTTCGAGCCACCGCTCTTCGCGGCCGGAGCGGAGACGGCACCCCTGCTCGGCCGGTACCGTTCCGCCTTCGAGCGTGACGACGCCGAGGCCATGGCAGCGGCGTTGAACGACGTGACACGGGTTCCGGCGGAGGTTGTCGCCGCATTCGCCGCCGCGGCCGGAGACCGGAGGCCCGACCCGGTCGAGGCGAGGCGTTCGGCGATCGGCTGGCTGCACGATCTTGAAGCCCTCGCCGAGGACAGCACGGACATCACCCGGTGGTCCTCGATCAGCGTGCCGACGCTCCTGCTGGCCGGCGCCGACACGTGGGAGCCGATGCCCACGACGATGAACACCCTCGCGACGACGATCCGCGCGGCGCGCTACGTCGTCTGGCCGGGCCAGTCGCACTTCGTGACCATGACGGCACCCACCCTGGTGGCCGACGCTCTGCGGCAGTTCTTCGCCGAGGTCTCGGCGTAGCCGAACTCGCCGAGGTGGCCGCCCGTCGGCTCGCCGGTGCGGAGACTCCGCCGCTCAGCCCCGCCGCCCCGCTCCGTCGCTCCGCCGCTCAAGATCGTGCTACTTCCGGGATGTAGTGCGCTCCCCCCGGCGTCGACACCACTACATCCAGGATCGAGCACGATCTTGCATGCGTCACGATGGCGGATGGGCGAGGATGTCGAGGACGTGGCCGCTCGAATCTCGGACGAAGAACCGTCGAACGGCCGCGGCCGGCTCTGCCGGCTAGCTGACCTGGGCCACCGGCGCCGGGCGGTGCTTGATCTCCTCCATGAACGGGAATCGGGCGGTGAGCTCGGCGAACGTCAGCCCGGCCCGCCAGGCCGAGGCCACCTGGGCGACCTGCACCAGGTCCATGACGTCGCCCCGCGCGAGGACCTCTCCCGAGACCCGAAGGTCGATCATGAAGTATCGGGCCTGCGATCCCAACCCCACGCAGACCACGCCCTGGTCGGAGTGCAGCTCGGCGCAGGTGAACCGGCTCCGTCCCTGCTCGGGAGCGGTCACCCGACCGAGATCGAGCCCGTGGCGAGTAGCGGTTTCGATGAGCGCGGGGGCCAGACCACCCCGCTCGACCAGGTCCGGGTAGAGGCGCACACCCAGCGCCGTCGACGCGTCGCTCATGACTGACTCCCACTTCCTTGTGACAGAGACCAGCAGCGCGCAGGTTACGGGGAGGTTTCCTGCGCGCCTCGTCATCCTGTCCCGCGTGGACGTCCCACGGCAATAGGAAGGGTCGATTCGACCGCTATCGAGTAACGCGACCGCACGTCGACGGGCACGTCGACGACTCTTCCGGCGGGCGGTCGCCGTCCATCTCGGAGGCATGGACCGGCGTCACCCCGTGGCCGATCCCCGCCGGCCCGACGGCCCGCCGCTCACTGGTCAGCATCAGGCGGTAACGGACGGTCGTCGCATTGGAAACACTCTTGACAGAAAGCCATGATATCGACATGCTTCGCTCTAGAGAGCGCTCTCTGCCTCTCTGGCGCGCAGCCTCCGCCACCCCCTCGCTGAGGAGCCTCCCGTGTTCACAGCCCGCCCCCGCCTCCGCTTTCGCCCTGTCGTACTCGCGGCGGTCGCCCTCGTCGCGACCGCCGCGGCGCTCGTCCTCCCGGCACAATCCGACCGGGCCGAGGCCGCCATCGGCCCGATCAGCTGGCAGGACGAGTTCAACTCCCCGGCCGGAACGCCCGTCGACCAGAACAAGTGGCGGTTCGACATCGGCGGCAGCGGCTGGGGCAACAACGAACGGCAGTACTACACGAACAGCACCAGCAACGCCGTCCACGACGGCCAGGGCAACCTGGTCATCACCGCCCGCCGGGACAACCCCGCCAACTACCAGTGCCACTACGGGCGCTGCGAGTACACGTCGGCGCGGCTGCTGAGCGCGGCCACCTTCACCCAGACGTACGGCCGGTTCGAGGCCCGCATCAAGATCCCGCGCGGCCAGGGCATCTGGCCGGCGTTCTGGATGCTCGGCACCGGCGGCGGGTGGCCCGACGCCGGCGAGATCGACATCATGGAGAACGTCGGCAAGGAGCCCAACACCGTCTACGGCACCGTGCACGGGCCCGGGTACTCCGGCGGCGGAGGCATCACCGGCAGTCGCACCCTCGGCAGCCCGCTCGCCGACGCCTTCCACACCTACCGGGTGGACTGGGAGCCGAACGTCATCACCTGGTACGTGGACGGGGTGCAGTACCACCGGGTCGACCCCGCCCGCCTCGGCGGCAACCGCTGGGTGTTCGACCACCCGTTCTTCATGATCCTCAACGTGGCGGTCGGCGGTAACTGGCCCGGCTACCCGGACGGCTCCACGCAGTTCCCGCAGCAGATGCTCGTCGACTACGTCCGGGTGTCGAGCTACACCTCCGGCGGTGGTGGCGACCCCGCTCCCGGCACCAGCCGGATCCGCGGGACGCAGAGCGGTCGCTGCATCGACATCCCCAGCGCCAACCCGGTCGACGGCGCCAAGCTGCAGATCTGGGACTGCAACACCACCGCCGCGCAGGCCTGGACCTTCGCCTCGGACGGGACCGTCCGCGCGATGGGCAAGTGCATGGACCCCGCCTGGGCCGGCACCGCGAACGGCACGGAGGTCAACCTCGTCACCTGCAACGGCAATCCGGCCCAGCGCTTCACCCTCAACGGGGCCGGCGACCTGGTCAACCTCAACGCCAACAAGTGCGTGGACGTCCGGGAAGCCAACCCCAACAACGGCGGCAAGCTGCACCTCTGGGACTGCCTTGGCGCTGCCAACCAGAAGTGGTCCCGCATCTGACGACACCGACACGAGCGGGCCGCCCGACGACATGGCCGGGCGGCCCCCGTGGCGACGATCAGTCGAGGCCCAGACCGCGCCGCCCCGTGGAGTTCAGGCCGTCGGGCTGGAAGCGGTTGGGCCAGTCGCGCTCGTAGTGCTCGGCCGGGAAGTCGGTCGGGCTGGACCCGTCCTGGAAGGCCTCGCGGACGGCGACCGAGTACCGCTCGTTTCGCGGGCACCACGGGGCCGCGGGGATGTACATGACGTTGCCCCAACCCTGCTGGTCCCGCACCGGCGCCACGCTGTGGATCATGTCGCAGTGCCACCACACGGAGTCGCCCGCCCGCACGTCGGGAATGCCGGCGAGGGCGTCCATGAGCAGCGGGTGCCACGTCTCGCTGACGGGGAAGACCTGGTTGACCGTGACGCCGCACATGTCGTCCGCGGGCACGTCGGCCAGCAGCGGCCGGAGCAGCAGGTAGGCCATCGCCTCCGGGATCGGGACGGTGTGCAGCACCCCCTGGTCGTGGTCCATGTCTGACAGGGCGGTCCAGCCCTGGAACGTGCGAAAGGCCGAGCACATGGTGGTGCCGGGATACTGCGGGCCGGCGGTGCGGTGGGCGGCGTCCCAGGGGTCGTACTGCTCGACCGTTCCGTCGAAGAGGTGCCGGAAGGCGGTCTGGTACGCCTCGGTCATCCACAGGTCGAGGGTGCCCGGGTCGAGGTGGGCGCCCAGTCCGTTGGAGTCGGCGCCCGGCGGCCGGCGGCGGATCCGGTCCGGGTAGAGCGAGTCACGATCGGGGTCGAACCAGCGGACGCCCTCGGACTCGTGCTTCCACTGACTGTTGAGGAACGCCTGCACCCGGGCCATCCGGTCGCTCTGACGGGCCTGCATCTGCGCTGCCGACCAGTAGATCGGGTAGATCTCGGGCTTGGACCCCACGCTGCCGAAGAAGTCGTCGCCGGGGCCGCGGTAGGCCTCGAAGAACTCGTTGGAGTCCACGTAGTCGACGATGTCGCGGTCCCAGTCGAGGGCCTGCTGGCGGTCGAAGTGGCCACGCACGACGAGGCAACCCCGCTGGCGCAGCTTCGCCACCGCCTCCGCCGGCACCGTGCCGGCCGCGATGTCCGCGTACTCGATGATCGGCCAGATCGTCTCGCCCCGGTCCCGCGCGGCGGCGATCTCCTCGGCCCTGGCCCGGACCCGCTGCTCGACGACCGCGAACACCTCCTCGACCGTACGGCCGGAGGCCTCGATCCGGGCCCGCAGCGCGGCCTTGATCTCGCGGATCGCGGCGGTGAGGTCGGCGGGGGTCGATTCCCAGTGCGGCAGGGCCGGGAGCGGGGCCGCAGCCAGTACGGGGTGGGCGTCCATGGCGCGACTCCTTCTAGTAAGGGCTCCTTCTTGGAAGACTGTAGGGGGACTGGGCCCTTCTAGGCAAGGCTCCTGCCTAGAATCGTGACGTGACCATCGTCAAGCCCTCACTGGAGCTGCTCCGCTCGCTGACCGACGAGCACGTGCTGCGCGAGTTGATGCGGGAACGACGGCTGACCCGGGCTGATCTGGCGGCCCGCAGTGGCCTGTCCAAGCCGACGGTGGGCGAGAGTGTGCGCCGACTGACCGAAGCCCACCTGGTCGTGGACACCGGGGAACGGACCCCCGGCGGGCGGGGCCGGGGCCGCGTCGGCTCGTACTACGCCCTCGCCGACAGTGTCGGCACCGCCCTGGCCATCAGCATCGCCCCGGACGGGGTGGTGGTGGAGCGGGTCGACGCCCACGGCGACATCGTTGGACGGACCCGGCACGACATCAGCCGGCCGGCCACGGCCGAGCAGGTGACGGTTGCGCTGCGCACTGCCGCAACGCGGGCACAGGACGGCGTCGAAGGAATCATCCGGTTGGCGGTCGTCAGCGCCGCCGACCCGGTGGAACGCGCCACCGGCAGACTGATTCGGCTGCCCGACGCCCCGTTCCTGCTCGGCGAACTCGACCCGGTCGAGGTGCTGACGCCACACGTCGCCGGCCCGGTCATCGTCGACAACGACGTCAACTGGGCGGCGCAGGCCGAACGAGACATCGATCCGGCGGGCCTGAACGACTTCGCGTACGTCTTCCTCGGCGAGGGACTGGGGTGCGCGGTCGTCAGCGACGGCGCGGTACGCCGGGGCCACACCGGGGTCGCTGGCGAGATCGCGCACCTGGTGACCATCGGCCCGCACGACCGGGCAACCCGGTTCATCGACGTGTTCGACGACCTCGACCTCCGCCACGCTGGCACGACGGCCATCGACGTCGAGCGCGTCCGCCTTCTCCCGGCGGCCGGCAGGGCGGCGCTGGGGCGCGCTGTCAGCGGCGTGCTCGCCGCCGTCGTCGCGCTCACCGATCCGCGGCTGGTGATGATCGGCGGCCCCTGGGGCGGCCACCCCGCGATCTTCGACGCCATCACCACGGCCTTCACCCGGATGCCCCGCCACGTCGAGGTACGCCCGGCACGGCTGGCGGAGGAGCCGTCCCTGACCGGCGCCCGCGCGGAGGCCCTCGACCGTCTCCGCGCTGCCATCATCGCCCAGCGGGCGCTCTGACCCGCCGGCATCGGCGCGTACGGGGCCGCTTCCGCCGTTGCCGCGAGGAAGCGACAACACGGGCGTTATGTTCGGATTGTTCCTGAAAGTCCGACCCCGCCAGGAGTGAACCCATGTCGCACCACCTTGACACCCCTCTCGCCGCCAAGAGCGGCCAGCTCTTCATCGACGACCTGTTCGTCTTCGGCGGCGACCGCTCCACGGTGTTCGTCATGGACGTCAACAGCTCGGTGACGAAGGCTGACATCAAGCGAGGCTTCCACGCCGAGGCGCGGTACGAGTTCAAGATTCACCTCAACGGCGGGGAGACCGAGGAACTGACCTACCGGTTCGCCTTCGGTGAGCCGGACGGGGACAGTCGGCAGACGTTCCAGCTCTACGAGCTCACCAGCGCGGATGCCCGCGACGACGCCGCCATGGGCACGCCCATCGTCCAGGGCCGGACCGGAGAGGTGTCGACCGGCGGCAACGCCCGGGTCTGGGCCGGGCGGATCACCGACCCGTTCTTCGTCGACCTCAACGGGCTCGCGACCATCAACGGCGCGGTCCAGAACGGCGCGAAGGTGGACCACTCGACCTGGCGAGCCGACAAGGCCACGAACACCTTCGCCGGCACGACCGTCGAGTCGATCGTCCTGGAGGTCTCCCACGACGAGCCGCTGCTGCGCGACGGCACCGAGATCGGTGTCTGGTGTCGCACCATGCTGGCAACCGACGCCGGCGGGTGGCGCCAGATCAACCGCGCTGGTCACCCGATGATGTGGCCGATCTTCTGGCCCACCGACACCGACTTCTCCAACCCGGCCAACGTCCGGCACCCCAGCAACGATCTCAAGGAGGACGGCGAGGGGATCGCGTCGGCGGTCGCGGGGGTCGTCGCCGCGAACGGCACCGCGCCGGACCCGCAGGCGTACGGCTGGAGCGTGGCGCGGCAGCTCTATCCCGACGTGCTGTCGTACAAGGTCGGGACGGCGGCCAACTACGGCTTCGCCGCCCGCAACGGCCGCACGATGGCCGACAACGCGCCCGAGGTGATGTTCGCCCTGGTGCTGAACACCGCCATGACCTCCGGTCTCACGGCGGACGTGACCAGGAGCGCTCGCGCCGACACGTTCCCGTACGTGGTTCCGGCCTGACAAAAGCGGACTGACCCCGTCGGCCACGCCGAAGGGGTCAGTCCACAGGGGCTGGAAGCTGTCAGCCCTCGATGTCCCGGGGGTCACGGCTGCGGGGGTACGTGTTCTTCTCCCCGATCGTGCCGTCCTGCTTCTTGATCACGTGCTCCACGCCACGGTCGGCCGCCATCTCGCGACCCTGCGCCTGCGCGTCGGCCTTGGAGCCGTGCGTGCTGCTGGCCCGCTCGTTGCCCTCCGGGCGGTTCTTCCACTGCCCGTCCTCGTGGTAAGTGTCAACGTCACCCTTGACCATCGCCGGCTCCTTTCCGCGTCTGAACTGTCCACCGGTTCAGTGCCCTGAGCCGTGCCGGGGAAAACCCCGCCGGGCGCGGGAGACGGCCCGACGCCGTTGACGGTCAGACCGGGCCGCAGTTGTTGCTCACCCGCCGGAGCGTCTGTTCGCGTTCGTCGGTGGTGATGCCCGACGCCGTACCGTCGAAATAGGTCTCGACCTTGTCCCAGCCTCGGCGCTGCTCGTAGTGCAGGTGTGGCGCGCCGGAGTTGCCGGTGCTGCCGAGTCGCCCGATCTGGTCACCCTGCGCGACCTGCTGACCGACCTTCACCAGCGGCGGTTCGAGCATGTGCAGGTACTGCGTCTCCCACTTGCCGCCGTGATCGATCTTCACCCAGTAACCGCCGCCGCGACCGCGCGGACCTTCCGGGTTCTCCGGGGTACGCCCACCCAGTGACCCGTTGATGCCCGCCACGGTGACGGTTCCGTCGTAGGACGCGAGCACCGGTCGCCCCCACGCCTCGCCCTCGATCGGAAACAGGTCGACGTCGTAGTCGTCGTGGCCGGGATAGGTGCTGAGCTGCCAGGTCTCCCCGCAGGTGACCGGCATCTGGAAGAGCGGGCGTGGGCCCACCGGCCGCAGCAGCGGCACGACGACCAGGGCCACGCCGACGACGACCGCCAACGCGACGAGTGCGACGAGCAGGCCGATGGTCCGGCTCCGCGGGCGGCGATGGGTGCGGGCTCTGGTGGGGCGGCCGGTCGTCACCGGCCCGAGCATGGCAGACGCCGGCAAGGCGTCCGTTGCGGGTCGCGGTCCGCCGTTCACCCCGACCCGATGGGATTGCAGTCGCATTGCCAAACGGGGTACGGTGGGTTGCAATGCACCCGTATTGCCTAGAGGGTGGGCTCGCGGATGATCGCGCCGACCTCCCGATCACCACCCGGAGGACGAGGAATGATCGACACGAACCCCCCAGCCCGGGCCACGATCGGCCCGCTGCTACGCCGGGCCGCCGCAGCCGAGGGCGCGATGTGGCGCAGCCTGTACGTGTGGGCACGGCGCAGGCCACTGTCGCTGGCTCCGGGCGACGACCCGTTCGGCTATCTCGACGTGGTCAAGCCGATCCTCGGCATCTTCATCGCCCTGTCGGCGATCGAGATTCCCATCTTCGACCTCATCGTCAGCAACGTGGTGCCGTGGCGACCGGCTCGCTGGATCGTGCTCGTACTCGGCGTCTGGGGCCTGCTCTGGATGCTCGGCCTCCTCGCGAGCATGAAGATCCACCCTCACGTCGTGGGCGACACGGGCCTGCGGGTGCGGCTGAGTTCGGGCATCGACCTGTGGATCCCGTGGACGGACGTCGAGGCGCTGCACAAGCGCTATCGCTCGCTGCCCTCCAGCAGATCCGTGCAGATAGAGCAGGAGGGAGACCGCCGGGTGCTGCACATCTCGGTCGGCAGTCAGACCAGCGTCGACGTCCGGTTGCGCCGGCCGATGACTTTCGACCTGGCCAGGGGCCGGACCGAGCCCGTCGACGAGGTGCGGCTGTATGCCGACGACCCGGCCGGCCTGCTACGCAGTGCTCGCGGCACCCCCGCGACCGGAGCGGTCAGCCGATAGGTGCCCACGCGGGCGGAGTCTCCGGACCACCCACTGTGAAACGATCGAGGTCATGCCCAAGAAGGTCGATCACCAGGAGCGACGCACCCTCATCGCGGACGCGTTGATGCGGGTCGCCGCGGACCAGGGCCTGGAGGCCGTCAGCCTCCGCCACGTCGCTGCCGAGGCCGGCGTGTCCGCCGGGATGGTCCAGCACTACTTCCGGACCAAGGACGAGATGATGGCGTTCGCGTTGGCAGTGGTCCGCGAGCGCGGCCAGATCCGGGTCACCGAGGCCCTGGCCCGCCTGGGTGAGAACCCCTCCCCCCGGCTTCTGCTGCGCACCATGATCGCGGCGCTGTTACCGCTCGACGAACGGACCCGTGACGACGGACGGGTGGCACTGGCGTTCCTCGCCTACACGGCGGTGCGTCCGGCCGCCGCGCCGGGCCTGCGTGAGGACACCAGGCAGCTCACCGAGTTCATCGCCAGCGTCCTGCCCGACGGGCATGGAGACGCCGCCGCTGCCGGCCTGCTGGCGCTTATGGAAGGGCTGGGCCTCTATCTGCTGGGCGGGCAGTACACCGCCGAGCAGGCGCTGGGCGCGCTGGACGCCCAGCTGGACCTGCTCTTTGGCTCGCCGACAGGCGCCTGAGCGACCGCGGTCAGGTGCCGAACCGCGTCAGCAGCGCGGCACGTTCGGGATGTATCCGTCGTAGCCGGTCAGCAGGTAGGCGTCGGACACGTAGCGATTCGTGCCGATCCGGTCCCAGACGGACGTGGTGCCGTACGGGCCGGTGACCGTGCTTCCGACGGCCTGGCAGTA
Organism: Micromonospora sp. NPDC005413; assembly: GCF_040606435.1. Classification (NCBI taxonomy): domain Bacteria; kingdom Bacillati; phylum Actinomycetota; class Actinomycetes; order Micromonosporales; family Micromonosporaceae; genus Micromonospora; species Micromonospora sp. NPDC005413. The sequence goes on from NZ_JBEXEV010000003.1 coordinate 296,855, forward strand.
GATGGCGACGGTGGCACCGTCGGCGACCGAGCCGACGACCGGAAAGCTGGCACCGGGGCCGGAGCGCACGTTCAGGGTGCTCGCGCTGGTGCTCACGGTGCCGGAGCCGATGCCGGTGATCCCGTTGACCAGTTGCAGGTAGTAGGTCCAGTTCCAGTTCGGGCCCGGGTCGGTGTGGCTGGCGCTGGGCACCTCGGCGTGCCCGATGATGTGCGCCCGATCCTTGGGTATGCCGTACTTCGTGGCGAGGCTGCGGGTGAGCACGGCGGAGGCGCGGTACATCGCATCGGTGAACCAGGCGGGATTGTCGACGTACCCCTCGTGCTCGATACCGATCGACCCGGTGTTGTAGGTCCAGTTGCCGGCGTGCCAGGCGATGTCCTTCTCCCGCACCGACTGGGTGACCGCCCCGTCGGAGGATCGGAAGGTGTAGTGCGCGCTGGACTGGGCTGCCGGGTTCTGGAACCAGCCGATGGCGCCGGCGTACGAGCCCTGCGTCATGTGGATGACGATGCGGGTGACCGGGTGGCTGCCCGGTCGACTGGCCACGGTGTAGTTGCTCGTGCTGGCCGGCGCCCACGCGGCCGGCCCGTAGTCGGTGCTGAGGGTGCCGATCCCACCGAGCACGGCGGCCCGCTCCAGGCCACCCCGCCGGGGCGCGACGGCCCGCCCGACCACCGTCTCGCCGCGCGTCGAGGTGAACCCGGCGCGCAGCAGGTCGTAGACGGTGTCCGCGTAGAGCCGCGCGACCGACGGCTCGGTGGCGCCGCCGTACCGGGCGACCGGTCCGTACCAACCGTTCACGTCGTCGCGGGCCACGTCGGTGAGGCCGGCCTGATCGGCGTACGAGCGCAGCACGGCGGCCGCCCCGAGGACGTTCGCGGCGGGTTCGGCCCGCAGCGCGCCCGGAGTGAGCCGGGTGAGCGTTGCCGCCTCCTCCAGGGTGTGCACCTGCGTGTTGCTCGCCAGGTGCATGAGCCCGTACCCGCCGGCCGCACTCGGCGCGCCGCGGTGCATGTCCAGCCGCGACTCGGCATATCCGAGTGCCACCAGCAGGTCGCGCGGAACGTCGTACCGTGCGGCGGCGGTGTCGAACGCGGTCGCCAGCGGGCGGGACGACGCTGACGTCCCGTTGGGATCGGCCGCGGCCGGTGACGCGACCGTGACGACTCCGGCGAGGGCGGTGGTCAGGGCGAGCAGGAGCCGGGCTCGGTGGAAGCTTCGAACGGACATGAGCACTCCTTGCGGTGACTGAGGTTGGCGGCCCGTGAGCCGCCAACCTCGGCGGTCGAACTCGTCAGCACCAGCCGTTGATCGGGCCGTTCACACCCGTCGACAGGTAGGCGTCGGACACCCAACTGCCGTCGCTCAGCCGGTTCCAGAGCGCCGTGGTGCCGTACCGCCCGGTGTGGGAGGTGCCGTTGGCGGAGCAGGAGATGGTGACGGTGGCGCCGTCGGCCACCGAGCCGAGCGAGCCGTAGCCGGTCCCCGGCCCGGCACGTCGGGTGAGCACCCCACCGCCGTTCGCGTCGACCACCCCCTGGTTGAAGCCGAGCGCGCCGTAGTTGTAGAGGCCGCCGCCGACACCGGCCCAGGCCGACCCGTGCCGTGCCCCGCCCTGGTAGGCGGCGCCGCCGTTGGCCAGCACCCACTTGCCGATGTCGTGGCCGGCGATCGGCACGTACGCGCTGTTCTGCCGCAGCCCGAAGTGGACGTGCCGGCCGTAGGCTGCGCCGCCACAGGTGACGTCGGTGCCGGTGTTGCCCAGGACAGCGCCCTGCCCGACGCCCGCGCCGTTGACGGAGATGCTGTTCCACAGGTGGTAGTAGTCGGTCGAGTAGCCCCGGTCGTGGATGACCCGGATCCACCCCTGACACATCGTGTACGCCGTTCCGGCCCGGGTCGCGCGGACCACCTGGTCACCACCGGCCAGGTCGACCGAGCTGTACGGCCACTCGGTTCCGCCCCAGCCGTGCGGGCCGCTGGTGAGCGTCCACGTCTGGCCCACACCGAACGGCAGGGCCATCCCGGTCCGGAAGTCGCCGCCCGCGTACATCGGGGCCGGCGTGGTGGTGAGCACGCTTTTCTCCTGGCCCGTCACCAGGGGCGATTCGGCAGCCAGTTCACCGAAGGCGGCCTCGCCGTCGAAGGCGATCCGCCACCCGGCGGGCTCGGATCGGGCGATGAAGATCGAGCCGGTCGGGTGGGCGTCCTCCTGTCGGGGCGCGAGCGCGACGGCGGTGCCGAACGCCCACCGGCCGCTGGTGCGGCTGACGGTGACCCGGGTGTCCCGCTGCGCACCTGCGACGGACAGCTCGGCGGCGCCCAGTAGTTTGGCGGTCACCGCGGCGGTGAGCGCGGGGGTGACGGCTGCGGCGGCGACGCCCGGCGCCACCCCGATCAGGCTGGTGACCATCAACAGGGTCGCGGCTGCGCCGCCGACCCATCGTCGACCGTGTCTCATCGTGACCTCACCTTCGCAGAACCGCCGTGGGTGCCTCGTACCGGCAGGAGGACAAGCAGAGATGGATATAAATGTTGATGACGATTGTTGTGGCACAAACTGTCAAAGTCAACGAATTGATCGAAGGTTTTCTACGAGACAGTGAGCCCGGCACCAAGGCGGTCAGGTGAGCGGGGACGGCGATTCTCGGTGACAACGTCTACGACAGCGGCACCGCGTCACAGTTCACCAGCTACTACGAGCCCACCTGGGGTCGCCACAAGACGCGCACCCGCCCGTCGCCGGGGAACCACGACTACAACACGTCGGGCGCGACCGGTTACTACAACTACTTCGGTACGACGGCCGGCCCGAGCGGCCGCGGCTACTACTCGTTCGACCTCGGCAACTGGCACATCGTGTCGCTGAACTCGAACATCAGCATGTCGGCCGGCTCGACGCAGGAGCAGTGGCTGCGCACGGACCTGGCCGCCAGCAGCAAGCCGTGCACCCTGGCGTACTGGCACCACCCGCTGTTCACGTCCAGCTCCAACCACGCGCCGTCGACGTCGACGCGTCCGCTGTACCAGGCGCTCTACGACTACAACGCCGACGTCGTGGTGTGGGGGCACAACCACGTGTACGAGCGGTTCGGGCCGATGAACCCGGCCGGTGGCGCCGACTCCAGCCGGGGTATGCGCAGCTTCGTCGCCGGGATGGGCGGTGCGGGTCACTACAGCTTCGGCACCATCCAGCCCAACAGCGAGGCGCGCAACAGCTCGGCGTGGGGGGTCCTGAAGTTCACCCTGCACTCCGGCAGCTACGACTGGCAGTTCGTGCCGGTGGCGGGGCAGACCTACAGCGACAGCGACACGGGCAGCTGCCACTGAACGCTGACAAGCGCGTGCCCCTGCTCACCTGTTGAGCAGGGGCACGTGCGTACCGTCGACAGGTCAGCGGGCTGCGCCGGCGCGGCGCTTGTTGTAGACGTCGAAGGCGACCGCGACGAGCAGGACGAGGCCCTTCACCACTGACTGCGTCGACTGGTCGACGCCCATCAGCTGCATGCCGTTGCTCATCACCGCCATGATCAGACCGCCGACCATCGCGCCCACCACGGTGCCCACCCCGCCGGTGACCGCCGCACCGCCGATGAAGGCCGCGGCGATCGCGTCCAGCTCGAACATGTTGCCGGCAGCGGGCTGGGCGCCGTTCGACCGCGAGGAGTAGATGACGCCGGCCACCGCCGCCAGGAAGCCCATGTTGACGAACATCCAGAAGTTGACGGTGCGGACCTTCACCCCGGACAGCGCCGCCGCCGACAGGTTTCCGCCGATCGCGTAGACCTGTCGACCGAAGACGGTACGCCGGGTGAGCAGGCCGTAGATCAGCACGAGGACCGCCAGGATGATCAGCACGATCGGCAGCCCACGGGCGTGCGCCAACTGCCAGGCGAAGTACATGATGACCGCGCCGACCGCCGTGACCCGCGCGACGAACAGCGGGAACGACTCGACGGGCTGCTGGTACCGGATGCGCGCCACGCGGGTGCGGAAGCCGCTCACCGCGTACCCGGCCACGGCGACGGCACCGATCAGCAACGTGAAGGCGTCAAAGCCCTGCCCGCCGAGCAGTCCGTTGAGGAAGCCCGCCGCGACCCGCTGGTATTCGGCCGGGAACGGCGACAGCGAGATGTTGTCGAGGACCCGCAGGGTGAGACCCCGGAACAGCAGCATCCCCGCCAGGGTCACGATGAAGGCCGGAATGCCGGCGTACGCCACCCAGAACCCGTGCCATGCGCCGACCGCGACGCCAACCGCCAGCGCGGCCAGGACGCCGACCCACCACGGATAGCCCTGCTGGATCACCAGGACGGCGGAGACCGCCCCGGTCAGCGCGACCACCGACCCCACCGACAGGTCGATGTGCCCACCGATGATCAGGATGACCATCCCGATCGCGAGCACCAGGATGTACGAGTACTGAAGGACGATGTTGGTGATGTTGCCGGGGCTCAGCAACACCCCGTCGGTCAGGAGCGCGAAGAGCGCGACGATGACGACCAGGGCGACGTAGATCCCGCTCTGCCGCAGGTTGTTCAACACCAGCGCCCGCAGGTCGCTCGTTCCGCTGTGCAGGGCGGCGGCGGGCGTGCTGTCCGGGGGCGTCGGGCGCTCCGTCGAGGGGGTCTTGATGCTGGTCACGCGACGAGCTCCTTGTCCTTGGTCATCAGCTCCATGAGGCTCTCCTGCGTCGCTGCACCCACCGGCATCTCGCCGGTGATCCGGCCGGCGGCGAGGGTGTAGATGCGGTCGCACATGCCGAGCAGCTCCGGCAACTCGGAGGAGATCATGATCACCGCCTTACCGGCGGCCACCAGCCGGTTGATGATCGTGTAGATCTCGTACTTGGCACCGACGTCGATTCCCCGGGTGGGTTCGTCCAGGATCAGCACATCCGGGTCGGTGAACAGCCACTTCGACAGCACGACCTTCTGCTGGTTGCCGCCGGACAGCTTGCCGACCACCGCCATGACGCTGGGCGTCCGGATGTTCATCTCCCGCCGGCTCGCCTCGGCGACCTTGATCTCCTCGTTGCCGTTCACCCAGCCCAGGCGGGACAGCCGGTCCAGGGCGGCGGCGGACACGTTGCGCCGAACGTCGTCGATGAGGTTGAGGCCGTACCGCTTGCGGTCCTCGGTGACGTAGGCGATGCCGTTGTCGATCGCCTCCGCGACGGTGCGCGCGTGCACCTCCCGCCCGCGGACGAAGAGCCGGCCCCGGATGTCGCGCCCGTACGACCGACCGAACACGCTCATCGCCAACTCGGTCCGCCCGGCCCCCATCAGCCCGGCGATGCCGACGACCTCGCCCGCGCGTACGGACAGGCCGACGCCCTCGACGACCATCCGGTCCTGGACCGGGTGCCGCACCGTCCAGTCCTCGATCCGGAGAACCTCCTCGCCGGGGGACGACTCGCGGTCGGGGTAGAAGCTGTCCAGGTCGCGCCCGACCATGCCCCGAATGATCCGCTGCTGGGTCACCTCGTCGGATTTCATGTCGAGGGTCTCCACCGCGCGCCCGTCGCGGATGACGGTGGTCGAGTCGGCGATGGCGGTGATCTCGTTGAGCTTGTGCGAGATCATGATGCAGGTGATGCCCTGGTCCTTGAGTGCCCGCAACAGATCGAGCAGGTGAGCCGAGTCGATGTCGTTGAGCGCTGCGGTCGGCTCGTCCAGGATGAGCAGGCGCACCTTCTTCGACAGCGCCTTGGCGATCTCGACCAGCTGCTGCTTGCCGACGCCGAGCTGGATGACCGGGGTGACGGGGTTCTCGTGCAGCCCGACGGACGCCAGCAGCTGAGCCGCTTCGGCGTTGGCCCGGTTCCAGTCGATGAGCCCGCCGCGACTGCGCCGCTCGTTGCCGAGGAAGATGTTCTCCGCGATCGACAGGTACGGCACCAGGGCGAGCTCCTGGTGGATGATGACGATGCCGTTGGCCTCGCTGTCCCGGATGCCCCGGAACTGCATCGGCTTGCCGTCGAAGAGGATCTCGCCGTCGTACGAACCGGACGGGTGGACGCCGGACAGCACCTTCATCAGGGTGGACTTGCCGGCGCCGTTCTCGCCACAGATGGCGTGGATCTCCCCCCGGCGCACCGCGAGGGTGACGTCCTCCAGCGCGGTCACCCCGGGGAAGGTCTTCGTGATGCGGCGCATCTCGAGGATGGTGTCGTCCATTGTCACTGCCCTCTGTCAGGTCGGACGCGTTACGCCATGGCGTCGGGCTCGGCGGGGACCGCCGAGCCCGACGGATGGATTACTTCTTGGCCTGACCGGCGGCGACTTCTTCCGCCGTCCAGTAGCCGGAGTCGATCAGCGTCGCCTTGATGTCGTCCTTGTAGACGGTCGCGAACGGCAGCAGGTACGCCGGGACGACCTTGACACCGTTGTCGTACGTCTTCGTGTCGTTGGCCTGCGGCTGCTTCTTCTGCAGGAACGCCTCGGCGGCGTTCACGGCCTGGTCGGCCAGCAGGCGGGTGTCCTTGAAGACCGTGGAGCTCTGCACGCCGTCGTTGATCAGCTTGATCGAGGCGATCTCCGCGTCCTGGCCGGTCACCACCGGGAGCTTCTTCGCGCCGCTGCCGTAGCCGGCGTTCTGCAGTGCGGTGATGATGCCGCGGGAGATGCCGTCGTACGGCGACAGCACGCCGCTGACCACGGCACCGTCGTTGTAGGCGGAGGTGAGCAGGTTTTCCATCCGCTTCTGCGCGGCCTCCTGCTGCCACCGCAGGATCGCCACCTGCTCGGGGGTCGTCTGGCGGGACTTGACGGTCAACGTCCCGTCGTCGATGAACGGCTTCAACGTGTCCATCGCGCCGCCGAAGAAGTACTGGGTGTTGTTGTCGTCGAGCGACCCGGCGAAGAGCTCGATGTTCATCGGCCCCTTGGCCGTGCCCTTCGAGCCGTCCTTGTTCAGCAGGCCGAGACCGACGAGCAGCGCGGTGCCCTGGGCGACGCCAACCTTGTAGTTGTCGAAACTGACGTAGAAGTCGACGTTCTTGCTGCCACGGATCAGCCGGTCGTAGGAGATGACCGGGATCTTCGCGTCGGCCGCAGCCTGTAGCTGGCTGTTGAGCGCCGTGCCGTCGATCGCCGCGATGACCAGGACGTCCGCGCCCTGGGTGATCATCTGGTCGACCTGCTGCGACTGGGTGGGGATGTCGTCGCCGGCGTACTGGAGGTCGACCTTGTAGCCCTTCGCCTCCAGCTTCGACTTCACCGCGTTGCCGTCGGCGATCCACCGCTCCGAGGTCTGGGTCGGCATCGAGACGCCGATGGTCAGGTCCCCGGGCTTGTCGCCGCTGGTGTCACCACCGCTGCCCGCACCTCCGCCACTGCACGCCGCCATGCTCAGCGCCAGCACCGCGCCGCCGAGAGCAACCAGGATTTTCCTGCCCACGGGCTTCTCCTCTCCGGACTCCCCCGCCGACTGCCGGGGCCAACTGTCATCTTTCGGGTAGTGTTAGCGCTCACATTGACTGCGTCAACACCTGATCCGAAATACCGGTGTCACGGTCTCGTAACGGAGGCATTGAAGCAGCGTAGCCACCTGGCCGCTCCGCTGTGAAGCGGAGGTCGTGGCGACTCAGGGTCGTCGGTGCAAGCCCCACAGGTTGGTGCCCGCGGACGACGGTCGTCGTCCGCGGGCACCAACTGCGGCAGGATCAGGTGGGCTACCGCGACCTAATCGGTCGGCGGACCCGATCGACTACCGCTGCGACCACCGCTGGTTGGCCGCCGCGGTGCAGGTCCAGAGGAGCACCGTGGTGCCGTTGGCGGTGCCGTTGTTGTTGACGTCGAGACAGAGCCCGGACTGCGCGCCGCTGATCGTGCCGTTGGAGTTGATCGTCCACCGCTGGTTGGCCCCGCCGTTGCAGTCCCAGATCTGCACCCGGGCACCGGCCGTGGCGTTGAGGGGTGCGTCCAGGCACTTGCCGAGCGACTGCAGGGTCTGACCATTGATGGTCCAGCGTTGGTTGGCGGCGCCGTTGCAGTCCCAGATCACCGGCTGGGTGCCGTTGGTGGTGTTGCTCGCCGGAACATCGAGGCAGCGGCCGGAGGAGGCACTGGCGAACGCGCTCGACGTGGTCGGCGGTGGGGTCGTCGGCGGAGTCGTCCCGCCACCGCTGACCCGGAACACCACAGTGCCGTGCGACGGCACGCTGGCGCTGATGGCCCCGCTGGTGGAGCTGGTGGCACCGGACCACGCCTCGACAAGCGTGAACGAGGTCCCGGACTTGCCGACGGCAGCCGCCGTGGTCGAGATCGTCGTCGTCGACCCACCCTGGTTGAGCAGGGCGACGGCGACATCACCGTTGGCGAGCCGCTTGGCGAGCACCCGACGGGTGCCGTCGAACGAGACCTGCGTCCCCTGCAGCCCCAGCGCGTCCTGATTGATCGCGATCAGGTTGGGGTTCTTGAGGATGGTCTGCGTCGCGGAGTTCATGCTGCGTACGTCGTTGCCGGCGATCAGCGGCGAGGCCATGATCGCCCACATGGCGAAGTGACTGCGCATCTCCGTGTCGGTCATGCCGCCACGGCCGACCTCCATCATGTCCGGGTCGTTGAAGCCACCCGGCCTCGCGTACGACGCGAGCGGCACGGTCACGTCGATGATGTTCTGGATGCCCATCGGGTAGCCGTTGGTCTGGCCGGTGTTCCACGCGTTGGTGATGTCCTCCGTCGTACGCCACATGTTGGCCACGTCGCCCCAGTTGCGCTGCGGGCCGGTCTTGGCGTGGATGCTGTTGGAGTTGATGCTGTAGACGATGGGTCGGCCGGTGGCGGCCAGCGCGTCCCGCATCCGGGCGAAGGTGGTCACCTGTTCGTCGATGCTGCCCTCCGGGGAGCACCAGTCGTACTTGAGGAAGTCGACGCCCCAGGCGGCGAACTGGCGCGCGTCCTGCGCCTCATGGCCTCGACTGCCGGTCGCCCCGGGGTAGGCGCCGAAGTACTGTGCGCAGGTCTTGTCGACCGGCACCTGGTAGAGGCCGAACTTCAGGCCCCGGGCGTGCAGGTAGTCGCCGAGCGCCTTCATCCCGCTGGGGAACCGGCCCGGATCGCCCTGGATGTTGCCGGAGCCGTCCCGGTTGGGGTTGAACCAGCAGTCGTCGACCACGACGTACTGGTAGCCCAGGTCCCGCATCCCGGTGCTGACAATCGCATCCGCTGTCTGCCGGATCAGCGCTTCGTTGATGTTGCAACCGAACGAGTTCCACGAATTCCAACCCATGGGAGGCGTGCGTGCCACGCCGTTGTCCAGTGCCTGCGCCGTTGGGGCGCGAAGGCCGACCAGAGCGCCGGCGAGTAGAAGTCCGGCCGCCAGCACGCTGCCCCAGCGACGACCTCGAGTGATGCGGTTCATCGAGCCTCCTTGTCGGTGGCGCCCGCCCGTGACTACGATCTCTGGTCGATGGGGCGATAGCTGGACGCCAATATTTGTTAGCGCTAACAGAGACGTCCATCATGTTACGGCGACATTTCATGAGGTTCAATACCTTCCCGTGGTCGCATCGCACGCCATCGATCGCCAGCGGCATTGATGGATCGAGTCGCGTCTTATCCAGCGCGACGAGCCGGGCATTGCGGCGAGGTGAGGTGATGCTGGCGCGGAGCATCGACCGCCATCTACTGGAAACGGGCGGTGACGCTGGCGAGACCGGTGCCCAGCGCTGCGCCAGGCGACCTCTGGTCGGCCCGGCCGTCAGCGACGCGGTGGAGCGACGCTCTCGCGGACGACCAGGGCTGGGGCGATGGTCTGCCGCAACGCCCCACCGGCGCCCGACTCGATCTGAGTCAGCAGCATCTGCAGGCTTGCCCGCGCCACCGCGTCGAAGTCCGGACGGACGGTGGTCAGCGGCGGGATGAAGTACGCCGCCTCTGGCACATCGTCGAAGCCGACCACGCTGATGTCGTCCGGCACTCGCCGGCCGAACTCGTGCAACGCGCGCAGCACACCCAGCGCGAGATGGTCGTTGGCGGTGAAGACCGCGGTGACCTCTGGCATCCGCGCCAACATCTGCCCACACCGGTAACCCGAGGCGGCGGACCAGTCCCCCGGCATCAGCGGCGGCGGGTCCACACCAGCGGCCAGCAGCGCCTTCCGCCAGCCGTCGATGCGGCCAACGCTGTCGAACCAGTCGGACGGCCCCGAGACGTGCCAGACCGTGCGATGCCCCGCGTCGAGCAGGTGCTCGGTCGCCGCCCGGGCACCCGCCGCCTGATCGACCGTCACCAACGGCACCGGCCCGCTCGGATCACCGTCGACCGTGACCAACGGGACATCCTTGGGCAGGCGTTCCAGCGCCTCACCCGCCGACTCCACCGGTGCGATGACCACTATGCCGGCGACCCGGTGCGACAGGTGCCGCTCAACGGCGGCCGAGATGGAACGGTGGTCCAGGTCCCGTACGCTGCCGACACTGACCGCGAAACCCTCTGCCGCGGCGGTCTGCTCCAACGCGGCGAGCAGCGACGCCGGCCCGTAGAGAGTCGTGTTCTGCGCGACCACGCCGATGACCTGCGATCGGCCGGTCACCAGGGCGCGAGCCGCGCCGTTCGGGCGGTAGCCGAGTTCGGCGATCGCCGCCCGAACCCGCAGCCGGGTCTGTTCCCGGACGTTGGGGTGCCCGTTGAGCACCCGCGACACCGTCTGATGGGAGACACCGGCCAGACGAGCGACGTCCGTCATCGCGGGACCGTGGACGGCCATTTCACTCCCCCCGCTACATCTCCGGCCCGCAGCCCGTCGACGTCGACTGGAGCGGCCCGGCCCGATCCCCTCGCTCAGCCACCACGCCGGTGCTGAATCCCAGGTGACCAGCGCTGGATCGTCGACAGTCTACGCCAGCTAACGATCCGGACACGGCACGGCTTTGCGGGGTAATGCGGGACGTGCCGAGGCCGCATGACGCATCCCCGCGCTGGCACGCCGCCAACCGGCGCGCGGGCCTGGGTCCGGCAGAGCGCCGGCCTGCTCCACGCTCCTGGACAGAGCGTGGAGCAGGCCGGAGAGAACCTGACGCGGTGCGCCGACCGCGTATGCCGGGCCGACATCGCTCATCGGCGCCACCGGTCAGACCGATCGCTGTGTGACTGGTGTCACGGCGTCGTCAGGTCGAACCGCCGCACCGTGACCGCGCCACCGAGCGCCTGGGTCGCGTGGTTGAAGATGGCGAATCGGTAGCCCATGAAGAACTGCCAGTTGTTGGCCAGGGTCAGGGCATTTCCGAATGAGGTGAAGGTGACCCCGTCGGTGCTGTAGGAGAAGCGGGCCTGCCGACCGGAGCCGGGTCTGATGTCGGCGTTGGCCCGCAACCAGATTCGGCCACCGGAGACGGCGGTACTGGCCACCTCACTGCCGGTGCTGGTCGTGTTCCAGTTGCCGTCCATCGCGAGGCCGTTCTGCATGACCAGTCGGGTGATGCCGTTGTCCCGACGGATCCCGATCCAGGCGGACGAGTTGCGCAACACCGCCAGGCCGGTGCGGTCACCATCGCGCATGGTGGAGTAGTCCAACTCGATGGTGGCGGTGGAGCTGGGGCCCTGGATGCGGTGGGTCAGCGTGTTGCGGGCCGCGTACAGGTCGCCGGTGACGGTGGCGGCCTGCAGGCTCAGCCCGTTGTTGACCGACCATCTGCTGTTGTCGGGGTTGTGGTTCCACTCCCACTGCGGGCCGAGTGTGGTGCCGGCGAACGTGTCGGTGCCGGTGAGCGGCTTCACCGCTCGCGGTGGCGCGGGCAGGTTCGGCTTCGGGTAGGAGCTGCCCCAGGCGCCGTTGACCGTCTGCAGCACGGGCCAGCCGTCGCTGGTCCAGGTGATCGGCGCCATGGCCGGCATCCGACCACCGGGGTACGCGTCGACGAAGGCCATGTAGTACCAGTCGCCGTTCTGGGTCTGCACCAGCCCACCCTGGTGCGGCACGCCACCGCCGGAGATCGGGCCGGGCAGGTTGAGCAGCACCTGACGCTGCTCGTACGGGCCGAAGGGACCGTTGGTCGACTTCAGCACGTACTGGCCGTTGGCCGGGCGGGTGAGCCAGATGTAGTAGGCGCCGTTGCGCTTGTAGAACCGGGCGCCCTCCAGTGTGCCGATGCTCGACGGAGTGGTGTACACCTGCTGGGCGCGAACCTGCGACTTCCCGTCCGCGGACAACTGCGCCACGCTGATGCTGCCGTTGCCGTACGCCACGTACATGGTGTCGTTGTCGTCGATCAGCATGCCTGCGTCGTAGTAGCAGTTGGGGATGGTGGTGTGCTTGCTCCACGCGCCGTCGACGGCGGTCGCGGTGTAGATGTGCGTCTGCGCGAAGTCGATGCACCCGGCCCAGTAGTACGTCTTGTTGCTCGGCCGGTAGTTCAACGTCGACGCCCAGATCCCGTCGACATACGCGTTACCGCCGCTCATGTCGTATTTCGACCCGAAGTCGAGCCGGGGCACGGAGTGACCGGCGAACTCCCAGTTCACCAGGTCGTACGAGCGCAGGACCGGCGCGCCCGGCGAGTAGTGCATGGTGGACGCCGACATGTAGTACGCGTTGTCCACCCGGATGATGTCGACGTCGGCGAAGTCCTGCCAGACCACCGGGTTCGAGTACGTGCTGCCCGACGGCGGCGGGTTGCCTCCCCCGACCTGGACGAGCTGCCACTGCTGGTTGTTGCCACCCCAGTCGTCGTACTGCACGACGTTCCCACCGTCGGCGGTCGAGGCGCTCTGCACCTCCACCGCCTTGTTGCTGTTCCGGTTGATCAGCCGCACGTAACCGCCGGCCGAATCCGCCAACCGGAACTGCTGGTTGGTCCCGTTGCCGTCAGCCCACTGCACCACCGCGGCACCATTGGCGGTGGAGAAGTTGTAGATGTCGAGCACCTTGCCGGAATGCCGCGACTTCAACCGGTAGTAACCACCACCGGAGTCCACGAACTGCCACTGCTGCCACGCACCGTCGTTACGCGCCCACTGCGTGATCCGCGCACCGTCGTTCGTCGCCTGGTTGTACACGTCCAGCGCCTTGCCGCTGTTGCGGTTCACCAACACGTACCACGCATTGGTGTCCACCGTCGCCGCCGAGGCAGCCGTTGGCGCGACCGCCGCCAGAGCGCCGCCGACCACCACCGCGACCGCGGCGGCGGCGACCCGCGCCAACCACCCCCGCCCTCGCGCTGATGGCGCTACCCAGGGAACCCGACCGATGGCAACCATGATCCTCCTTCGACGACGCGAACCGAATGGTCTGGGTCGGCATCCGCGGCACCGGGCGGTGTGCCGAGCTGGCCGAATCGCCGAATGTGATCGCTAACATCTCTCACCGTGGGTCGAGGCACTGATCTGCCGCGAACGGGGAGAAACAAGATCGCGGCCGGGCCAGCCACAGACATCGACCTTCTTGGGTATAGACTGTGAGCGATAACACGCCCTTAGTCAAGACGTAACCCGATCGGCTCGTGGTCGTGCTAGGCAGGCACGCAGACGGGTGGCCCGCCCCTGCCCGAGGGATGCGGGCAGGGACGGACCACCCGTCACGGATGCGGCCGGGCCGCGCGATCAGAAGCCGCGGGCCAGCCGGTAGTAGGCCTGGTTCCAGCGGATCTCGTTGGCGAAGCGGCGGCGTTCTGTGTCGGCGTCGATGACGACGAGTTCGGTCCGGCTCATCTCCGCCAGGTCGTGCAACTCCTCCACCCCCACCGCCTGCGACAGCACCGTGTGGTGCGGTGCACCAGCGGTGATCCACGCCTCGGCCGAGCCGGGCAGGTCGGGTCGCGGACGCCAGACGGCCCGAGCCACCGGCAGCCGGCGCAGCGGTTGCGGCGGAGACACCACGTCGATCTCGTTGGCCACGAGCCGGAACCGCTCCCCCATGTCGGCCAGACCGAGCACCACCGCCGGACCGGGCGCGGCGTCGAACACGAGCCGGACCGGATCCTCCCGTCCGCCGATGCTCAGCGGATGGATCTCCACGTTGGGTACGTCGGACGCGATGGTCGGGCAGACCTCGAGCATGTGGGCACCAAGCACCAACTCCTCGCCCGGGGTGAGGTCGTAGGTGTAGTCCTCCATGAACGACGTGCCGCCGTCCACGCCCACCGACATCGCCTTGAGGGTGTGGACCAGGACGGAGGTCTTCCAGTCGCCCTCGCCACCGAAGCCGTAGCCGTCCGCCATCAGCCGCTGCACGGCGATGCCAGGCAGCTGACGCAGCCCGCCGAGATCCTCGAAGTTCGTGGTGAAGGCCCGGAACCCGCCAGCGTCCAGGAAGGCGCGCATGCCGAGCTCCAGGCGCGCGGCGTACCGCAACGAGTCGTGCCGCTCACCCCCGGGCAGCAGCTCGCCGACGATGCGGTAGGTGTCCTCGTACTCCTTGACCAGGTCGTCCACCTGCGCGTCGGTGACCTCACCGACCACCTCGACCAGGTCGTTGACGCCGTACGTGTTGACCGACACGCCGAAGCGCAGCTCCGCCTCGACCTTGTCGCCCTCGGTCACCGCGACGTCGCGCATGTTGTCGCCGAAGCGGGCCAGCCGCAGGGACCGCATCGCCGACCACCCGAGCGCCGCGCGGGCCCACGCCCCGATCCCGGCGCTCACCCGCGGGTCGCTGACGTGCCCGGCCACCGTCTTGCGGGCCACACCGAGACGAGTCTGGATGTACCCGAACTCGCGGTCGCCGTGAGCGGCCTGGTTCAGGTTCATGAAGTCCATGTCGATGTCGTTCCACGGCAGCAGGACGTTGGCCTGGGTGTGCAGGTGCAGCAGCGGCGTCTTCAGCGCGTCCAGACCGGCGATCCACATCTTCGCCGGAGAGAAGGTGTGCATCCAGGCGATGACCCCGATGGCGCCCTGGGCGGCGGCCTCCCGGCAGACCTGCAGGATCTCACCACTGTTGGTCAGGACGGGCTTCCAGACCACTCGGGCGGGAATCTGCGGCGAGTCGTTGAGCGCGGCCGCGATCTGACGGGACTGCTCGGCCACCTGCCGGAGCGTCTCCTCGCCGTACATGCCTTGGCTGCCGGTGAGGAACCAGATCTCGGGTGCGTTGTGTGGTGCCATGGGGTTGCCTTCCACGAGAGGGGCGGTCACTTGTAACGGATTCCGATGAGGCGCTGCAGGAGGATGAACGCGAAGAGCAGACCGCCGATCACGATTTTGGTCCACCAGGAGCTGAGGCTCCCGTCGAACGTGATGAGGGTCTGGATCACGCCCAGGACCAGTACGCCCAGCACGGTTCCGAAGACGTAACCCGCGCCGCCGGTGAGCACGGTGCCCCCGATGACGACGGCGGCGATGACGTCCAACTCCATGCCGACGGCGATCAGAGGCGCGCCCGAGAGGGTGTAGAAGGACAGCAGGATCCCGCCGATCGCGGAGCACAGGCCACTGATCGTGTAGACGGCGATCCGGGTACGCCCCACCGGCAGGCCCATCAGCAGCGCCGACTGGGGGTTACCGCCGATGGCGTACACGTTGCGCCCCAGCCTGGTGTAGGCCAGCGTGTACGCGGCGACGGCGACCACGACGAAGGCGATCAGCACGCTGATCGACACGAAGTTGCCCCCGGGGTTACCGATCCGCTCCTGCGACATCCTGGTCCAGAACCCGTCGGTGATCGGGATGGACGAGCCGGAGATGAACGTGCACATGCCGCGGGCGAAGAACATCCCGGCGAGCGTCACGATGAACGGCTGGATCTCGAAGAAGTGGATGGCGCAGCCCATCAGCAGGCCGAGCGTCGGACCGATGAGCAGGGCGATGACGAGCACCAGTGCCGCCGGCAGGCCCTCCTGGAGCAGCCAGGCCGACACCATCGCCGTCATGGCGACGACGGACCCGACCGACAGGTCGATGCCACCGGTGAGGATCACGAAGGTCATCCCCACCGCGACGACGAGCAGGAAGCCGTTGTCGATGAAGACGTTGAAGATGACCTGCACGTTGGAGAACGCCTGGTACTGGGACACCCCGATGCCGTACATGACCAGGAGCAGGGCGAGCGTGGCCAGCACCGGAATCTGCCGCCTCGGCAGCCGGAACCGGGTACGGCCGGCGGTGAGCGATCCAGTGGTCATGCCGGCACCTGCTCCTTCGGCTTGTCGGCGATGGCGTTGGGTGGCGGAACGTTGCGCCTACGGCGGGTGAACCGGGCCCGGAAGGCCGGCGCCTGGATGAGGCAGACGGCGATGACGACGACCGCTTTGAACAGCAATGAGGTCTGCGGTGAGATGTTCATGGCGTACACCGACGTGGTCAGGGTCTGGATGATCAGCGCGCCGAGGATGGTGCCGCTGAGGAAGAACCGGCCGCCGGCGAGGGACGTACCGCCGATGACGACGGCCAGGATGGCGTCCAACTCCACCCAGAGGCCCACGGCGTTGCCGTCGGCGCTGGAGACGTTGGCCGTCATCATGAAACCAGCGACCGCGGCGCAGACGGCACTGAGGACGTACGCGAGGAAGATGACCCGGCCGGAGCGGATGCCGGCGAGTCGGCTCGCCTCGGAGTTGCCGCCCACCGATTCGATGATCATGCCGAGTGCGGTACGGCGGGTGAAGGCGGCGACGAGCAGGGCCGCGGCGAGGGCGATGAAGATGGCCAGCGGCAGGGTCAGCAGGTGGCCCAGCCCGATCGCCCGGAACGGCTCGGAGTTGATGGTGATGATCTGGCCCTGGGTGATCAGCTGGGCGAGGCCCCGGCCGGCCACCATCAGGATCAGGGTGGCGATGATCGGTTGGATCCCGATCACGGCCACCAGCACCCCGTTCCACGCGCCGAGCACGAGCGCGACCCCCAACGCCATCGCCAGTGCGGTCAGCACCACGACGAGGCTGTTCTGGTCGGGCTGCTTGCTGATGTACATGCAGGCGATCGCGCCGCTGATCGCGCACACCGAGCCGACCGACAGGTCGATGCCGCCGGTCGAGATGACGAGGGTCATGCCCAGCGCGACGAGGATCAGCGGCGCGCTCAGCCGCAGGATGTCGATCGGCGAGCCGTACAGGTGCCCGTCCTTGAGCTCGATGGACAGGAACCCGGGCCGGTAGATCGTGTTCGCGGCGAGCATGACGACCAGCACGGCAGCGGGCCAGAACAGCCGGTGACCGATCATCGTCCGGTAGCGGCCCATTGTGTCGTTCATCGGTCTGCCTCCTCCCGGTGAGATCCACTGGCGATGGTCTGCATGATGCGGTCGGCGTTGAGACTGTCGTCATTGGCGAGCTGTGCGACCATTTGTCGGTCCCGCATCACGGCCACCTTGTGGCTGAGGCGCAGCACCTCCTCCAGCTCGGCGGAGATGAACAGCACCGCCATGCCGCCGTCGGACAACTGCGTCACGAGCTTCTGGATCTCGGTCTTCGCGCCGATGTCGATGCCCCGGGTCGGTTCGTCGAGGATCAACAGTCGTGGCTCGGTGATCAGCCACCGGGCCAGGAGCACCTTCTGCTGGTTGCCACCCGAGAGGTTGCGGACCGGCACCTCCGGGTCCGCTGGCCGGATGTTGAGCGCCTTGACGTACTTGTCGACCAGCTCGTCCTGACGACGACGCGGGATGGGCCGTAGCCAGCCGCGGGCGGCCTGCATGGCCAGAATCATGTTCTCGCGGACCGACAGGTCGGGAACGATGCCTTCCGCGCGGCGGTTCTCCGAACAGAAACCGAAGCCCTGGTCGATGGCCTGCGCGGGGGTACGCAGGCTGCCCGCCGTGCCGTCGACCGCGACCTGACCGCCGTCGGTCCGGTCGGCCCCGAACAACAACCGCGCCACCTCGGTACGCCCGGAGCCCAGCAGACCGGCCAGGCCCACCACCTCGCCGGCGTGGATGGTGAGGCTGAACGGCTCGACCGCGCCCGCCCGGCCGAAGTTCGACACCGCCACCAGGGGGGTGCCCTCCTCCAGGGTGGCCAGGTCCCGGCGGGAATGCTCCTCGATCCCCTCGAGGACGTCGAGTTCCTTGCCGATCATCTTCTCCACCAGGGAGAGCTGGGGCAGCTCGGCGGTCGTGTACTCGCCGACGAGCCCGCCGTTGCGCAGCACGGTGATGCGGTCGGCGATCTCGTAGACCTGGTCGAGGAAGTGGGTGACGAACAGGATCGCGATGCCCTCGTCGCGCAGTTGCCGGATGATGCGGAACAACTGCGCGACCTCGCCGGCGTCGAGGCTGGACGTCGGCTCGTCCAGGATCAGCACCCGGGCCTGGATGTCGATGGCGCGAGCGATGGCGACCATCTGCTGGATCGCCAGGGAATACGACCCGAGCGGCGCGCTGACGTCGAGGTCGAGGTCGAGGCGGGCCAGCAGCGTACGCGCGCGGCGGCGAACCTCACCCCACCGGACGGCACCGAGCAACCGGGGTTCGCGGCCGATGAAGATGTTCTCCGCCACCGAGAGGTTGGTGCAGAGGTTGACCTCCTGGTAGACGGTGCTCACCCCGGCGGCGGTCGCCTGCATCGGCCCGGTGAAGGACACCGGCTCGTCATCGAGGGTGATCGTGCCGTCGTCGGTGTCGTAGACGCCGGTCAGCACCTTGATCAGGGTCGACTTGCCGGCGCCGTTCTCGCCCATCAGGGCGTGCACCTCGCCGGGGAAGAGCCGGAAGTTGACGTTGTGGAGTGCGCGCACCCCGGGGAAGGACTTGCTGATCCCGGTCATCGTCAGGACCGGACGGCTATCCGTCATCCCATCAGACCTCTTCTGGGTTGTCGACACGGATGGGCCGCTGCGCTCCCGTACGCCCGCCCGGTCGTCCCTGCGGGTCGCTCGGGCGGGCGTGGTGTACGGGATGGTCGCGGGCCATGCCCGGTCCGTTGCGGGTCAGGGGCGACGCAGCGGGGCCGCCACGCGAGCGCGGCGACCCCCAGCGTCGATCAGTACTTGCGGTTGGGCAGGGCTTCCTTCGCCTGCTCAGACGTGAAGGTGGTCTCCTCGGTCTCGATCCGAGCAGGCACCGTCTCGCCGGCGTGGACCTTCTTGGCCAGGTCCATCAGCTGTGGGCCGAGCAGCGGGCTGCACTCCGCGATGAAGTTGAACTTCCCGTCGGCGAGAGCCTGCATGCCGTCCTTGACAGCGTCGACCGTGATGATGGTGATGTCCTTGCCCGGCACCTTGCCGGCGGCGGTGATCGCCTCGAGCGCGCCCAGGCCCATGTCGTCGTTGTGCGCGAACAGCACGTCGATCTTCGGGTTGGCCTTGAGGAACTGCTCCATGACCTGCTTGCCGCCGGCCCGGGTGAAGTCACCCGTCTGGGAGGCGATGACCTTCAGGTTCGGGTTGGCGGCGATCGCCTCGGCGAAGCCCTTCTTGCGGTCGTTCGCCGGCGCGGCGCCGGTGGTGCCCTGCAACTCGACGATGTTCACCGGACCCGAGGCGGTCTTCTTCTGCTCGACCAGCCACTCACCCGCGAGCTTGCCCTCCTTGACGAAGTCCGAGCCGAGGAAGGTCTTGTACAGGGTCTTGTCGGCCGAGTCCACCGAACGGTCGGTCAGGATGACCGGGATCTTGGCGTCCTTGGCCTCCTTCAGCACGGTGTCCCAGCCGGACTCCACGACCGGCGAGAAGGCGATCACGTCGACCTTCTGCTGGATGTAGTTGCGGATCGCCTTGATCTGGTTTTCCTGCTTCTGCTGAGCGTCGTCGAACTTCAGCTCGATCCCCGCCGTCGAGGCGGCATCCTTGATCGAGGTGGTGTTCGCGGTACGCCAGCCGCTCTCCGCGCCGACCTGCGAGAAGCCCATCGTGATCTTGCCGTCGTCCTTGGTGCCGCCGCCGGTGTCGCTGTTGCCACAGGCCGCGATGCTGCCGACGAGCAGCACACTGGCGACGACCGCGGCTGCGCGCCACGAGGCGGAGTGCGTTCGCATCTTTCTCATCGGATCTCCTTGGCTGGGTGTGGTGGGTGACCGCGCCAGCCGCCGAGGTGCGGAAAGCGGCGTACGCGGGTGGTGCGTGCTGGTACCTCCGTGGTGCAGACCGACGGGTTCCGGCATGGCCGGTGGACGGTCAGGAACCCGCCGGTGGGACTAGTTGTTGACCGTAGGCGTTCTGGTAGCGATGGTGAAGAGCATCGATGTCGTCCTGCCCGATCGGCACCGGCTGCCCGAGTGCGCGAGCCAGGTGGGCCGTACGGGCCACGTCCTCGCACATGACCGCGGCCTTGACCGCCGCGCGGGCGTCACGACCGATGGTGAAGACGCCGTGGTTGCGCATCAGCACCGCGGGTGAGCGGTGCCCGGCGAGCGTGCCGACGATGCCCTTGCCGATGTCGTCGCCGCCGATCAGGGCGAACGGACCGATCGGAATCTCCCCACCGAACTCGTCGGCCTGGGCGGTGAGGTAGCAGGGGATCGCCTCCCCTCGCGCGGCCCAGGCGGTGGCGTACGAGCTGTGCGTGTGCACGACCCCACCGACCTCGGGCATCGCCCGGTAGACGTAGGCGTGGGCGGCGGTGTCGCTGGACGGGGCGAGGTCTCCCTCGACGAGGACACCATTGAGGTCACACACCACCATGGTGTCCGCCGAGAGATCGTCGTAGCCCACGCCGCTCGGCTTGATCACCATGAGGTCCTGGCCGGGAACCCGCGCGGAGACGTTGCCCGACGTCCAGGCGACCAGGCGGTACCGGGTGAGTTCGGCGTGCAGGCGGGCGACCGTCGCGCGCAGCTCGTCGATCTGTCGGGTCACCTCGGCGTTCATGCGACCACCTCCAGCGCGGTCTCGTGCGTGGCCGCGGCGGTCTCGGCCGCCGCGTTCCGGATCGCCCGCAGGCGGAGCATGACGTCGTTGCCGCCGCGACCGAAGTGGTCGTGCAGCGTCCGGTACTCGGCGTACAGGGCGTCGTAGGCGCGCGCCCGGTCGGGATCCGGTCGGTAGACGGCCTCGTGCACCCGACCCATCGCCTGCGACGCTTCGTGGACCGAGGGGTACTCACCGGCGGCGACGGCGGCATGGATCGCCGACCCCAGCGCCGGCCCCTGCGCGGAGCCGATGATGTTCAGCGGCCGCCTGGTCACATCGGCGTAGATCTGCATCAGCAGCTCGTTGGAGGTGAGACCACCGGCGATCACCAGGTCGTTCACCGCGACACCGGCCTCGACGAACGCCTCGATGATCATCCGCGTGCCGTAGGCGGTGGATTCCAGCAGCGCCCGGTAGATGTCCTGTGGCCGGGTGGCCAGGGTCATTCCGACGATCATCCCGCTCAGGTCGTGGTTGACCAGCAGCGAGCGGTTGCCGTTCCACCAGTCCAGCGCGATCAGGCCGTGCGCGCCGACCGGTTGGCTCGCGGCCAGCTCGGTGAGGTGCTCGTGCGAGGCGACGCCAGCCGGGGCGGCGTGCTCGACGAACCAGCCGAAGATGTCGCCGACGCCGCTCTGCCCGGCCTCGTAACCCCATGCGCCGGGGCTGATGCCGCCGTCCACGACACCGCACATCCCGGCCACTTCGGCGAGCTGCGCGCCGTTGACCACGTGGCAGGTCGAGGTCCCCATGATCGCGACGAGCCGGCCGGGTTCCACGGCCTGCGCGGACGCCGCCGTGACGTGCGCGTCGACGTTGCCGGCGGCCACCGCGATCCCCTCCGGCAGGCCGGTCCACGCGGCGGCCCGTTCGGTGAGCGTGCCGGCCCGGGCACCGAGGGGCAGCAACGGGCCGTCCAGCTTGGCCACGAAGTCGCCGAAGCCCGGGTTGAGGGCGGTCAGGAAGCCCTCGGAAGGGTACTGGCCGTCCTGCAGGATGCCCTTGTAACCGGCTGTGCAGACGTTGCGGGTCTCGGTGCCGCTGAGCTGCCAGACGATCCAGTCGGCTGCCTCGATGAAGCGCTCGGCCCGGTGGTAGACCTCGGGGTCCTCCTCCAGGATCTGCAGTCCCTTGGCGAACTGCCACTCGGCGGAGATCTTGCCGCCGTACCGGCCGATCCACGGCTCCGCCCGCTCGTGGGCCAGCGCGTTGATGCGGTCGGCGTGCGGCTGCGCGGCATGGTGCTTCCACAGCTTGACCCAGGAGTGCGGCCGGTCGCGCAGCTCGGGATCCTCACAGAGCGGAGTGCCGTCGGCGTTCGTCGGCAGCACCGTGCAGGCGGTGAAGTCGATGCCGATGCCGACGACCGCGGTGGGGTCCACCCCTGCCGCCGACAGTGCCGCCGGAACGGCGTACCGCAGCACGTCGCGGTAGTCCTCCGGGTTCTGTAGGGCCCAGTCCGGAGGCAGCAGTCGACCCCCCGGGAGTGCCGCGCTGATGACTCCGTCGCCGTACTCGTGCACCGCGGTCCCCAGCTCGGCACCATCGCCGACCCGGACCACCAGAGCTCGTCCGGACAGGGTGCCGAAATCGACACCGACGACGTAGCGGTCGTCAGCTCCGTCCACACGGTTCATGTTCACCTCCACCGTTAACGGGGATAGTGTTAACGCTCACATCCAGGCTCGTCAAGACATCTGACCGCAACAGCTCCGTAACGGAACGCGGAAGCCGGATCGACTCGGGCGCGTCGATATCGGACCGGTGCAAAACGCCTCATTCCGACCGACCGCAGGGTGCGGCGACCGGAGCACGACACCCGGCTCCGCCTCGACCGGGAACCTCCTCGGCAGGCAGGGCGACAGGTGCAGCGTCCTGCGCGACCCGCGGGGCGAGTGTCCGATCACGACCACCGGCCGGCCGGCGACGATGTCAGCGATAACATCAACACGGCCGCTCAGTCCTCATGATCAGATCTATGGACCGGCTGCCGGATGCCGCTGGGCTCACGACTGCGCGCTCCGCAGATCGGCAGGTGCATCACACAGCCGAATGGCCGGGCCTTGTTATCGATAACATTCGACGTTTCCAGGACGACCTCGGGCGACCACGCGAAAGCATGATCGGCAGGCGCGCCCGCGACACGGACAGCCGACGGCCCGGCCCACCGGGGCCGGGCCGTCCGTCGCGCTGGCTGGACGTCGAGCGCCTGTCGGATCAGGCGGCCCGATTCCGGTTGTACAGGGCCTTGGCCCAGAGGAAGCAGAGCACGCTGATGACGACGCACCAGACGACCGCGATGATCCCGTTGGCGCCGATTCCGGTGCCGAGGAGCAGGCCCCGAAGAGTCTCCATGACGGGCGTGAAGGGCTGGTAGTCGGCGAACCACCGTACCGGGGCCGGCATGGAGTCGGTGGGGACGAACCCACTGCCGAGGAACGGCAGCAGCACCAGCGGCATGGGCAGGTTGCTCGCCGTCTCGACACTCTCGCTCACCAGGCCGAGGGCGACCGACAGCCAGGTGACCGCAAAGGTGATCATGGCAAGGACGCCGATCGCGGCGAGCCATTCGACCGGGTTGGCCGTGGGCCGGAATCCGACCAGCAGTGCCACGCCGGTGACGGCCGCGATGCTGACCATCGTCTGGATCAGGCTGCCCAGCACGTGCGCGGTGAGGACCGACGGTCGGAAGATCGCCATGGTACGGAACCGGGCGATGATGCCCTCGGTCATGTCCATGGCGACCGAGATGGCGGTGCCCTGCGCCGCGCTGGCCACCGTGATGAGCAGGATGCCGGGGGTGACGTAGTTGGCGTAGTCGCTGCGGTCGCCGGAGGGGCCGAGGCCGGCACCGAGCGTGCCACCGAAGACGTACACGAACAGCAGCAGAATGATGACCGGGACGCCGATGAGCAGGAGCGTCAGCGACGGGTAGCGCCGCATGTGCAGGAGGTTGCGCCGCAGCATCGTGCTCGAGTCGCGGACGGCGAGGGTGAGGGTGCTCATCGCGCCATGGCCCTTTCGTTGTCGGGTTGGCCGGTCAGGGTGAGGAAGACGTCGTCGAGGTCGGGGGTGTGCACGGCGAGACCGGCCACGCTCACGGAGGCCCGGTCGAGCTGGTCGAGCAGCGATCGCAGCGATCCGACCCCACCGTCGCTCGGCACCTGCAGGGTGAGCGCCGCGTCGTCGCGGGTGGCCGTCGTGAGGGTGCGCGCCGCCGCGTCGAGCCCGGCCTGGTCGGCGAACTGGAGCACGACGTGACCGCCGGGGATGAGCTGTTTGAGCTCGCGCGGCGTGCCCTCGGCGATCAGTCGGCCGTGGTCGAGGAACGCGACCCGATCCGCGAGCTGGTCGGCCTCCTCCAGGTACTGGGTGGTGAGCAGGATGGTGACGCCGCCGGAGACGAGTTCACGGATGATCTGCCACATCGCGCGGCGACTGCGCGGATCGAGCCCGGTCGTCGGCTCGTCGAGGAAGATGATGCGAGGCTCGCCGACCAGGGTCATCGCGAGGTCGAGCCGCCGGCGCATACCGCCGGAGTACGTCGACGCCGGCTTGCCCGCCGCCTCGGTCAGGTCGAACTGGTCGAGCAGCTCGCCGACACGTCGTCGGCCGGCCGCCCTGTCGAGGTGACACAGGTCGGCCATCAGGTTCAGGTTCTCCCGCCCGGTGAGCAGGCTGTCGACGGCGGAGAACTGGCCGGTGACGCCGATCAGTTCGCGTACCGCGTCGGGTTGCCGGGCCAGGTCGTGGCCGGCGATACGGGCGTCGCCGGCGTCGGCGTCGATCAGGGTGGACAGGATCCGCACGATGGTGGTCTTGCCGGCGCCGTTGGGACCGAGCAGCGCGAATACGGTTCCCTCGGCGATCTCCAGATCGATGCCGTTGAGCACAACCTTGTCGCCGTAGGACTTGCGTAGGCCGGTGGCGATGATGGCGGGTCGGGAAGGGCTGGCCATGGTCTCCTCAATTCGTGGGCGGTGCCGGACGGCGGATCAGGCGCGGCGGATCACGATGTCGCCGTAGGAGGTGTTCGCTCGGACCTCGACCGTCTCGTCGGTCTGTGCCGGGCCGTCGGTCGTCTCGAGCGCGTTGTGCACGCGGCCGTGCTTGGAGCTGACGTCGAGCCAGGCGGCGGTCCCGCGACGGACGCCGACCTCGATGGCCCCGTACGAGGTGTCCAGCTCGATCGACCCCCGTACGACCTCGCCCAGCCGGACGTTGCCGTACGCGGTGCGTGCCGTCACCGAGGCCATCGGCGCGTCGACGGTGATGTCGCCGTACGCGGTGTTGACCCGCACGTCACCGCCGCTCCGGCCGATCCAGCAGTCGCCGGAGGAGTTCTTGATCTCGGCGGTGCCGTCGACCGCACCGATGCGCACCTTGCCGGACGAGGCCTTCACCCGGGCGGAGCCCGTGACGCGCTCCACCGCGATCTCGCCGTGGCTGCTGTCGATGTCCAGCGGCCCGGTCTCGTCGAGCCGGATCCCACTGCCGGTCTTGATATGACACTCGCCCAGCCGGCCCTCGCAACGGAATGCCGCCCACGACGCCTCGGCGTGCACCCGCGACCCGGTCGGCAACTCGATCAGGACGTCGACCGACGGCCCGGAGCCGAAGCCGTACCTGCGCCAACTCTTCTGCACCCTGATCAGCAGTTGCCCGGCGGCGTACTCGACGGTCGTCTGTTCCGCCGCGCTCACGTCGGCCTTGCTCGACGGGTCACGCGGCCGCACCGTCACCACCGTGTCGGTGCGGTCGGTCGCGGCGATCCACGCGTCCCCAACGGGCAGGTCGAGCTGGACGGAGATCGGCTCTGGTGTGTCGAAAACAGGCATGGTGGTCTCCCGAAAGGTGGTCGACGGATGTCGCCGCTGGTCAGCGGCGCGAAGGAAGAGGGGGTACGGGGAGTTAGCGGGCCCAGCCGGTGAAGTGCTGGCCGGAGCGCGGCTCCGCCCGCCGGGGCGCGCGACGCTCCGTTTCGCCCGCCCCGATGGCGCCGGCCACAGCTCGCACCAGCCAGGCGTTGACCGAGAGCCCGGCGCGGCCAGCAGCCTCCTCGACGCTGGCCTTCAGATGGTCGGGGAGCCGAAGGTTGATCCGCGAGGTGCCGCCGTCGTCACCGTCGGGCGCGAGCAGTGGCGCCGACAGCGTCGGCGGCCCGCTGACCTCCCCCGCCTCCTGGACCGGCGGGCTGGCCGGCGTCACCACGAAATCAGGCTCCCGCCCGCGCAACCGGACGTGCACCGAACCCGGCGCGAGCTCACGGGTGATCTCGTCGGCCGCGTCGGACAGCGCCTCGAGCAACGTGAGACGGGTAGCCGCCTCCAGTTGCGTGAAGAGCCGTTCGGCCAGCACCCGGGCCTCCGGGTCGACGCCCTCCGCAGCCACGGCGAACTCGTCACGCAGGTTCTCGACGTAAGACCTCAGCTCCATGGCACCATCATGGCACCAGTTTGGCTCAATGCGCAACACCCATGGCTCAGGGCGGTGCCATCCGATCAGGCCGCCGCGGGTCGCTGGACGTCCGCAGGGCACCGAACGTGCGCCGGACCAGGCGATTCGCTTCCTCCTGGGTCGACCCGGCGGCCACCAACAGGTCGCTGACGGTTGTCCGAACCTGCGCCACCACGACGGCACCGGAGAAACCAACCCCCTCCCGGTACGCCTGGCCGGCCACCTCAACCGCCCGTAGCGCCTGCTCCCGCGCCCGCTTCGGCTCATCACCCGCGGCGAACTGCCGCTTCAGCAACCGGACGGCCTCGGCGAGTTCGGCCACCGCCCTCGGCAGCGGCTCCGGAACCGGTTCACCGTCCTCGATCAGCGTCACCGCCCGACGGATCAACGTCCCGCTGTTGCGCATCGCCCGGTCGACAGGCTCTGCCGCCCGCGCGTACCGGCCGACCGGCCCGTGCCGTTCGTGCCAGTGCAGCGGCGACAGGGTGCTGGCCTCCCGGGCGCCCTGGGTCGCCTCGACGAACGCCTTCAGCTCATCCTTGTTCTGCCGCAACCTGCCCTGGGCCGTACGCGCAAGGGTGGCATCACGCTCGGCCAGAGCGTCGGCGGTGGCGTCGAGCTGGGCGACGAGGAGGTCCAACGCCGGTCGCGCGGCCCGGTTGAGCACCCGCAGCGGGTTCAGCGGCAGCAACACGGCGGTGACCAGTAGCGCCGTCCCTCCCCCGACGAGAGCACCCACGAACCGAGGGATCTCCAGATCATGGACGGTCGGGCTGAGCGTGGTGATGAGCACTGCCGTCGCCCCGGCCTGGATCACCACCGCCGCGCTGCCGGCGAGGAACAACGCGACCACGATCGCCAGCACGACGACCAGGGCGAGTTGCCACCACCCGGTGCCGATCACCGTGAGCAGGAGGTCGCCGACCACTACCCCGACGGTGACACCGATGATCAGCTCGACGGTGCGGCGCAGCCGTTGGCCGACCGACGCGGCGAGGGTCGCGACGGCGGAGATCGGCGCGAACACGGGCTGCGAGACGTGCAGCAGCTCGTGCGCCACCAGCCAGGACAGCGCCGCCGCCAGGCCGGCCTGCACGGCGAGGCCGCCGATGGCCCGTACCCGACGGAACCGGTCGCGCAGCGTGGCCGCCGCGCGGTCCCGGAGCCGGACGAAGGTCGCCGCCCGGCCGCCCTGAACGGTGTCGCCGGCACGCGCCGGAGTGCCCCCGTCCGCTCCGCGCCGACCGGCAGCGACCATGGCGGCACCTTCCCCGCCGTGGCCGGATCAACCCTCCCCGGCACCGCTGGATCGATGCCCAGCCGGCCGTGTGAGGACCAGACGTCGGCCACGCTGAATGTAGGCTGCACCACCGTGACGTTCGTACGGCTGGTCGAGGAGCACCGCGACGAGCTGACGGCCCACTGCTACCGGATGCTCGGCTCCTTCCACGACGCCGAGGACGCGGTGCAGGAGACGTTCGCGCGGGCCTGGCAGAGCCGGGACCGGTACGAGGATCGCGGCGCTCTGCGAGCCTGGCTCTACAGGATCGCCACGAACCGGTGCCTCACGATGATCGAGGGCCGGGGTCGCCGGCGGGAGCTGCCGACCGACCTCACGCCGGGGGCCGCGCCCGTGGCCGAGACGGCCTGGCTCGGGCCGTACCCGGGCCGGCGGTCGGTAACCGTCGAGCAGCGGGACCCGGCGCAGCGGCTGGTCGAGAGTGAGCACCTGGAGCTCGCGTTCGTCGCGGCGCTGCAGCGCCTACCCGGCCGGCAGCGGGCCGTGCTGCTGTTACGGGAGGTGCTCGGCTACCCCGCCGCCGAGGTCGCCGACCTGCTCGGCACCTCCGTCACCGCGGTCAACAGCGCCCTGCAACGGGCCCGCCGGGTGGTGGACGCGCTGCGCCCGACCGGCAGCCAGCAGGTGGAGCTGAGCGGCCTCGGCGACGAGAAGGTACGCGAGTTGGCGCGGCGATACGTGACCGCGTGGGAGCGGGGCGACGTCGACGCGATTCTGGCGATGCTCACCGACGACGCCCGGTACTCGATGCCGCCGCTGCCGCAGTGGTACGAGGGCCACGACGCGATCCGGCAGTTCCTGCTGGACGGCCCGTTGTCGGTCCGGTGGCGCCTCGTCCCGACGTACGCCAACGGGCAACTCGCGTTCGGGACGTACCTCTGGAGCCCGGAGGCGTCGGTCTTCACGGCGGCGGCCCTGGACGTCGTCGCGCTGCGCGACGATCGGATCGCCGAGGTGGTGTCGTTCCTGACCCCGGAAACCCTGCGGATGTGCGGTCTGCGGATGCAGCTCGACCAGGATCTCGACCGGGACGAGGAAAGTCGTTCGGCACGCGGCGATGAGTCTGTCGGTCCGCGCGGGTTGTAGAGGTGAGCGCAACCCGACCCACGAGGGAGCACCATGGCCGACGACGAGACCCAGATCCGCGAGCTGATCCAACGGTGGACGCAGGCGGTCCACGCCGGTGACCTGCCGGGCGTCCTCGCCCAGCACTCCGCGGACATCGTCATGTACGACGTCCCCCCGCCGCACCAGGGGGTCAGGGGCATCGAGGCCTACGAGCGGACCTGGCCGGACTTCTTCCGGTGGCAGGCATCGGGGGCCGCCTTCGAGCTGACCAGCCTCGACATCACCGCGGGCGACACCGTGGCCTACGCCAACGCGCTGCTGCGCTGCGGCACCTCCGACGACCTCGCCAGGCGGCCGGAGCTTCTGCTGCGCCTGACCCTCGGCCTGCGCAAGGAGAACGACTCGTGGGTCGTGGCGCACGAACACCACTCCTTCGCCGACGACGGCGGTGCCGACGACCGCGAGACCTCCGAGCACGAGGTACGGGCCCTGCACCAGCGCTGGTTCGAGGCGACCGAGGCGAAGGACCTCGACGGGATCATGGAACCGATCGCCGAGCCCGTCGTCTCGTACGAGCACGAGCAACCGCTGGAGTACGTCGGCAGGGACCAGGTTCGCGCGGTCTGCGCGAACGGCCTCGACGTCAGCACCGGGACAGTCACCTGGACCGTTCCTGAGCTGGCGGTCATCGTCCGCGACGACCTGGCCGTGTCGTGGGGCCTGAACCGGATGACCGCGCAACAGCCGGACGGCGCCACGACCGTGAGCTGGTCCCGGGGCACCCGGGTGTTCCAGCGGGCCGAGCTGGGCTGGGAGATGATCCACCAGCACGTCTCGTTCCCCTTCGACCCGGACACCGGGCAGGCGAGGACCGACCTGACACCCACCAGGGCGCACTGAGTCCTCGCGAGAGCCGGTCGGCGGCAAGCGGCGCGTCCCTGCCCGCCGCGATTGAGGCCGTCCGGTTCGGGTAGGCCGCGGTCTGCCGCCATCCGGGTGGCGGGGCCCCGGCACGATGCTGGCGGAGCTGACCTCGGGTGGGACGCGTGACAAGGGGCTGCCGAAACGCCTCGGGGGGATGTTGGATGGATCAGCGCGGTTGAGTGGGCCGGACGTCTCCGGCGACGTCGTGGAGCTGCGGGTGCACGGAGTCTCCGGCGCGAGCGCCGGAGAGGTGCTGGACCTGCAGCAGACAGCGCAGGTCGCGGGTGACCGCAGCGGGGGCTTCTACCGGCCCCGGCCCCAACGTTCGGACCCCACCGGCGCGCACGGGGTGACGCTGGAGGCGTACCACTGGGGTGACCTGCCCTCCGGGACCGTGGCCCGCACTCTGGCGGTGGTCTTCCTGCTGCCGTTCATGCTGGTCAACGTAGCGATCTGGATGCGTCCGGCGAATCCCGCTTCCGAGGCGATGGTCAAGTCCCTGTGCCGGGTGCTGGCGCTCACGCTCACCGTGCTGTACGTGCTCGCCATCGCCGGTGTCGCCCTGGACATGATCGGCTGGAAGTGCCTGTCCTCGCCAAGCTGCCTGGCCGGGCGCAGTTGGTTGTCCTGGTTGGGCGGGCGGCCGGTCGGACCGCGGCTGGCGGTGCTCGCGCTGGTCCCGGCCGCCGCGATCGCCCTGGTCTGGCGGATCAGCACCCGCCCGGAACGGACGTTCGAGGTGTTTCGCGCACCCCGTCAGGAGGTCTGCGGGTCTCGGCTCGGCACGGTCGGTCGGTGGGACGCCGAGCCGCTGGTGGGTCGGCTGCGCGCCATCCACGTCGCCGCCGCGTTCGCGACGCTGGACCTCACTCTGCTCCTGGCTCGAGCCGCAAGCGGCGCCACGGCCGCCACCATCGCGCTGACGGTGACCACCGGGGTGGTCCTGGCGGTCAGCGTGGGCCTGCTCTGCACGCCCTCGCTGATCGACCGGGCTGCCGACGATCAGCGGCTCGACAGGGTCACCCGCACGCTTCGGACCGCTGCCACTGTCCTGACCCTTGTCGTCCTGGCCTATGTGCTGACCAGCCCGCAGCCGTGGCACGACGGGCGTGGACTTCCCGGCTACGACACGACCCTGGCCGGGTTGTTCGTCGCACAGACGACGCTGTTGGTCGCACTGGGCGTGGTGCTGCTCTGGCGCCGGGACCGGGCACGAGGCGCCACCCCGCTGTTCGGGCTGGGCGCGCTCGTGATCGCGGCCGCCGGGATCAGCCTGGCGGTGGCGTACTCCGCCGAGTTCGTCTACCGGGTGGCGGATTTTTTGGATCGCGACGTGCCGACCGGGGAGGGCATCGCCACGGGTCCACCCCCGGGATACACCTGGGCGATCTACGGCTTCTTTCGCGCTGTGCTGGTCACGCTGATCGTCGCCGGCCTGGTCATCGTGCTCTCCCGCCGCAGACGGCGCCGGGCTGCGGCGGCGATCGTCGCGCATGACTACCCGAGCCCGCCCGCGGGGGCCGGGCCCCGACTGCGGCAGGTCCGAGACGCGATAGCCCGGGCGCGGTTCACCGAGAAACTGGTGCCGCTGGCTGTGTTCTACGGCTGCCTCACCGGCCTCGGCACGGCCACCACCACCATCGGCCTGCTGGGACTGTTGCCCGCCGACGTCATCGAGCGGAACGCCAAGTTGCCGGCGGACGCGGTCACCTTCGGCATCTCGTTCGGCAGTTGGGTGATCGCGGCCATGATCCTCGGCCTGATCATCGGGGGCACCTTCGCCTACCGGACCGTTCCGTTCCGGCGGCACATCGGCGTCCTCTGGGATCTTGGCACCTTCTGGCCCCGCGCCGCCCACCCGTTCGCCCCGCCCTGCTACGCGGAGCGGGCGGTGCCGGAGCTGACCCGCCGAATCACGTACCTCGTCGAGCGCGGCAACGCGGTGCTGCTCACCGGGCACAGCCACGGCTCGGTCCTGCTCGCCGCCACGGTGCTCCAGTTGCCGCCGCAGGTCACCAGCCGCGTCGCCCTGCTCACCCACGGGTCACCGCTGCGCCGGCTCTACGCGCGGCTCTTCCCCGCCTACGTCGACGACGCGGCACTGCACGAGATCGGCCGCCGGGTCGGTTGGCGCTGGGTGAACCTGTGGCGCGACACCGACCCCATCGGCGGCTGGATCTTCTCCGCACACCGGCCACCCGAGTCGGCCACCACGTCCGACCCGGCAGCCGCGGTGGATCGCCGACAGCGCGATCCCCGGGACGTGGTGACGCCACCCGGCGACAGCGTCCCCCCACCCATCCACGGGCACTGGCCGGACGAATCCGACGAGCCGT
Source organism: Micromonospora sp. NPDC005413 (assembly GCF_040606435.1). NCBI lineage: Bacteria > Bacillati > Actinomycetota > Actinomycetes > Micromonosporales > Micromonosporaceae > Micromonospora > Micromonospora sp. NPDC005413. Next base: position 328,666 of record NZ_JBEXEV010000003.1, read on the forward strand.
TCACCGAGGCGGTACGGGAGTTGGTGCAGCGCCTCGGTCGGCGGGCCGATCCGCCCGTCACACCCACGTAGCGGGCCGGGTCACTTCCCTCGGCTCGCCCGCCTACGCCAGTCGTCGAGGCGCGTACCGGCGATGCGGGCGCCGTCGGCGGGAACGAGCGAGCGTTCGCCCAACGTGGCACCGAAGTACCGGGCGCCGGGGTCGGCCACCACCGAGCGAGGGTCCTGCTGGGCCGCGAGGACGGATCGGCCCAGTTCGTCGAGGCGGAACTGCTCCGGGCCACCGACCTCGACCACAGCGTTCGTCGGCGCGCCCACCACGACCTCAGCCACCGCGGCCGCGACGTCGTCCGCGGCCATCGGCTGAATGAGCACAGGCGCGAGGTGCACGGTGTCACCGTCCGTGGCGGCGTCGATGATGCCCTGGACGAACTCGAAGAACTGCGTGGCGTGCACCAGGGAATACGGGATCCCGGACGCGGTGATGAGCTTCTCCTGGGCGACCTTCGCCCGCAGGTAACCGCTGTCCGGGAGCCGGTCGGAACCCACGACGGAGAGCGCCACGTAGTGGCCCACCCCGGCGTCCGTCGCGGCGGCGAGGAGATTCCGGGTGGAGGTCTCGAAGAACTCCAGCACGGCGGTGTCCTCGAACGAGGGCGAGTTCGACACGTCGACGACGACGTCAGCACCGGCGAGCGCCTCGGCCACTCCTTCGCCGGTCAATGTGTTCACGCCGGTCTTCGGCGAGGCCGGCACCGCCTCGTGGCCCTGCGCCCCGAGGCGGTCCACGAGCTTGGAACCGATGAGGCCACTGCCCCCGATGACGACGACCTTCATGATCGAACCACGTCCTGTCTGCACTCAGTTGAGTCGTGCTGCCCGCCCACCAGTAGGACCGAAACCTTGCGCGGATGCGGGACAATCGCCGGAGAACAGTCCGACGGAGATCACCTGACCCCCGGAGGTCGACGTGGCAGCGGTGTCCCACCCGGTGTTCGCCCGGGTCTACGAGCGGCTCAGCGTCGCCATGGACCGTGCCGGCACGGCGCAGTTCCGACGGGACCTGGTGGCCGGCCTGTCCGGCCGGGTGATCGAGATCGGCGCCGGCAACGGGCGGATGTTCTCCCACTATCCGCCGGGCGTGACCGAGGTCGTCGCGGTCGAACCCGAACGACGTCTGCGCGCCGCTGCCGAGCGCGCCGCGCCGTCCGCTCCGGTGCCGGTCACGGTCGTCGACGGTCTGGCCGACGCGCTGCCCGCCGGGGACGGCGAGTTCGACGCTGCCGTGGTCGCGTTGGTGTTGTGCACCGTGCCCGATCAGGCGAGCGCGCTCGCCGAGGTCAGCCGGGTGCTGCGCCCCGGCGGCCAGTTGCGTTTCTTCGAGCACGTCGCCGCCGAGGAGCCCAGCCGCCTGCGCCGAACCCAACGGCTGGTCGACGCGACGCTGTGGCCGAAGCTGTTCGCCGGCTGCCACACCAGTCGCGACACCATCGCCGCCATCAGGGCGCAAGGATTCGTGATCGAGGAACTGCGCCAGTTCCGTTTCCCGGCCACCAGCAACAGCCCGTCCTCGCCCTGCGTCCACGGACGCGCGATCAGGCCGGCACCAACGGCCCTGCAATAAGGACGCCAGCCACTCGACTGCTCCGGGGCCGCGTTCGCTGTCGCCGGCGGCGCTCCCCGCCCCGACATCAGATGCCGCAGTGTCGACTCGGCCCGGGTGGTCGTGGCGGCGAACCCATACGGGAACGCGAAACCAACAAACAGGAACGCGAAGGCCAGTCGAATTTGCATTGACAGGCGTTAGCTATTGTACCGTTTTGCCGCATTTGCGCGGTGGACGTGATGTGGTGGTCACCGCGCTTGTCGGCGCCATATAGGCCGTTGCGCAGGACACGGCTCGCGAGACGTCTCCTGCGAGTAGTACCCACGGAGGGTGTTCTGTGACAGCTAAATCCATTCTTCGCCTACGGCGGCGGGCGGTCATGCCGGCGCTCGCGGCTGCCGCAGCCGCCACCGTGGCGGCCAGCTTGTTGCTCTTCAGCTCGACTGCGGCCAATGCGCAGGAGGCACCGGTAAACCTGGGGACGGCAGCTGACTTCTCCGTCCTGGCCGGGGCCGAGCCCACCAACACCGGCCCCAGTTTCCTGGCCCAGAGTCTCGGGCGGTTCCCGGGAAACACCGCGTCCGGCTTTGGAACGGCAACCATCGGCGGCGAGGTCCACCTCGGCGACGCGGTCGCTCTCCAGGCCCAGAGCGACCTGACCATCGCCTTCAACGACGCCGCCGGCCGGACCCCGTTCACCAACCTTCCCGCGGAACTCGGCGGCAACACGCTCAACGCCGGGGTCTATCGGATCGGGGCCGCCCAGCTCACCGGGCCGTTGACGCTGAACGGCCAGGGCGACCCGTCGGCCGTGTTCATCTTCCAGGTCGACTCCTCGCTGACGACGGCGTCGAACAGCAGCGTCGTCCTGATCAACGGTGCTTCAGCCTGCAACGTGTTCTGGAAGATCGGCAGCTCGGCGACGATCGGCACGGGGACCACCTTCGTGGGCACCATCATGGCCCAGGCGGCAATCACGATGGCCACGGGCGCGACCCTCCAGGGCCGCGCGCTGGCGCGAACCGCCGCCGTCACCCTCGACACCAACGTCATCACCGCACCGGTGTGCGCCGGGCCGACCGGCCCGCCCGGGCCAACCGGCCCGCCGGGACCATCCGGCCCGCCCGGTAGCCCTGGAGCACCCGGCAGCCCCGGCGCTCCCGGAAGCCCCGGAGCACCCGGAAGCCCCGGCACACCCGGCAGCCCTGGAGCACCAGGTAGCCCCGGCGCACCCGGTAGCCCCGGAGCACCCGGCGCACCCGGAAGCCCCGGAACACCGGGAAGCCCCGGAGCACCCGGTAGCCCCGGCGCACCAGGTAGCCCCGGCGCACCCGGCAGCCCCGGCGCACCCGGCAGCCCTGGAGCACCCGGCAGCCCTGGTGGCGGCAAGACACCCATCCTGCCGGTGACCGGCGGCAACGTGGTTCCGGCCATGACGGGCATGGGAAGTGTCATGGTCGTGCTGGGCGCGCTCGTGTTCTTCCTCACGCGGCGTCGCAACCAGGAGTCCTGAGCGGTGGCCCGGCCGGCGACCTGCCGGCCGGGCCCTTCCGGGACTCACCATTCGGTCCACCCTCAGCCCAATAGCTCACCGACTCCCTCGACGGCTGTTCGCGCGGATTCACTGGCGGGGCAGTCCGGCCAGCCAGGCATCCAGGTCCGCCGGCGAGCGCAGCAACACCACAGGCGGCAAGGACGAGCCGGTCTGCCAGGCCCGCATCCGCCGCCGGGCCCGGCCGAACGCGGTGACGTGCCACACCAGGATCGAGTCCGGGGACAGCACACTGCTCAGCGATTCGCGGTTGCCGTTGCAGATCTCCTCGCCCGTCACCAGCCGGCGAGCCGTGCGCCGCAGCAGTTGCCCGAAGGAACGCCACCGTGGATAGTCCAGGCCGACCACCAGGTCGGCACGAGCCAACGGTACGTCCCGCCAGCCGTGGTACGCCCCGTCGATGATCCAACGGTCCCGCCGGCAGATGTCCTCGATCCGGCTGCGCTGCTGTGCGACCGGCACCTCGACCCAGCCCGGCCGCCAGAGCAGATCGTCCACCGGATACCAGGGCAGCCCGAGCTGTTCGGCCAGCCGCGCCGCGAGGGTGGACTTGCCGGAGCCATACACCCCGTAGACCAGGATGCGACGCGGTGCGCTCATCGCGGCAGCGTACGTCGCGAGAAAAAATCGCTTGTGGGGTGCGGCGGGCTCCGCGAGAGTGACGTCCATGACGTACTGACGGACTCCACCCCCTTGCTCCGCGCCACCGGTGACGCCTCCCGGTGGCCGTGATGCCGTCCGTTCCTACGTTCTCAGCGAGAAGTGAGCGTCCTTGTCCCAGCACCACTCCCCTCGGGAGTCCCTGCCCCCGTCCACCCCTGCCACTGTCATGGTGTTCGCCTCCCCCGCGAGCTGGATCGAGTCCGATGCGCTCGCGCAGTGCCAGCAGGTGGCCGCCCTCGACGGCATGATCCACGTTGCCGCGATGCCGGACCTGCACCCCGGCAAGGGCGCGCCCATCGGTGCGGCGATGGCGTCGACCGTGCTGTACCCGTTCCTGGTGGGCTCCGACATCGGCTGCGGCATCGCCGTGTTCCCCATCAAGCTCAAGCGCGCCGTACCCGAGCGGCTCGTTTCCCGGTTCCCCGACCTCGACCGCGCGTTGGACCCCGAGCAGGACGCCGACGACCCGGCCTGGGCCGTTCTGAAGGGCGACGTTCCCGCCGGCCACCTGGACGGCCTCGGGACGGTCGGCCGGGGCAACCACTTCGTCGAGCTGGCGAGTGTCGGCAGCGTTCTCGACTCGACCCACGCGGGGCGTCTCGGGCTCGACGCCGGCGATCTCGTGCTCATCGTGCACAGCGGTTCCCGTGGTCTGGGCGAGCGGATCCTGCGGGCGCACACCGAGGTCCACGGCGCCGGCGCCGCCCCCGATCCCGCCGCATACCTGACGATGCACGACGAAGCGGTGCGCTGGGGTTCGCTCAACCGCCGGGTGCTGGCCGCCCGGGTCGCGTCCGCGCTGGGTGCCGAGCCCACCGAGCCGATCGTCGATCAGTGCCACAACCTGGTCGAGGTCCGGGACGGGGTCTACCTGCACCGCAAGGGCGCGGCGCCGGGTGACGGCCGCGACGTCCTCATCGCCGGTACGCGGGGCACCGCGTCCTACCTGGTCGCCGCGCACGCCGGGCCGGACGCCAACCACTCCGTGGCGCACGGCGCCGGCCGCAAGATGTCGCGCGCCGACGCCCTGCGGCGGGGTCGGGCCAAGCACACGGTCGAGGAGCTACGCCGCACGCCGGTGGGCTCGCTGGTGGTGTGCGGCGACCGCCAACTGCTCTTCGAGGAGGCGCCCACGGCGTACAAGCGCATCGAGCAGGTGATCGCCGACCTCGTCGAGCACCGACTGGCCACGCCGGTGGTCAGCACGACTCCCCTGGTCACCTACAAGACGCCCGACCTCGGGTCCGCGCCGCGACGGGACCGGCGGGACCACCGCGGCCGGCGAGGCCGGTCATGAGCGTGCACCTGATGCTGTCCGCCGGGCGTGGCCCGCAGGAGTGCGCCTGGGCGCTGGCCCAGCTACTGCGCCGCCTGACCGCCGACGGCACCCGGCACGGTCTGACGGTCAAGCAGATCCAGGCCGTGCCCGGTGACCGACCCGGCACCTACCGATCGGTGCTCATCCAGATCTCCGGTGCCGGCGCCGAGGCGTTCGCCGGCTCCTGGACCGGGACCCTGTGCTGGCAGGCCCCCAGTCCGTACCGGGCGAGCGCCGGCCGAAAGAACTGGTACGTCACCGCCCGGCAGCCCCAACTCGACGCCCCGCCGACGACGTTCGCGGAGTCGGATGTCGACATCGTCGCCTGCCGTACCGGCGGGCCGGGCGGTCAGCATCGGAACAAGGCCAGCACGTCGGTACGGGCGACGCACCGCCCCTCGGGCATCGTCGTCGTGGTGGACGAGGAGCGGCAGTTCAGCCTCAACCGTCGTATCGCCCTGCAACTGCTGCGGCAACGCATCGAGCACGGCGACGAGGCGGCGCGGCGTGCCGTCACCACCGCCCGGTGGCGCATCCACGACGAACTCGTCCGCGGCGACCCCGTCCGGGTGGAACGCCCGGACGGCATTCCTGACCCGCGAGGAACCAAGGTCGCCCGGCGGCTCGTAGGGTGATGGCATGGCTGAGCGACCTCTGACCTTGATGGCGGTGCACGCCCACCCGGACGACGAGGCGACGAGCACCGGTGGCGTCCTTGCCCGGTACGCGGCGGAGGGGATCACGACGGTGCTCGTGACCTGCACCGACGGGCGGTGCGGTGACGGCCCGGGTGGGGTCAAGCCCGGCGACCCGGGGCACGACCCGGCCGCTGTCGTGGCGATGCGCCAGGCCGAGCTGGAGGCCAGCTGCGCGGCGTTGAAGGTCACCCACCTGGAGACCCTCGGGTACGGCGACTCCGGGATGATGGGCTGGCCGACCAACGATCTGCCCGGCGCGTTCTGGATAACGCCGGTGGCGGAGGCGGCGGGCCGGCTCGCGGAGCTGATCCGGCAGTACCAACCAGACGTCGTCGTCACGTACGACGAGAACGGCTTCTACGGCCACCCGGACCACATCCAGGCTCATCGGATCACCATGGCCGCTGTCGAGATGACGGACATCCCGGCGAAGGTGTACTGGACCACCGTGCCGCGCACGGCGTTCGAGCAGCTGGGCCGGATCATGCAGGAGCTCGGCGTCGAGTGGGCCGAGCCGGATGCGGCGGCGGAGCCGGGGCCGCAGCTCGGCCTGCCCGACGATGAGATCACCACCTGGGTGGACACGAGCAGCTACGGCGCGCAGAAGTTCGACGCGCTGGCCACCCATGCCAGTCAGACCGAGAACATCTTCTTCCTGCAACTGGGCCAGGAGCGGTTCACTGAGCTGATGGGCGTGGAGACCTTCCTGCGGGTCCGTGACCGGACCGGCGCGCCGACGCCCGAGGACGACCTCTTCGCCGGCCTGCGCTGACTTCTGACGGTCAGTACCGCCGAGCCCGCCACGAACAGGCCCTTCACGTAGCCGGGCAGCCCTCGATCGCCCGCCGCGAGGTAGGCCAGCGTGGGCTGCCCCGATGATGCGCGGGACGGTACCGGTTCGACCTGAGGGTGGCGCCATGCCGCGGGCCTTCGGAAGTTTCGCTGACGGGATGCGAGGGGTTCCGCAGCTCATATGACCAATTTCCGGAAGTTTTCAGCGTTGACGCCCACGCATCGACCACCTTAACGTTTCGAGCAAGTTTCCGGTTTCCGGCCGGAACTACCGGCTCCACCCAGGACCGGGCCGAACCCCCGGGCGCCCCGCCCCGACCCCCCGATCAGCACCCGCCAACACCGGACCCTCAACTTCTTGATTGACACATGTCTATCGATGGTGTGGAAAGGAAGGCACATGAAGCTGAGACAGTGGATGACCGTCAGCGCGGTCGCGGTCGCGACCGTTGCCGCCCTGAACACGGTGCCGGCCACCGCCAGCCGGCCGTACGACCCCACGGCGCAGAGCCTCGCGACCCTCGGCCAGCGCCACGGCCTCCAGATCGGCACCGCCGTGAGCGGTGAGGCGCTCAACGACGCCAGCGACCCGCAGTACCGCAAGCTGGCCTCCACCGAGTTCTCCTCGGTCACGGCCGAGAATGCGATGAAGTGGGAGAGCCTGGAGCCCACCCGCGGCACCTACGACTGGGCAGCGGCCGACCAGCTCGTCGAGTTCGCCAAGCGCAACCGGCAGAGCGTGCGGGGCCACGTGCTGGTCTGGCACAACCAGCTTCCCGGCTGGCTGACCAGTGGCGTCGCCGACGGCTCCATCAGCAAGCAGGAGCTACGCGACCTGCTGCGCAAGCACATCACCACCGTTGCCAGCCGCTACAAGGGCAAGATCTGGCAGTGGGACGTGGTCAACGAGGCGGTCAGCGACCCGTGGGACACCCCGTCGACCCTGCACTACAAGGGCTTCTGGGCGCAGAACCTCGGGCCCGGCTACATCGCCGACTCGTTCCGCTGGGCGCGCGCCGCCGACCCCAAGGCCCTGCTGTTCTACAACGACTACAACATCGAGGCATTCGGCTCCGGCAACCCGGCGAACGACAAGACCCAGTTCGTCTACGACATGACCAAGGGCCTGCGCGCCCAGGGCGTGCCGATCGACGGCGTCGGCTCCCAGGGCCACCTGGGCACCCAGTACGGCAACTACGACACCCTCCAGGTGACCGCCGCGCTGAAGAAGTTCAGCGGGCTCGGCGTCGCCACCGCGTTCACCGAGGTCGACGTCCGCAGCCGAATGACCGAGGCCGTCCAGGCCGGCGACTCGGAGGAGATCAACCCCCGACTGCAGGCGTCGGCAGCCAACTTCAGCGTGCTGATGAAGGCGTGCCTCGCCGTACGCAGCTGCCTGTCGTACACGGTCTGGGGTTTCAGCGACAATCACTCCTGGGTGCCGGGCTGGTTCGACGACCCGCCGGAGGGCCTGGCCACCATCTACGACGAGAACTACCAGCCCAAGCGGGCATACCACGAGCTGAAGTCTGACCTGATCTTCGCTGGACCGCCGTACGTCCTGCCGCGCATCACGCCCAAACCGCGCCGCTGACCCGAAGGCTCGGCTGGTCCGACGGTGCGTACACCGTAGTAGGGCCGTGTGGGGCTCCGCGAAGCCCCACACGGCCCGTACGCCACCACGGACGTCGAGGATCGACTCACGTTCAGCCGTCTTAGCCAGCCGTACGGACGCCATCGGATTACTGGTGCCGGTTCTACCGGCTTATTGATGGTGTTGGTGTAACTATGGCAGGCGTGGGAACTGCGAAAACTGCCATGCCTGCGATCTCGCCGCTCACCGGCGATCCAATCAAGCGGGCCGATGCCGAGCGGCTCGCGGGGGTGCTGAAGGCATTCGCCGATCCGGCTCGTCTCCGGCTGCTCAGCCTGATCCAGTCCGCGCCGGAAGGTGAGGCGTCCGTGAGTGACCTCACCGCGGCGCTCAATCTCTCCCAGCCGACCGTGAGTCATCACCTTCGGATTCTCACCGAGGCCGGCCTACTCGAGCGCGACAAGCGCGGGGTCTGGGCGTACTACCGCCTGGTGCCCGCGGCGATCGCGCAGATCGCCGACCTGTTGACGCCGCCCCGAAAGCGGGCGACGAAGAAGGCCCGCTGATCGAGCAGGTGGTTGACCCGTCACATCCGCTCAAGGGTGTGGATGCCGAGCAGGTGCAGCCCTTGCCGCAGGGTCCGGGCTGTCAGCTCGGCCAGCAGCAGCCGGCTCTCCCGCAGCTCGTCCGGGGCACGCAACACCGGGCAACGCTCGTAGAACGCGTTGAACGCGGTCGCGAGCCGGTGCAGGTAACCGGCAAGGTGATGGAATTCGAGGCTCCGCTCCACCTCGCCGACCACCCCGCCGAAGCCGAGCAGCTCGACCGCCAGCGCCCGCTCCACCGGCTGCGCGAGCACGATGGGCGTGTCCAGCCGCGCGGCCGTTCCGGCGCGCCGGAACACCGACCGGATACGGGCGTACGCGTACTGGAGGTAGGGCGCGGTGTTGCCGTCCAGGGAGAGCATCCGCTCCCAGTCCAGGACGTAGTCCTTCGTCCGATCGGTGGACAGGTCGGCGTACTTGATCGCGCCGATGCCGACGGCGCGACCGATCTCGGCGGCGGCCTCGGCGTCCAGTTCCGGGTTTCTGCTCCGGGCCAGCTCGGTGGCGCGGGCAACGGCCTCCTCCAGGAGCCCGACCAACTTCACCGACTCGCCGGCCCGACTGCGCAGCATCCGCCCGTCGGCGCCGAGGATCGAACCGAAGCCCAGGTGCTCGGCCCGGGCCGGCGGGCACAGCCAACCGGCCGCCTGGGCAACAGCGAACACCATCGCGAAGTGCTGCCGCTGCGGCAGCCCGACGACGTACAACAGCCGGGTCGCGCCCAGCTCGCTGGCGCGCTGCCGCAGCGCGGCGAGATCGGTGGCCGGATAGCCGTACCCACCGTCGCTCTTGCGCACGATCAGCGGCAACGGCTCGCCGTCCCGACCGCTGAAGCCGGCCGGAAAGACACAGTCGGCCCCACCGCTGGGCACCAGCAGCCCCAACTGGTCCAGGTCGTCGACGACGCCCGCGAGCAGGTCGTTGTAGGCGCTCTCGCCCCGAAAGTCATCCCCGGACAACGTCACGTCGAGCAGGTCGTACACGGTCAGGAAGTACCGCTCGGACTGCGCCACCAGCAGCCACCACAACCGCAGTGTCCGCTCGTCGCCGCCCTGCAACGCGACCACCCGCAGCCGCGACCGTTCCCGGAACGCCTCGTCGGCGTCGAACTTCACCCGGGCCGCCCGATAGAAGGTGTCCAGGTCGCCCATCGACAACTCGTGCGCGGCCCCGGCCTCGCCGAGGTCGGCCAGGTGCTCGATCAGCATGCCGAACGGTGTCCCCCAGTCACCCAGGTGATTCACCCGCACCACCCGGTGCCCGAGCCAGTCCAGCAGCCGAACCGCCGCGTCACCGATGACCGTGGAGCGGAGATGCCCGACGTGCATTTCCTTCGCCACGTTGGGCGCCGAGTAGTCGACCACCACGGTCTGCGGCGCCGCCGTCGGCGGCACGCCCAACCGGGCGTCGTCGGCCAGCCCGGAGACCAGGTCGGCCAGTGCCCGGTCGGCAACGGTCAGATTGATGAAACCCGGCCCGGAGACCTCCGCCTCTGCGCAGACGTCGTCGAGCACCGCGCGCTCCAGCACCGCGGCGGCGATGTCGCGCGGCGGGCGGCCGAGCCGCCGGGCCAGCGCCAGCGCCGCGTCGGACTGAAAGTCCGCGCGCGGCGACCGCCGCACGAGCGGGTCGACCGGTCCGCCGGCCACCGCCGCGAACGCCGGCGCCAGCCGGTGGGACAACAACTTTTCAAGATCCATGAGTACGCCGATCTCGCTCGGAACCGCGCTGTCACGCGAGCCGTTGAAAGGGGGGAGATGCGGGCGGACCGAGGACGACCAGCGAATGACCGGCGGCTCGATCCGCCGGTCGCAGGAAACAGGTCAGCGCGGGCGGGCGACGGATCGCCGGCGTCGCCGCGCACCAACCTGGACGTCACACGACGGCCCGGTGCACTGAGCGATCACGCTGATCATGCGGGCAGCCTAGCGGCCCGGCCGATGTGGGGACACCCCGATTCCCACAGCACCATTCGGCGACCGGCGGCTGCCCAGGGTCGTTTCGGACGGCTCGTCGGAGGGAACTGCCCAGGGATAGACGAGGGGTGATCATGAGCCGACACACACCGCCACCGTCCGCCCGTACGCGAAGGCTGCTTGCGCTGATCCCGCTGCTCGGCACCATCGCACTCGGGACTGCCTGCACCGCTGCTGAGGACTCGCCCGACCCAGCCCTGTCGACCACGGCGCCGACGACCGCAGTGGGATCAACGAACCCGACCGACCAACCATCGCCGAGCGCGAGCACCCAGGCGACCATCCCGACGTCGGCCTTCGTCGAGTTGCCTTCCGAGCTGCGAAAATCTCCGCGACGGGCCACGCCGGTCGCGGATGCCCTGCCGAAACTGTGTGGCAACGAGTTCGGCACCGGAGGCCGACAGGTCACCGCGAGCGCGGCGATGACCGTCACCTACAAGAAGGCTGACGAGCCACCGACCAACGTGCCGCAGGGGATGATCCACCAAACGATCTTCACCTTCGACGGCGACGGCGCCTCGGGGTACATGGGACGTCTCCGCACCGCCGTGGAGGCATGCCCCTCCTACGACCAGTCCGGAAACCCCGTCACCGTGAAGGGCCAGGCCCTGCCCGATGTCGGCGACGAGGCGCTGCTGCTGACCTTGACGTGGGCCGAGACGAGCCTGAACGGAGAGCGCACCGGCGGCGACGCGTCCACCCAGATCGCCGTGGCACGCGTCGACACCGCGGTGACGGTGTTCCACGACCAGGGGTGGGAGGGCACCAGCGGCAACCCCGCCATCATGGACCGTGCCCTCCGCGACGGCGTACGAACCATCGACGCCTGGCAGCGGTAGCCCTCGTCGATCTCGCCGCAGGACAACCTTCGCGCCATCGGCGGTGATTCGCGGACTCAGTCGAACGGTCCGGTCCAAGGTCAGATCATGGACAACAGGATGCGCTCGGCACCCACAGCGGAGACTGTGATCCCGATCCATGAGCCCGCAGCCGCGACTCACCACGACCGCAGCACGTCGCAGGTGTAGGAGGTCATCATGTCGGACGGTCCAGGGGCGAAGATGCCGAAGCTTCCGCCGCGTTGGTTCATCCGTCTGGCCTGGTCGGTGCATCGCGGCATGTACCGGGTCTCGGGCGGCCGGTTCGGGCTGTGGCGTCCGCGCCCGAGCGGGTGGGGCACGCTGCGGCTGACCACTACGGGCCGCCGCAGCGGTCAACAGCGCAGCGTCATCGTCGGGTACCTCGAGGATGGCCCGAACCTCGTCACGCTGGCGATGAACGGGTGGGGTGCGGGTGAGCCGGCCTGGTGGCTCAACCTGCAGGCCCATCCGGGCGCGTCCATCGAGCTGGTCGACGGGCGACGACTGGTACACGCGCGCGCCGCCACCGACGGCGAGCGACCGCGACTGTGGGCACGCTGGTGCGAGGTCGACGCGAACATCGCGCTCCACGCGACGCGGAGGCCGTCGGAAACCGCAGTGGTGGTGCTGGAGCCCAGACCGGGTGGTGCCTCGCCGGTGCAATGATGCGGCCCGTGACTTCCTCGCCCGCAGATCCACTCGACTTCCGCGGCGTGCGACGTGCCTACGACACGGTGGCCAGGGACTACGCCGCCTATCTGCCGGACACGCGCGCCGAGGCTCCACTCGACCTCGCCATGATCGACGCGTTCGCGGAGGCGGTAACGTCGGGTGGCGACGCACGGGTCCTCGACGCCGGGTGCGGCCCCGGCCGGATGAGCAGGTACCTCACCGAGCGCGGGTGTCTAATGCAGGGGGTCGATCTGTCTCCGGGCATGGTCGCCATGGCCCGACGCGACCACTCCGACCTGACGTTCACCGTCGGCTCGTTGGCCGCCCTCCCCTACCGCAACGACCAGTTCGCCGGTGTGCTGCTGTGGTACTCCACCATCCACACACCTCCCACCGGGCAGGCGGGCATCTTCGCGGAGGCGGCCCGTGTCCTCCGCCCATCCGGCCATCTGCTCGTCGGATTTCAGGCAGGTCAGGGTTCGTGCGACGTGGGTGCGGCGTACCGCCGCTTCGGGCACGAGATCCACCTTGAACGCCACCGTTACACGGCGGACCAGGTCGCTGCCGAGATCGAGGCCGCCGGCCTGCGAGAAGAGTGCCGCCTGGTACGGCGCGCTCGCGGCACCGAGCGCGACGATCAGGCGTTCCTGCTGGCCAGAGCCCATTGAAGGGCTCGCAACGCAGTCCTTCGGGATGTCTTCTGGCTGCGACCCTGACCGGCACCACACGGGTCAGCGGCTGAAGGCGCATCGAAGCTCGGGACGACAACTGCGGCAGTACGACGCCGTCGACCGGTACATCCCGGGTGGTAGGCCCATCGACATCCCCGGCATGACGACCCGGGTGCACTCCGGTACATACGCTGCCGGCTGTACCCGTCAGACGATCGAAGGGAAACGCGATGTCCATCCAGCATCTGCTTGCCGCGGCCGTAACCGCCCCGCTCGGGGCGATCGACCTGGCCGAACCGACAGCCGCACACGCCTCCCAGCCTGGCGCCGCCACGGCTCTCGTCATGAGCTCCGGGCGACTCGGTGCCAGCGTGGCCGCCCTGCTGGGGCTGGTCGGCGCGGTCATCGGTGGGCTGGCTCTGGCCCGCCCCGCCAGTCGCCTCGGCACCGGCTCCGGCACCGGGCGACTCGGTGCCGTCCTGGCCCTGGCAACAGGGCTGACCGGCATGGCGCTCGGTGGGGTGGTGGTGGCCACGTCCGACAGTGGTATCGGCACGGGCAACGGGCGAGGCGGTGCCTTCGTGGCCCTGGCGGTCGGGCTGGTCGGCGTGGTCCTCGGTGGGCTGGCACTGGTCCGCTCCCGCCGCAACGGCCGGCTGGCCGCCTGAGCGGTCGCGGTGTGGCTACAGCTCCGTCACCCGCAGACGGGCGTCGGAGCGCGCGAGCCAGCCGGGAACAGTCAGGCCGGCCTCGTAGGCGAGGATCACCAACTGGGCTCGATCCCGAACCTGCGCCTTGGTCATGATACGGCTGACATGCGTCTTGGCGGTGGCCGGACTCAGCACCAGGCGTGCCGCGATCTCGTCATTCGACAGGCCTGCGGCGACAAGTGCCAGCACCTCACGCTCCCGCTCGGTGAGCACGCTCAGTCGCGGCCCGGGGTCCGGATGTCTGGCCCGAGCGGCGAATTCGGCGATCAACCGACGGGTGACCGACGGCGCGATCAGCGCGTCACCGCGGGCGACCACCCGCACTCCGTGGATCAACTCAGCCGGCTCGGTGTCCTTGACCAGGAACCCGCTCGCGCCGGCCCGCAGCGCGGCGTAGACATAGTCGTCCAGGTCGAACGTGGTCAGGATGATCACGCGGGCCTCGCAGCTCGCGACGATCTGCCCGGTGGCAGCGAGGCCGTCCAGCACGGGCATCCGGATGTCCATGAGGACGACATCCGGCCGCAGTTGCCCGGCGAGCCGCACCGCCTCGGCGCCATCGGCGGCCTCGCCGACCACCTCGATGCCGTCCTCCCCCTCCAAGATGGACCGGAAGCCCGCGCGTACCAGAGTCTGGTCGTCGACGAGCAGCAGCCGGATCACGCCGGCTCCCCCGCCTGCGCCGGGACGGGCCGCAACGGCAGTCGGGCGCAGACCCGGAAGCCGCCGTCCGGCTGTGCACCCGTTGTCAGCGAACCGCCGAGCGCCCGGGCTCGCTCGCGCATGCCGAGGATTCCGCTGCCGGGCGTCCCGGGTGTTCCGGTGCCGTCGTCCTCCACCTCCACCAGCACGTCGTCGTGGTCGGGCCGAACCCGGACCACCGCGGCGGTGGCGCCCGCGTGCCGGGCCACGTTGGTGAGCGCCTCCTGGACGATCCGGTACACCGCCAGGTCGACCTCGGGCGACAGCGACCGGGTTTCGGCGAGCTCGGTGCGGATCTTCAACTCAGACTGCCCGGCCGTCGCGATCAGATCGTCAAGACGGTCCAGGCCCGGCGCGGGCACGGTCGGCGCCTCGCCCTCCTGCCGCAGCACGCCCAGCGTCGTACGCAACTCACGCAGCGTCTCCTTGCTGGTCTGCTTGATCGCGGTGAGCGCCTGCTCGGACCGGGTGGGATCCGGCCGGTGCAATGCGGCACTGGCCTGCACGTTGATCAACGAGAGGTGGTGGCCAAGGACGTCGTGCAGCTCGCGGGCAATGCGCAATCGCTCCTCGGTGGCCCGTCGCCGAGCCTCCTCCTCGACCCGCTGCTCGGCGGCGACTGCCCGGGCCTGTGCTTCGGCAAGGTAGGCCCGACGGTTGCGGGTCACACCGACGATCACCGCGATGAGCCAACCGGCGTGTAACAGCGTCGCCCCGTTCATGGATTCCGGGGATCGGTTGTCGCTGTCCGCGACGGCGAAGGCGATCACCGAGGCGATACCGAGCCCGATGGCGACCCAGAGATATCCCTCGTCGACAACGGTGTAGAGCGCGACGACGAACACCAGCATGATCGGGCCGGGCTGGTGCAGCAACACCCCGTACGCGCCGACGGCAGCCAGCGCCACCACACCCACCGGCACGGGATGTCGGCGGCGGAAGCACAGCGCACCGGCGGAAGCCAGCACCGCCAGCAGCGCCGCCCATTCGGCGGCGGTGTCGATGCCACGCGACTGCACCACCAGGCCGACGAGGGCGACCAACCCGACGGCGAGCACCAGAGCCGTGTCCGCCGTCCGGCCACGCCACCGCGACCCTGACATACGCCGAAGCCTAACCCCAGATCCGTCGGATGCCCGTGCCATGATGCCGCTCACCTCAAGGCAAGGAGCATGGCGGCATGGCCACGGCGATTGTGCGGGATGAGACAGCGACCGGGAAAGCCATCGACCACTGGCCGTTGACCGGCCTGCCAGATCGCATCTCAGCTCGGGAGTTGGTCCGGTTGCGGGTACGCGAGGAGGTCGCGAGGTTCAACTCCCACCGGTCCGAGCACTTCCGCGGGCCGGTGCAGCCGACCGACACGGAGGCCACGTTGAACGGCTACCGGGTCGCCCGGGGCCGGCGGCTCGACTGGGAGCAGCAGGCGGACGCGGCCTGTGCCGCCTTCGCCCGCAACGGCTTCCTGCTGCTGGTCGGCAACCGCCAGATCGAGGACCTCGACGAGGAGATCGACCTCCTCGCCGACCCGGACGTGGCTTTCGTGCGACTCGTCCCGCTGGTAGGTGGCTGACATGGGTGACTGGACCGAACTCCTCCCCGGCCTGACCGATGCGGACCGACGAGACGTGGAGACCGGTCTTACCGAGGCCGATGCTCGGATCAGAGCTGTTCTGCACAGCGCGAGCACCTACCACTGGAGGTTTTCGGTAACCAACGTGCCGGAGTGGACCGCCGTCGGGTCGTGGCCGGCCGAGGAGCGCCGCAGCGCGGCGCTGGCCATGCACCGCGAGTCAGTGGCCAGTTCGGATCCTGGTGGGCTCAACGATGTGGTGCGGAGTCTGGCCGACGGGGACCTGCCCTGGACGCGGGCGGACCTCGTGTGGTGTCTGGAGGTGGTCGCGCGCGGAGACTTCTACGACCTCGGTGCTCACCTGGAGCTGCCGGCCGTGATCGCCGCACGCCTGGCGCCCACCGAGCTGGCCGGTCTGGTGCCGGCCCTCGACGCCCTCTTCAGCGAACTGACCAGCGGCTATTTCATCGCGGCGGAGCCTCGACGACGTGCCGTCGCACTGCTCGGCGCGGCCCTCGATCGCGCCACCGGTCGTCGTCTGCCGTCATGGCTGTTCCACCGTGGAGACGGGTTCGGGCCGCTCGTCCGTGCCGAGATGAGTGGCGTCCTCTCCGCGCCGGGCGTACCGGAGTTGTTGGCGCACTGCGCCTCGCTGGAAAAGCCGGCAGCACCGGTGAAATGGCAACGGCGCCTCGACGAGTTCCTCGCCACCGCGCCGGGCGGCGCTGAGGCCGTCCGGTCGGTCCTTGAAACATTCGCCGCGTACGGGCGGCGCCTGCACGACGACTCGGACCGCCTCCTGCGCGGGCTGGCGTGGGCGCTGTCGCGGCAGCCCGACGAGTCGGCGACTGACCTGTTGGCACGGGTCACCGCCGCTGCGGCGGCGGCACCGCCACAGGCGTCGGGCTTCCCCAATGCCCAACGCACGGCTGTCGCGGCGGTGCAACTGCTCGCGGGCCGGAGCGGCGAGGTGCCGGTGCGGACGCTGGCGAGGCTGGCCGTGACGGTCAAGAACAAGGCGGTGCAGAGCCGCGTCCAGACCGCACTGGCCCGCATCGGCGCGCTGCGCGGGTGGTCGCTCAGCGAGGTGATGGAACTCGCCATCGACGACCACGGGCTCAGCCCCGAGGGGCGACTCTGCACGCAGGTTGGGCCGTACGAGGCGACGGTCCACGTCACCGGCGAGAAGGCGCGACTGACCTTCGCTCGTGACGCTGCCCCGCTCAAGAGCGTCCCGAGCCAGGTCAAGCAGGCGTACGGCGACGAGCTCAAGCAGTTGCGTGACCTCGTCAAACGCGTTGGCGCGACGATGACCGCAGAGCGCCAGCGGGTGGAGGGGCTGCTGTCCGAGGAGCGCACCTGGTCGTACGCGGACTGGTCGTCGCGATACCTCGAACACCCGATCACCGGGACCTACGGGCGACGGCTGCTCTGGGAGACCAGCACCGACGGCCATCTCTGGTCCACGGGCCTGCCCCGACGGGACAACGACGGTTGGACGATTGTCGATCGGGACGGCCGGGTCATTGCCGGCGACCGGGTCAGGCTGTGGCATCCCGCCCGCGCGACAACGCACGAGGTCCTCGCGTGGCGTGAGCACGTGCTCGCCACTGCACTGACGCAACCGTTCAAACAGGCCTTCCGTGAGGTCTACCTGGTCACGCCCGCCGAGGAGGGGACACACCTCTACTCCAACCGGTTCGCCGCCCACATCCTGCGCTACCGCCAGGCGAACGCCCTCATGCGCACGCGGGGTTGGCAGACCGGCTACCTCGGCACCTGGGATGGTGGTTACGACAGCGAGGCCACCAAGCTCCTCGGAGGCGGTGCGTGGCGGGCGTCCTTCCACCACCAACTGGTCGACAACCCGGATCCGTCCACCTACGACGTCGAATACTGCTCCACGGACCAGGTGCGCTTCGCTCGGCGCGATGGCACCGACTGGCGGCCGGCGACGGCCGTCGACGTGCCACCGCTGGTCTTCAGTGAGGCCATGCGTGACGTGGACCTGTTCGTCGGCGTCACGTCGATCGCCACCGACCCACAGTGGGCCGATCGCGGCGAGGATCGGTTCCAGGCCTACTGGCACAGCACGGTCAGCGCGGCACTGGCCCCGTCAGCGGAGGTACGCCGGGACGCGCTGGCTCGGCTTCTACCGCGAACGAAAATCGCCGAGCGGGTGGATCTCTCCGACCGGTACCTGCACGTCCGTGGAAACATCCGCACCTATCGGATCCACCTCGGTTCGGGCACCATCATGATGGAGCCCAACGACGCCTACCTGTGCATCGTCCCGGCGCGCGACCGCACCGGCCGGCTCCACCTGCCGTTCGAGGACGACCCCATGCTGTCGACGATCCTGTCGAAGGCGATCCTGCTCGCCGCCGACGACACGATCACCGACACCACCGTGCTCCGGCAACTCGCCGGATGACCGAAGAGGCGCATGGTGATCATTCCTAGCGCAGTACGTCGAGGTGCGCTCTGAGTGCCGCTGCGATCTCGCCCGCCGCGAGGATCTGCTCGGGCGTGAGGGCGTCGACGAAGAGTTCACGAATGGCGCGCAGGTGCGGAACTGTGGCTCCCCGGAACTTTTCGGCTCCGGTCGTTGTGAGCAGCACCTCCGCCCCTCGGGGAACAGTTGCGCACTCCTGCCGGCGGATGAGGCCGCGCCGCTCCATTCGCCCCAGGTGGTGGGAGAGCCGGCTGCGTTCCCAACCGATGTGTGACGCGAGGTCGGAAGAACGCATCGCCTGGCCGTGCGCCTCACTGAGAGCAAGCAGTACGGCGTAGTCCCCCGTCGACAGCGAGGAGTCGCTCTGCAGGCGGGACTCGAGCCGGGAACCGAGCGCTGCCGTGGTCTCGATGAAGTCCCGCCAGATCCGTAGCTCCTCGGCGGTCGGGAGTTGGCGTCCTCCCCGCCGCCCGGGTGTGGCCTCCGTCATGTCATCTCCTGGAATTGACGTGTCAATCGCCAAGTTAACATCATTGACACGTCAACCGGTAGGTCCGCTCCCGTGGGTCAACGGCGCGGAGCACCGAGGAGGGAACGATGGCAGCGGCAGGCTTCGAGCTGGGGCTCAACCCCAGCGGTTCGCCGGCCACGTCGACCTCTACACCAAGGCCCTCGAACAATTCGGGCATAGCCTGCAGCCAATCGGGCAGCACTCACTCGGCCTTGTCGCAGACACCGACGAGGAGGCGGTGGAGACGTGGTGGCGGTACTGGGAGCCGGTCGTGGCGCGGCTCGCCGAGGAACGCGGCTTCTACAAACCGGACCGCCCGCGCCAAGAGGTCGAAAATCGCCCGCGGAGCACTCTTCGTCGGGTCACCCGAGACGGTGGCGCGGAAGATCGCCACGGTCGCCCGCGACCTGCGGCTGAGCCGCTTCGATCTGAAGTACGACATCATGCACCTGCCCCGCGAGGCACGCGCGCGCACCATCGAACTGCTGGGCAGTGAGGTCGCGCCGCGGGTCCGGGAGCTGTTGGCGAAGGAGCCCACCCATGTCTGATCTCTTGTTCGGCCTCGACACCTTCGGCGACGTGCCGGAGGACGATGCCGGCAAGCTCGTTTCCCACGCTGCGGCGATCCGGCAGGTCGTCGACGAGGCGGTGCTCGCCGACGAGCTCGGCGTCGACGTCATCGCCCTGGGCGAGCACCACCGGCCGGAGTACTCGGTGTCGACTCCGGAGACGGTGCTGGCCGGAATCGCCACCCGTACCTCGCGGATCCGCCTGGCCTCCGGGGTGACCGTGCTGAGTTCGGACGACCCGGTCCGGGTGTTCCAGCGCTTCGCCACGGTGGACGCGCTGTCGCACGGCCGGGCCGAGGTCATCCTCGGTCGCGGCTCGTTCACCGAGTCGTTCCCCCTCTTCGGCTACGACCTGCGCGACTACGACACGCTGTTCGAGGAGAAGATCGAGCTGTTCGTGAAGTTGCTGGACGAGAAGCCGGTCACCTGGAGCGGCACCCTGCGTGCCCCACTGGACAACGCCGACGTCTTCCCGAAGACAGAATCGGGGCACCTGAGCACCTGGGTCGGCGTGGGAGGCTCGCCGCAGTCGGTCGTGCGTACCGCCCAGTACGGGCTCCCGCTCATGCTCGCCATCATCGGCGGTGCTCCCGAACGCTTCGCGCCCTACA
Organism: Micromonospora sp. NPDC005413; assembly: GCF_040606435.1. Classification (NCBI taxonomy): domain Bacteria; kingdom Bacillati; phylum Actinomycetota; class Actinomycetes; order Micromonosporales; family Micromonosporaceae; genus Micromonospora; species Micromonospora sp. NPDC005413. The sequence goes on from NZ_JBEXEV010000003.1 coordinate 348,803, forward strand.
TGGACCTCTATCGGAGGGCCGCCGAGCAGCTCGGCACGACCGCGCACCCGGTCGGGATGCACTCGCCAGGCTTCATCGCCGACACCGACGAGGAGGCCAAGGAGGTGTTCTGGCCGCACTACCGGGTCATGCGGAACCGGATTGGCGCACTGCGGGGTTGGCCGCCGATCCGCCGCCAGGAGTTCGACTCCGAGGTGGAGAACGGTTCCCTCTACATCGGCTCACCGGAGACCGTGGCCCGTCGGATGGCGCGCGCGATCCGCAGTCTCGGCGTCGGCAGGTTCGACCTCATCTACTCCGCCGGAGCGCAGCCGGTGAGCGCCCGGTTGCGGGCGGTGGAACTGTACGGCTCCAAGGTGGTCCCCATGGTCCGTGACATCCTCGCCAGCTGAACAACGCCAACGGACACCTTTAGCACCGGAAGGAAGTCATGAACGACAACGACCGGAGCCGGCCCCAGACCCTCGGTGTCCTCGGGGCCGGCAAGGTGGGCACGGTGCTCGCTCGGCTCGCCGTCGCCGCCGGCTATCGGGTGCTGGTCGCCGGATCCGGCGACCCGGCGAAGATCGCCCTCACCGTCGAGGTGCTCGCACCGGGAGCGGCAGCAGCCACCGCGGTTGACGCTGCCGCTGGCGCCGACATCGTCATCCTCGCCCTTCCGCTGGGCAAGTACCGCAGCCTTCCCGTCGAGGCGTTGCACGGCAAGCTCGTCGTCGACGCCATGAACTACTGGTGGGAGATCGACGGCATTCGCGATGACCTCACCGACCCGGGTACCTCGTCGAGCGAGATCGTCCAGGCGTTCCTGTCCGACTCCCACGTCGTCAAGGCGTTCAACCACATGGGCTACCACGATCTTGAGGACGAGGCGCGGCCAGCTGGAGCAGCCGGCCGCAAGGCCATCGCGATAGCTGGCGACGGTCCCGCTGATCTCACCGCGGTCGCGGCCCTCGTTGACGCGCTCGGCTTCGATCCGGTCGTCGCCGGCCCTCTCGCCGAGGGGGTACGGCTCGAACCGGGCAGCGAGCTGTTCGGGGCCAACGTGAGAGCTGACGAGGTGCGTGCCATGCTCGACCGCTTTTCTGAGTCGGAGCGTGGACGGATCATTGCCTCTGCCCGAGCCTCGACATCAGACGAAGCGGCATAGGCCAGGAGACGGCACGTCCACCTCGAACCCTGGCTCACCAACGATGATTTGGGCGATGATCGAGGGCCGGAGGCTGAGGGGGCAGGCGTGCGACAGATGTGGTGCAGACTGCGAACGGCGGAACGAGGCGTGCGATGACTGTTCGGGCCGGTGAGGCGTTCGAGACCCGTCGGGCCGTGTCCGACATCGAGTCGATGCTCGCCGCGGCTCTGCCCACACAGGGCGCGCCGGTCACCGAGGGGGATCCGACCACCGGGGAGTGGACCGGCACCCGGGGCGAGGGCTTTCGGATCACGCCACTCTGGGAGAGCGAAGACCTCACGGGCGTGTACGAGGCCGAATGGAACCGGGCGGAGGAAGCCGCTGAGGCGAACCTGGCCCTCGTCGTACGGGAGCTCGACCACCGGTGGGGCCCGCACCGGCAGGTCTCCATGCGCGTACCGCTCTTTCGGGACCAGGCCGGCCAACCCATGCCGACGCTGTTTCAATCGCTGTGCGACATGGACTGCTACGGCGACCTGACGGTCTGGGGGCCGACGGCGGCCGAAGGCCGGTGGATCGCGGTCTCGGTCAACCAGTGCGACGGCGACGCTCCAATGATCATGACGGCGGTCGTCAGCCACCTGCCGATCATCGAGCTGCCAGACTGACCCTCACCGTGGCGTGACCTGCGACAGGCCAGGCGTACACCGATGTCGCTTGCACTCTCGTCTGCCCGGCGGGCCGCGACCAGGGGCCGGCGGCGCCGCACGAGATGGCGCCGGTCTGGCGTGGCTCCTAAGGTTTGTGCATGTCGATCAGAGACCATGCGCTGGCCATCGAGGCGGCGGAAGCCGGAGCCACAGTCGTCCGCTCTCATTACGGATCATCGCTGACACGCTTCATGAAGATCGGGGACGACTTCGCCACCACCGCCGACGTCGAGGCGGAGAAGGCCATCCTCGACATCTTGCGCGCGGCGCGTCCGGACGACGTCATGTTGGGTGAGGAGAGCGGCCGTACGGGCTCCGGCGAGAACGGACGTATGTGGCTGGTCGATCCGTTGTGCGGAACGTTGAACTATGCCGTGCGGAGCATGCTGACCTCGGTCAACGTCGCTCTGCGAAGCGGGACACACGTGGACGTGGCCGCCTCGGCGGACCCGTTCACCAGTGAGGTGTTCTGGACCGACGGCACCGCCGCGTATGTCCGGCGTGGTGATACGGACGAACGACTTGCCCCGTCGGCCGAGTCGAGGCTGGTCGATGTCAATCTCGACCCGCCATTCCCCAACAAGGACGTCTTCCTGGCCGCCCGGATGCTCGCCGACGACGGCTTCATCGAGCAGTTCCGCCCACGGGTGGTCTCCACCACCCTGGCCGTGGCCTGGGTCGCTGCCGGCCGCCGCGCCGCCTACGTCACGGACGGCCACCGTCTCCGGGACAGCGTTCACTTCGCGGCCGGCATCACCCTCTGTCAGGCCGCCGGTTGTGTGGTCACCGGGATCGACGGCCGGCCGCTTGACGCTGGCGGGGACGGTCTTGTCGTGGCCGCGGACGAGCGGACGCATGCCGCCCTGCTGACTCTCATCCGGAATCAGCACGTCAGGAGGCAGTGAGCCGGCTTCGGATGCACAGCGGCCGGGACCGGGATACTGGCCGGTGTGACGACCAAGGCGCTGATCCTCGACTTCGACGGTCTGCTGATGGACACCGAGACGACGCTGCTGGAGAGCTGGCGCTGGGAGTGGCGGCGGCATGGGCTACTGCTCGATCCCACAGGTTTCTTCGCCGACCACGGCGGCGATGCGAACGAGGCGCGTTACACCGCGCTCGAAGCGGTGGTCGGGCCGGCCTACGAGCGCGCGTCCAGCCACGCGCTGCGAATGGCGTACCGAGCAGAACTGAACTCGGCGCTGAAGCCCGCACCCGGCATCCTCGGGTGGCTGGACCGGGCCGCAGAGCTGGGGCTGCGGCTCGCCGTGGCGAGCAGCTCCCCCATCACACACGTCGGCGCACTGCTGGATCAGGCAGGGCTACGGGCACGGTTCGAGGTGCTGGCAACCGGCGAGGAAGTGCCTGCGCACAAGCCGGATCCAGCCGTCTACCTGCTGGCGCTGGATCGACTCGGACTGCCTGCGGAGCAGGCGGTCGCGTTCGAGGACACCGCGCACGGCGTAGCGGCGGCACACGCCGCTGGGCTCCGCTGCGTGGCGGTACCGAACCCGCACGCGGACCACGGCCGCTTCACGGCCGCGGATCTCCTGCTGCCCAGTGCCGCGGACCTGTCCCTGGACGCACTCCTCGCCAGACTGGCTCCGCCCGCGAGCAGTTTGACTTGAAGTGCGGTTGAGGTTCTAGCGTCAGCGTGTGGATCAAGTCGCGCCCTCGCCGCGAGACTCTCCATGGACCGGATGACGAGCGGCTGGCCTGGCACGCACAGGAGTTCGTCACCTCATCATTGTTGTCGGAGGGATTCTGATGCACCTGCCACGCCTTCTCCGCCCGCGCACCGTCGTGAGCGCACACTGCGATCTCCCCTGCGGCGTCTACGACCCGGCGCAGGCCCGCATCGAGGCCGAGTCGATCAAGGCAATCTCCGAGAAGTACCAGGCCAGCGACGATCCGGAGTTCCGGACGCGATCGCTGATCATCAAGGAGCAGAGGGCCGAGCTGGTCAAGCACCACCTCTGGGTCCTGTGGACCGACTACTTCAAGGCACCGCACTTCGAGAAGTACCCGCAGCTACACGGACTCTTCAACGAGGCCACCAAGCTGGCCGGTGCCGGCGGCGCGAAGGGAGCCGCGGACCCGACCGTCGCGGAGCAGCTCCTCACGAAGATCGAGGAGATCTCGAAGATCTTCTGGGAGACCAAGCAGAGCTGATCCGCCGGAACCGGGTGGTGCTGCCACCCGGTTCGGTTCACCGCGTCCAGGAGGCCCGTATGGCGTCGCGCACCCACCTCATCGAAGAACTGATGAGCCGTTTCCCGCAGGTGCCGCGAGAGGCGGTCCTCAAGGAGGATCTGCTTCGCGGCGGACTGGCCTTCGACGACGCGGCGCTGACGGACAACGAGAACGGAAACATCAAGCCGAAGTCGTACTTCATCTTCTCCTTCGATCACCGGACGCTGCCGGAGCTGGGGACGGCCGCTCTGCGCCGGCCGCCGGAGGAGATCGTGCTCAGCGGGGGGCCGTACGAGCTGCGCCGCACCGTCGTCTCGGTCCGCACCAACCCCAGCTCGCCGTACCGGGTCCGAACCGACAGCGACGGACGGCTGCGCCTGTTCCTGGACGGACGGCCGGTCGCCGATGTCGGACTACCTCCGATGCCGGCGTACTACCGCGAGACGCTCGCCAACGGTAAGTCGGTGATGGAGGTCGCTCCGACAATTCAGTGGGGCTATCTCATCTACCTGACCGCGTTCCGGGTCTGCCAATACTTCGGCGCCAAAGAGGAATGCCAGTTCTGCGACATCAACCACAACTGGCGGCAGCACAAGCAGGCTGGCCGCCCCTACACCGGCGTGAAGCCCGTTGACGAGGTGCTGGAGGCTCTGGAGATCATCGACCGGCACGACACCGACCGGGCTTCACAGGCATACACCCTCACCGGTGGCAGCATCACCTCGCAGGTCGGAGGGCTGGCCGAGGCGGACTTCTACGGTCGGTACGCCCAGGCGATCGAGGAGCGGTTTCCGGGGCGGTGGATCGGCAAGGTCGTCGCCCAGGCGCTGCCCCGAGCCGACGTGCAACGATTCCACGACTACGGAATCCGCATCTACCACCCCAACTACGAGGTGTGGGACAAGCGGCTGTTCGATTTGTACTGCCCCGGCAAGGAGCGGTACGTCGGCAGGGAGGAATGGCACCGCCGCATCCTCGATTCTGCCGAGGTGTTCGGCCCACGCAACGTGATCCCGAACTTCGTGGCGGGCATCGAGATGGCCGCCCCGCACGGCTTCCGAACCGTGAGCGAGGCGATCGACTCCACCGCCGAAGGACTTCGATACTTCATGTCGAGAGGGATCACACCGCGGTTCACCACCTGGTGCCCGGAGCCCACCACGCCGCTCGGCCGGGCCAACCCCGAGGGAGCACCGCTCGAATACCACGTCCGGCTGCTCGAGGTCTACCGGGCAACCATGGACGCCCACGGCCTGTCCAGTCCACCCGGATACGGCCCGGCCGGACCCGGCCGGGCCGTCTTCTCGGTCAGCTCCTTCATGGACACGCTGCCAGCGGCACATTCGTGACGGGTACGCGGGCGCGGGGCGGGAGCGACAGGGTCACCGCTCCCGCCCCGCCGGCTGCTAGCTGGCGTACGTCTCGAACTCACCGACCCGCGGCGCACCGCCCGAGCTGTTGATCATGAAGGTGATCTTGCTCAGTGAGGTCGCGGAGAAGGTGATGGAACCCGCCCCGCTGCCGGAGGCCAGGACGCCCCCCGTGTCGTGGTTGATGAGCTGCCAGGACCCGATGGAGCCCTGGGTCCCCGACGGCTCGCGGATGATCACTCGGGACACCCGCGTGGCGGAACCCCACTTGATCGAAATGGAGCCGGTCGACCCGGCCGGCGACCAGTAGGTGCTGATGTTGCCGTCGCGCACGTTGCCGTAGCTTGTCCCGCTGGCCTTGCTGGAGCCATCGGCACCGGCACCGAGGCTGAGGTTGGTCCCGCTGGGCGGGGGCGGGGTGGTCGGAGGCGGCGTGGTGGGCGGAGGCGTGGTCGGAGGCGCCGTGGTCGGAGGAGGCGTGGTCGGCGCCGGGGTCTGCGGCGAGCAACTACCGTTCGACACCTTCAGACCCGTGTTGGCGCCCACCGTCTGACGAACGATGTCGGGCACGCAGCTCGCCCCGTCGAGGCTGTACGAATACGGGATGCTGACGGTGGTGTTGGACGTCGGGTTGGGGCCGGCGGGGTAGTTCTCGCTGCCGGCGCTGGACCAGGTCACGTTGTCGAAGACGTTGCCGCTGACCTGCCAGTAGCCACGCTCGTTGGTGTAGAAGGTACCCAGGACGTCCTTGGAGTTCCGGAAGTAGTTGTTCTCCACCTTGGCCTTCGCCCCTGCCCGCGAGTTGATGCCCGACTCGTGGAGGCTCACGTAGTGGTTGTTGTAGATGTGTGCCGTGCCACCGCGCAACAGCGGCGTCCGGGAGTCGATGTTCTCGTACAGGTTGTGGTGGTACGTGATGAAGCCGTTCGAGAGGTCGCTCTCGCTGGACCCGACGAGGCCGCCGCGACCGGAGTTGCGCAGGACGCTGTACGACAGGGTCACGTACTGGGTGTTGTCCTTCATGTCGAAGAGGCCGTCGTACCCCTCCGACTCCCCGCCTGAGGCCTCCAGGGTGACGTGATCGACCCAGACGTTGCGGACCGTGCTCTCCATGCCGATGGCGTCTCCACCGTTGGAGGTGGGCGAGCCCGACTTCTTGACGTTCCGGACGGTCACGTTCTGGATGATGATGTTGCTGGAGTCGCGGATGTGGATGCCGAGCTGGTCGAAGACGGCTCCGCTGCCGACCCCGATGATGGTGACGTTGCTGATCTGCTTGAGCTCGATCACGCCCGCTGCGGTGTTGCAGCTCGAACCCGACACCTTGCTGGTGTTGCCGTGGTTGATGGTTCCCGTGACCTCAATGGTGATCGGGGTGCTGCTACTGGCCCGACCGCACAGCGCCGCATGGATCGCCGTCCCCGTGGTGGCCCGTACCGTCTGCCCGCCCGCACCGCCGGTGGTCCCGCCGTTCTGGGTGGCGTAGCCGGTGGCGTTGCCGGCCGCCGCCGACGCCTGCGGGGTTGGCAGGGCCACCCCGATCGCGATCCCAACGGCTGCCGTGGCCAGCGCTGCCTGAAGTCGCAGCGCGACTGGTCGTCTCATCTCGTCTCACCTTCGCATTCGTTTGGTTTGTGCCGGTGCCTGCGGCGGTCGTCGTGACCGCCCACCTGTCGGTCGGAACCCTCTCGACCGGTTAGAAATTGACGGCAGTAAATCGAAGAAGCTTCATCGATATCCCCATCGCCCTGGCCACGGCAGGGAGTCGCCACGCAGACGGGTGCCCCCTGACGGCGTAGCTCGATACACGATCGCCCGGTTCAAGAATGAAACATCGATGTAACGCAATGGTAGGAAAGCGGTTTCCCTGAAGGCAAGGGCTAGCGCTTGCAGGTTTGTTGCAGTGCCCACGGGAGAGCCAGCGCACCGGCATGCCGTCTGATCGGCAGCGGCACCAACGTCGGGGCCTGGCTGACTCGCGGGGGCACCCGGAGGTCCAGCGGAAGCTGCGCAGGCGAAGGCTCCGGGTTGTTGCCAGGTCGGTCTTGACACGACCGGAACCGCCACCGATGCTCTGCTAAATCAGTTTAGCGACACTCTCGCCCCTCCCCAGAGATCGCTAGCTGAGCGCACCGTCCCGAGAAAGGACTCGCATGAGACTGCGAAAAGGACTGACTCCGCTCGTCGCCACCCTCGTTCTGGCTGGCGCCTCCGGCACGGCATACGGCAGCACGAACGGCAGCCGGGGCGCCGAGGACGGAATCCGCAGCATCACCCCGATCACCACCGTCTACACGTACGGTCAGAAGGTCTCCGCGGTGGCGATCGAGTACGGCGCGACGGTCAACCCCCGCACCCTCGACACCGCCACGTTCTCGGTGACCGACACCATCTACAACTTCCGATTCAACCCCATCGAGGACCTGCCGAAGCTCGCCGACCGGACCATCACACACACCTACACCAACGGCGTGCCGGGCACGCGTACCGACCATCGGTCGGCACCGGGCCGGTACGTCATCGTCGAGCTCGACCCCGCCGACACGGGCGGCTCGACGGTCATGGTCTCCAAGTGCCCGACCTTTCTCTGCACCGTGAAGGTCAATCCCGAGCTGCCGACCCAGGTGAAGCAACGCAAGGACGTACACGGGCAGCCCGGCCGTGGGTCCGGTAAGGGGCCCGTGCTCGCCAAGGCCACCCCTCGCGAGTCCCGTCCGGTCACCGAGAAGCCGGTCGACGAACTGGTCGACTCGTTCACCTACGGCTCGTTCCTGAGTGGCGGGATGGTGCTGCCGTACCACTACCACCTGCCGAAGAACTACCAGCCCGGCCGCAAGTACCCGCTCATGGTCGTTCTCCCCGGCCACGGAATGGGCTGGGACGGCGACAACCTCGGTGTCCAACTCGCCGCCGACATCCCGGCGACCGCATGGCTCCAACCACGCTGGACCGGCACCTCCGAGGACGTGATCGTCCTGGCGCCCCAGCACCAGCGTGTCGGTGGGGCCGCCGAGGCCGACCTGCTGATCAAGCTGCTCGACCAGTTCGTCGGCCAGTTCGCCGTGGACACCGACCGGGTGTACGCGACCACGGTGTCGTACGGCTCCCAACTGCTGTGGGCGGCGTTCGCCAAGCGGCCGGACCTGTTCGCCGGTGGGCTGGTGACCGGCGGCTTCCCGGTCAACGCCGCGCAGGCAACCGCCATCGCGGCGGCCGAGGTGCCGGTCTGGATCACGCACGGCGAGCACGACCACCTGCTGAACGTCTCAGGCGCACGCAACTCCTCGGCGATGTTGCGGCAGGCGTACGAGGCTCGGGGTAAGACCCCGGAGCAGGCCGCCGACCTCGTTCGCTACACCGAGTACGCCGACGGAGCGTTCTCGTTGCCGGACTACCACGCGGCGTTCGGGCCGACCTACGAGGACAGCAGCATCCTCCGCTGGCTGCTCAACCAGACGAAGCCCTGACGCCGCGGCACACGGTGTGGGGCCGGGCGACGCATCGCCACGATCCGCCGGCGCGATCTCATCGCGCTGGCGGGTCACCGGCGAGCGCACCCCCGACGAGCACGGACTCCTCGCCCTCCTGCCGGCCCTCCTGCCGGGCGCGGGCGAGCAGCCCGGCCAGCCGACGCCGGCGGTGCCGGGCCGCCGCCCGCAGGCCGATGAGCAGTACGGCGAGAAGACACAGCAACGCGAGCTGTGCCCACGGCATGAGCCAGGTGGTGACGGTGGCGGAGGCCGGCCGGAGATTCGCGCCGGCCTGGCCGTCGCCGAACAGGACCGGAGACGACAGACGGACCGTCCACAAGCGTGCCTGGTCGGAGGCGAGCCGAAGCGCGGTCTCCGACCACGGCAGGCTCCCCGGTATCGCCGGGGCGACACCGGAGAGCCGAACGCGGTGCGATCGACGACGGAGCCGGCCGCCTCAGGCGTCGAGGCAGGCGCCGACGGCGGCAGTGAGCCGGTTGGCGCGCTCGTCGCCCATTCCGCGCATCTGGTTGACCACGTAGCCGAACCCCACCTCGTGCTGCGCGTCAGCGAAGGCCAGGTTCCCGCCGGCGCCGTCGTGGCCGAAGCTGCGCTCACCCAGCATCGGCCGGGCCGGGGGCGAGTGCAGCAGGAAGCCGGTGCCCCAGCGTTGCCCGGTGTCCGGCGGGCCGTGTCGCTGCTGGCCCCGCGAACGGACGACGACCGCGTCGTCCACCGACCCGACCGCGAGCAGGGGCCCACCCTGAATGTCGGACACGCAGGCCGCGTAGAGGCGGGCCAGGCCGTCCGCTGTGCTCACCGCGCCCGCCCCGGGGACACCAGCGGCCCGGATGGCGGGGTCGTTGAAGCTGACCAGGCCGAACGAGTCGGCGGGAAAGGCGAAGGCCCCGCCCATGGTGATTCCTCGTTCGGCGACCGGGTCCACGAACGGGTCGGCGTCCGGAGGTGGCGCGAGGCCCCATGCGACAGTGTCGCTCTCGGCAGCCGGAAGCCCGAGCCAGGTGTGCAGGCCGAGCGGGTCCGCGACGGTGTCGCGGAAGAACGCGCCGGGTAGTTGGCCGGTGATACGGCGAATCACTTCACCGACCAGCCAGCCATAGGTCATGGGGTGGTAGCCGTGTGCGGTACCCGGCTGCCACAACGGTGCCTGCGCCTCGATCGATGTGATGACCGGGTCCCACGCCAGGACCTCGTCGAGGGTCAGAGGGCGGTCCAACGCGGGCAGGCCGGCCTGGTGCGTGAGCAGCCAGCGCACGGGGATGTGTGCCTTGCCGTGCTGCCCGAACTCGGGCCAGTAGCGCGTCACGGGAGCGTCGAGGTCGAGCCGGCCCTGCTGGACCAGCAGGTAGGCGCAGATCGCCAGGATCCCCTTGGTACAGGAGAAGACGACGACCGGCGTGTGCGCGTCCCAGGGCCGCCCGGTACGGGTGTCGGCCACCCCGCCGTACAGGTCGACGACCTTGCGGCCCCGTGCGTAGACGGTGACCGCGGCGCCGACCTCTCCCTGAGAGGTGAAGTTGTCGCGGAAGACGTCGGCGACGCGCCCGTAGCGTTCGTCGACGTCGCCGTGGATCTGCGGCTGCGTAACCACTGCCTACCCCTTCACTGATCCCTGGATCAGAGCCTTGATGAACTGTCGCTGGAAGATCAGGAACACGATCAGGGTGGGGGTGAGGATCAGCAGCGATCCGGCGCACAGCAGCACCAGATCGGTGCCCCACTGGCCCTGGAATGCGCCGAGCGCCCCCGCCATGGTGCGTTTGGTGGCGTCATCGACGAGGACGATGGCGAGGAGGAACTGGTTCCACGTCCAGAGGAACATCAGAATCGTCAGCGAGGCGATGGCCGGCCGGGCGAGAGGCACCTGGACCCGCCAGAACAGTTGCCAGGTGCTGCTGCCGTCCACCCGGGCCGCCTCGGACAGCTCGACCGGCACGTTGGTGAAATGCGCCCGCATCCAGAACACCGCGAACGGCATGTACAGGCCGATCAGCGGCAGGATGATGGCCCAGCGGGTGTTGAGCAGGCCGAAATCCTGCATCTGGTAATAGAGCGGGGTGACCACGGCCTCGAAGGGCAGGGTCAGACCGAGGAGGAGGAGGCCGAAGACGAGTCGGCCGCCGGGCACCCGCAGCTGGCCGAGCCCGAACCCGGCCATGGTGGCGATGAGCACGGACACCGGCACGACACCGGCCACGATGAGCAGGCTGGAGCGAAGCAGAGCACCCATGTTGGCGGCCGTGAAGGCGTCGGCGAAGTTTCCCCACTGTGGATCCGACGGCCAGGCCAAGCCGCTGGGCACGGTGCCGCGGGGCTGCAACGCCGCCGAGAGCATGCTCACGAACGGCAGCAGGGTGACGAGGATCAGTGCGATCAGGAAGACCCGGCCGGTCACCTGTTCACGTCGGCTCAGGTTCACGGCTTCTCCCCGCGGGTCAGTCGCTGGATCGGCAGCACACAGGCCAGCACCAACAGCATCAGGACGACAGCGAGCGCGGAGGCGAGCCCGACCTGACGCTGCGAGAAGGCCAGCCGATAGATCTCCAAACCAGGAACGGTGGTCTGGAGACCAGGACCGCCGCTGGTGGAGATGTAGACGATGTCGAAGCTGGCCAGCGCGGCGATGATCGTCACGGTGAGGCAGACCCCGATCTCCTGACGCAGGCTGGGCAGGGTCACGGCGAGGAACTCGCGGACCGGCCCGGCGCCGTCCAGGCGGGCGGCCTCGTAGAGCGCAGGATCGATCTTGCTCATGCCGGTGACCAGCAGGATCGTGCAGAGGCCGAGCAGGACCCAGGCGCCGATCACGCCCACGGCGGGCAGCGCCGTGTCGAAGTCGCCCAGCCAGGCGCGGGCAAGGCCGCCCAGCCCAACGGCGCGCAGCACCTGGTTGATCAGCCCGTTCGACGAGAGCAGCCAGCTCCACGCGATACCGGCCGCCACCAGAGGAATGACCTGTGGCAGGAAGAGGATCGTCCGGACGACGGTCCCGAACGCGCCGGTGGTGATCCGGCGAACCATGCTCGCCACCAGCAGCCCGAGGGCGACCGGGATGAAGCTGAAGAAGACGATCAGGATGACCGCGTTGCCGATGATTTTCAGCAGGTCGCTGTCGGTGAACACGGTGACGTAGTTGTCCAGTCCCGCCCAGCGGGCCACACCGATGCCGTTCCAGTCGTAGAGCGAGTACTGGACGGTCAGCGCGAGGGGGCGTAGGACGAACACCGCGTACATCACCAGCGCGGGCAGGACGTACAACCAGCCGGTCCCGGCCGCGCGGGCCATGGCGGACCTTCTCCCGGTACACCCCGGACGCGCTACGCCGTAGCCTGGCTCACCACCACGAAGTGGTGGCGGCTTTGGCCG
>NZ_JBEXEV010000004.1:0-104865 GCF_040606435.1 Micromonospora sp. NPDC005413
ATCATGCCGCCCTTCCGCCGCTGGCTTCGTACCCCTCAAGGGTTGTCGCGGGGGCGGGGGCGGGTGGTGGGGCCCCGTTGGGGGCGGGACGGGGCCCCACCCGATCAGGAGGAGGTGATGGTGACGTTGTCCACAGCCGCCTCCACCAGGCTTGCGCCGGAGGCGTCCGCCGCCTCGACGAGGATGCGCACCGACTGGCCGGCGTACGGGGTGAGGTTGAGGTTCGCCACCGCCCAACTCCCGTTGCGGTTGGCCGCCGCGCCGGCCTGGGTGAGCAGCGCGGTGGTGCCGCCGTTGTGCACCACGCTCACCCGCAGGTAGTCCGCCGACGAGGCGTTCGAGCCGTGCGCCAGGTACCAGGCCAGCGAGAGGCTCAGCGTCCCGGACGACGGCAGGGTCACCGCCGGGGACCGGGCACTGGTCACGCCGCCGTCGAGGTCGTAGTCACCGGCTGCCGAGCCAGCGAGCCGACCGGTGACCAGGTCGTTCGCGCCGGCGTACGGGGTGAGCTGCTTGGCGCCGGAGGACGTGGTCGCCTGGGCGGCACCACGCTCGAACGCCCCGAGGGTGGCGGTGTCGGTGCCGGCCGGGTTGATGGTCCAGCCGGTGGCCGTCTCGAAGGTGTCCGACCAGACCGTGGTGCCGCCACCGCCGCTGCCGCAGTACTGCGCCTGCTTGCCGATGGCCCGGTACGGGCAGTCGGCGTACTCGCTGAGCATCAGCACGGCCTCCCGGTTGCGCGAGGTCTGCGCCGGGATCACCTCGTCCGGCGGGTAGAAGCCGCCGCCGCCGGACGAGCCCGGGTACATCTCGAAGGTGTACGCCCAGATGTTGTGGGTGGCCCACATCCAGTCGAGGCTGTCTCCGTCGGTGATGTAGAGGTCGCTGGACTGCTCCGGGGCGTAGTTGTTGGTGGCCGCCATCTGCTGGCCGATGGTGGCGAAGGTGTTGTACTGGTCCGCGCTCATCCCCGTCGCGGTGTTCGCGGTGGTGTAGCCGTACGGCCAGAGCACCAACTGCGAGTACGTGTGGAAGTCGATGTTGGCTTTGATCTGCTGCACGCCACCGACCACCCGGCCGTTGACGAAGTTGCGCAGCGCCTGCGTCTCGGGTGCGGAGAACGCGGACGGCCCGCGGTAGGTCTCCGACGAGGTCGTGCCGGACGAGCCGCCGCAGCAGCCCCAGTTGTAGCCCCAGTTGCGGTTCAGGTCGGTGCCGACGTTGGACGAGCCGCTGTTGGGCTGACGGTTCTTGCGCCAGGACCGGTACGACCCGGTGGCGATGTCGTACTCGCTGCCGTCCGGGTTGACCGTCGGCACGATCCAGATCTCCCGGCTGTTGACGATGTTGGTGATCCGGGAGTCGCCGCCGTAGCTGTCGGTGAAGAGGTTGAGCAGGTAGATCGCCATCTCGACGGTCAGGTGCTCACGGGCGTGCTGTTGGGAGTTGAACAGGATCTCCGGCTCGTTCTCGTCGGTGCCGACGTTGTCGGAGATCTTCACCGCCATCAGGTCGCGGCCCTCGTACGACGAACCGATGCTGATCTTGCGGGCGATCGCCGGATGGTCGGCGACGACCTGGTTCACGACGGCGGTCAGTTCCGCGTAGTCGTGGTAGTTGGAGTCGGCTGGCGGGAAGGCCAGCGTGCCCATGTCGCCAGCGCCGCGCTCGGCGTTGGGCGGCGGGGCGAGCGGTTCCAGTCGGAAGCCGAGCTTGCCGATCGCGGCGGCCTCACCGGCGGTGGCCGAGACGTGCAGCACGCCGTGTTCGGAGTAGTCGATGGCCGCTCCGGTGCGGGCCACCGCGCTGCGGTCTGCGGAGGTCCGGGGCCCGAGCACCCGGTAGCTGGCGGCGGCGGCCGGCTCGGTGGTCCGGTCGGGTGCCGGTCGGGCGGCGACCGGACCGGCGGCGACGGTGACGATTCCCAGACCGGTGACGACGGCGAGCACCAGGACGCGGCGGAGAGAGATGGGCGTGCGGAGGGCCATGGACTACCTCCTCGATGGGCGGGAGATCCCGCTCGGTGAAGGACACTTCACCACCTGTCACATGGTCATATCAATATTGATCGTTCCCTGATGCATCCCGAGCGGATCATCCCTGCGGCAATGATTTTCCACGCGGGAACATCTGGCGAAACTTCCCTCCAAGCGGGAAACTGACCAGCGACGATGCCCCTCTCGACACCGCGGAGCACCCATGGCCAGATCCCGCCTGCACGCGGCCGCCCTCGCCGGCGTCACCGCGCTCACCCTGCTCGCCACCACCGCGCCCGCGACGGCGGCCCGCCCGCCCGCCGCCACTCACGACGAGCAGATCACCTTCCAGGACTGGTCCGGGCCCGCCGACTGGCACCGGGGCAGCCGGGCCGGAACCCGCGTGGTGCCCGGCGCCCGAGCGGGCATCACGCTGGCGCGTCCGGCCGGCACCACCGAGTACGCCGACCCGCACACCGGCGCCACCCGCACCTGGGAATACGGCACCTGGACCTCACCGATGACCCGGGTCGGGTTCGACGCCACCGAGCTGATCGCCTCGTGGAACGCGGAGACCCCCGCCGGCACCTGGATCCAGGTGGAGATGCAGGGCAGCTACACCAGCGGTGACCAGACCCCGTGGTACGTCATGGGTCGCTGGGCGTCCGGCGACAGCGACATCAAGCGAACCACCGTCAACCGGCAGGGCGACCCCTGGTCGACGATCTGGACCGACACCTTCAGCATCGACGACGCCGCCGCCGGGGTGCTGCTGCGGTCGTACCAGCTGCGGCTGACCCTCTACCGGGCGCCCGGGCAGACCGCCGCGCCGGTGGTCCGGATGCTCGGCGCGATGAGTTCCACCGTGCCGGACCGGTTCACCGTCACGCCGAGCGCCGGGCACATCGCCTGGGGCGTCGAGCTGCCGGTGCCGCGCTACTCGCAGAACGTGCACTCCGGGCACTACCCCGAGTACGACGGCGGCGGCGAGGCGTGGTGCTCCCCCACCTCCACCGAGATGGTGGTCGAGTACTGGGGTCGGGGGCCATCGGAGGCCGACACCTCCTGGGTGGACCCGACCTACCCCGACCCGACCGTCAACCACGCCGCGCGGATGACCTACGACTACGCGTACGACGGTGCTGGCAACTGGCCGTTCAACACCGCGTACGCGGCCAGCTTCCCCGGTCTGGAGGGTCGGGTGACCCGACTGCACTCGCTGGACGAGCTGGAGCGTTTCATCGCCGCCGGCATTCCCGTCGTGACCAGCCAGTCCTTCCTCGCCAGTGAGCTGGACGGGGCAAACTACGGGACCTCCGGGCACCTCTTCGTGGTGGTCGGCTTCACCGCCGATGGCGACGTGATCGTCAACGATCCCGCCTCGTCCAGCAACGACGTGGTGCGCAACGTCTACAAGCGCGCGCAGTTCGAGCAGATCTGGCTGCGAACGAAGCGCACCAACGCCACGGGTGGCATCTCCGGTGGCTCAGGCGGCGTCGCGTACCTCATCAAGCCGCTGCACAAGCCCTGGCCCAAGGTCCCCGGCTCCACCAACTGGTAGAGCGCCCGCCCCCTCCGCCGGAACTCGGTTGATCAAGAGGTTTGCGTCACGGGAACGGCTTCCGGTGACGCAAACCTCTTGATCACCGCGAGGGTTGGTCGGTGGGGGTGGTGGGGGGTTCGGGTTCGGGGTCGTCGCCGGCCAGGGCGGAGCGGAGGCGTTCCTTCTCGGTGCGGCGGCGCTCGGCGGCGCTGGCCATCTCCTCGGCCATCTCGTCCCGCCAGCCACGCAGCAGAAAGAAGGAGAGCGCGGCGGAGAAGGCCAGGGCCAGCATCAGCTTCAGGAACACGTTCATGTCGATCAGCCAGAGGCCCGCCAGCACGGCGACGAACAGCCCGATCCGGCCCAGCGTGTACTTGAGCGCGGCGCTCACCTGCACCACTCCGTTCTCTCCGTCACCCGCCGGTGTCGGCGGAAGAATCGATCCGCCCGGCGGGCGGTCGCGGTCAGCCGGTCCGGCGGGCCAGCCAGCGGACGCCCGGGAACCAGACCGTCGCGTACGCCACCGTGAACGCCGCCGCCGCCAACGCGCCGGAGAGCAGCGGCGGCAACCCGGTGCCCAGACCGGCGATCAGCAGCCCGACGAACACCCCGACGGCAGCCGCGACCAGCGCCGCCACCACCCGGGCCGCGCCGAAGTCCCACGCCCGGAAGTCGTCCCAGAACAGCCAGGCCGGCAGGATCACCGCCAGCCAGCCGTTGGTGTGCCCGAAATCGCCGGCGCCGATCGAGGCGAACGCCCAGTCGAACAGCACCAACGCCAACGCGCCGATGACCAGGCCGGCCAGGCACACCCCGAGCAGATCGCCCAGGGTACGGACGCGTCCCTCGGCGTCCCGTCGGGGAAAGCCGCCCTGCTGCTCGGATTCACGCTGCTCGGTCATCGACTGCGAGGGTACGTGGTGACTCAGGCCCAGACCTGCTGCGGCTCGGCACGACGCTCGGCCAGCGACGGTGCCTTGTCGTACTCCCGGACCACGTTGTAGCGGGTGTCCCGCTCGACCGGCTGGAAACCGGCGTCCCAGATCAGGTGCAGCAGGTCGTCGCGGTGCATGGTGTTCGGGGTGCCGTACGAGTCGGCGTCGTGGGTGATCTTGTATTCGACGACCGAGCCGTCCAGGTCGTCCACGCCGAAGTTCAGCGAGAGCTGGGCCACCGAGAGACCGTGCATCACCCAGAAGTTCTTCACGTGCGGCACGTTGTCGAACAGCAGCCGGGAGACGGCGAACGTCTTCAGCGACTCGGCCGGCGAGGCCATCGTGGTGCGCGCCTGGATCCGGTTACGGATCTTGCCGTCCGCCGAGTCCACGAAGTCGTGCTGGTAGCGCAGCGGGATGAACACCGCGAAGCCGCCGGTCTCGTCCTGCAGCTCACGCAGCCGCAGCACGTGATCGACGCGGTGCCGGGGCTCCTCGATGTGGCCGTACAGCATCGTGGCCGGAGTCTTCATGCCCTTGCTGTGTG
Organism: Micromonospora sp. NPDC005413; assembly: GCF_040606435.1. Taxonomy (NCBI): domain Bacteria; kingdom Bacillati; phylum Actinomycetota; class Actinomycetes; order Micromonosporales; family Micromonosporaceae; genus Micromonospora; species Micromonospora sp. NPDC005413. The sequence continues at coordinate 5,002 of NZ_JBEXEV010000004.1, forward strand.
CCAGGGCGTGGATCCGCGACCAGTCCTCCCAGTGGCAGGCGTGGTCGACGATGTGCTGCCGGACCTCCCAGTCGAAGATCTCCGCGCCACCGCCGGTCAGCGACTCCAGGCCGGCGTCCATCAGCTCGTCGAGGATCTCGTCGGCGCTCAGACCGCTGATCTTCTCGAACCACTGCACCTCGGTCGCCGTGAAGCACTTGAGTTTGACGTTCGGCAGCGCCGCCTTCAGCTCGCGCAGCACCTTCGGGTAGTAACGCCAGGGCAGCGTCGGGTGCAGGCCGTTGACGATGTGCAGCTCGGTGAGCTGCTCATCCTCCATCTCCTTGGCCTTGCGGACCGCCTCGTCGATGCGCATCGTGTACGCGTCCTTCTCGCCCGGCTTACGCTGGAACGAGCAGTACGCACAGGACGCCGAGCAGACGTTGGTCAGGTTGAGGTGCCGGTTGACGTTGAACATCACCCGGTCGCCGTTGAGCTCGGTGCGCTTGTGATGAGCCAGCCGCCCCAACCAGGTCAGGTCGTCACTGTCGTAGAGGGCGACCCCGTCCTCCCGGGTCAGCCGCTCACCGGCGTACACCTTCGCTTCGAGCTCACGCTTGAGTCCGGCGTCCATGGCACGTCCCTTCCACCTGCGGTCCCGGTCGAGCGTACGTCGGGACGCCGACAGCCCCGGCGGCGCGGTCGGCGACAGCGACCCACTTCACCAGACTCTCAGCTTCCCGTAACCCGGCGACGCATCGACATCTGTAGCGGCGTGCGGTAAGACAAGGTGGGGCGGAACACACACACTGGTACCGTCCCGACGACCGCGCCCACCCAGCGCGGCGACGAGCGGCGGGACGGGGAGCGGCATGGTCGACAGCGGGCGCGGGCGACGGCAGCGACGACGGAGCCCGGTGATCTCGCCGGTGCTGCGTCCGAAGCTCTGGGCCGCCCTGCTCGGCGCGATCGCCGCCGCCGTGCTGGCCACCCCCGCGTACGCCGAGCCAGGGTTGCCCACCACCGTTCCGGACAGCGGTTCCCGCCCGGCGGTGACCGGCGCACTCCAGCTGCCCGGTGGTGCTCCCGTCGCCGGCGTGCCCGTTCCGCCAGTCGTCAACGTTGGCACCGGCCCGCTGGCCGCCGCCATCTCCGCGGGTGAGGCCCAGGTCGGCGCGCTCGGCGATGCGTTGCTGGTGAGCCAGCAGAAACGCACCGACGCACAGGCGCAGCTCGACGCGGCCGGCAAGGTGCTCGCGACCGCGCAGGACACCCTGCTCCGGGCCCAGCAGGCGGCCGATTCCGCCGCCGCGGACGCCTTCAAGGCGGCCGCCGCGCTGCCGCCCGGCGAGTTCGCCGAGGACATCCGGGGGCTGAGCCGCCTCCAGCAGATCACCCGCGGCGAGAAGGTCGACGGCGGCACCACCGGAGTGGCCGGGGAGCTGTCCCGTGCCCGTGTCGGTGAGCAGGACGCCTACCAGAAGCACACCCAGGCCAAGGATCTGCTCGCCGCCGCCCAGGCGGAGTTCACCGCGGGCGAGACGGCTCTGCGCACGGCCGAGGCGAGCCTGCTCAAGCTGCGCCGCGACAACGCCGCCCAGCTGATCGAGATCGAACGACAGCAGGAAGCGACCGAGCAGCAGATCGGCGCCGGCTACGTCTCCAGCCAGAACATCAGCGGCATGGCCGCGCACCCCCGGGCACTGGCCGCGGTCCGGTACGCGCTCGCCCAGCTCGGCGACCCGTACAAGTGGTCCGAGGAGGGTCCGAACCAGTTCGACTGCTCGGGTCTGATGTGGGCGGCGTACCGGTCGTCGGGCGCCGACTACTTCGACCTGCCCCGGGTCTCCCGGGACCAGTACGCGGCCACCCGGAGCCGGACCGTGCCGCAGAGCGCGCTGCTCCCCGGCGACCTGCTCTTCTTCGCCTCCGGCAGCAGCTGGACGACGATCCACCACGTCGGCATGTACATCGGCAACGGCAAGATGGTGCAGGCGCCCACCACCGGGGACGTCGTCAAGATCTCGGTCGTCGGCTGGTCCCGGCTGTACGCCGCCACCCGGGTGATCGGCGCGGTGCCGGGGCCCATCGTGACCGTCCCGACCCCGCCGGTCCCGACGCCGAGCGCGACGCCCACCACGAAGCCGACGCCGACGACGAAGCCCACGCCCACCACGAAGCCCACGCCCACCACCAAGCCGACGCCCACCACGAAGCCCACGCCGACACCGACCGGGTCAGCCACCCCGAAGCCCACCGGCAGCGCGACGCCCACGCCTACGCCGACCGGCAGCACCTCGCCGAGCCAGTCGAGCAGCCCGAGCAACACGCCGACGACCCTGCCCTCGGCACCAGCCAGCGCGCCGGGCAGCACGTCCCCGACGACCACGCCGAAGGCCAGCAGCAGCGCGACAGGGAGCGGCAGCGCGACGGGCAGCCCGAGCACCGACGGCTGATTCGCCACGACCGGCTCCGGCTGTCCGCTCGGGGCGATCTGTGGCACCGTGACATCCAGGCACATCCGACTCGACGTCACGGGTCCGGGTGCGAGCGTGGCACGGAGGGCGGAGATGGCCGAGCAGAGAGATCCGGCGGAGACTGTCGACCCCGTGGTCGACCGGGCCGACCCGTCAGGGCCGGGCACCGCCGACCCGGTGCCCGCCACCGACGCCGTCCCGGATGCCACTGACGCCGGCCCGGCCACCAACGGCACAGCCACCAGCGGCACAGTCCCGGCCACCAGCGGCACGACCCCGGCCTCGAGCGGCACGACCCCGGCCACCAGCGACACAGCCCCGGCCACGAGCGATGCCGCCCCGGCCACCAGCAGCGCCTCCGCCGAGACCGCTGACGACGACGCCTCCGACGCCGCTCCCGCCGGCACCGACGTCGCCACGGACGTTCCTGACACGGCCGCCGGGCAGCCAGCGCCCTCCGACGCTCGCCCGGACAAGGCCGCCTCGCCGGTGCGAGCCCGCGCCAGCGTCGCGACCGCCGGGGCTCTCCGCAGTGACCTGCCGGCCAGCGCTCCGGTCACCGCGACCACCTACCGTGCGACCGGCTCGGCCAGCCCGGCCGACGTTCCGTTGCCCGGGCAGCGGAACGATTCGACCGCGCCGGCCCGGGCCAGCGCCACGGTTCCCGGCAGCAGCCGGGGCACGGCCCGTGCCATGGGCACCCCAGATCCCCGGGTGGGCACGCCCGCCGTCTACCGATCCGCCCCGGTGAACCCCGAGCCGTCCGAGCCCGCGCAGCCGGAGCCGACCCCCACGCCACCCGGCCCCGGGCCGACTCAGCCGTCGCCACCCGAACCGGAGCCCGCGCCGGGTCCGGGGCCGTACCCGCCCGGCCCGATGCCGACGCCGGGGCCACGGCCCACACCGCCGCCCGGTCCGGTGCCTCCCGTCCCGGGTCCACCCATACCGCCGCCCTCGCCGGTGCCGCCCATTCCGGGTCCGCCGGCGCCGCCCGTCCCGAGCCCGCCGATGCCGCCACCCGGTCCGCCGGTGCCCGCGCCACCAGCTCCGCCCGGCCCGATGCCGGCACCGCCGTTCCCGCCGCCGCCAGCGATGGCCGACACGCCCGGCGTACGGGCCAGTGCTTCGGTCTCCGCACCACCGGCCGGGTGGCCGTCCACCCCAGTGACGGCTGGCCCGAGGTCCAGCAGTGGGTGGGTTGCGACACCCGCCTCCGCACCGCCGGTGGTACCCGCGCCAGCGCTGCCGAGTTGGCCGCCGTCCGTCCCCGACGCTCCCCGCTCGACTGGGAATGGCACCGGAAACTCCCGAACGATCGTGCCGACGGGCAGCCCGTCGGGTAGCCCTGCCGGACGGGCTGCGGGCGGTGCCCACGGTGGGCGGCGCGACGGTGGCTCCGACCTGGCCGGCACCGTCTACGGCAGCGGCGAGGGGCCGGGTTTCAGCACGATCGCGATTCCCGCCAACGCGGTGGAGAATTCAGGCTCCCTGACCGGGCACATCCTGGCCCAGGGCTGGGCGGACACGCCGGCCGAACGGTCCAGTAACGCCCGGGTGATGATCGTGCTGGCCGCCGCTCTGGGGCTGCTGGTGGCGATCAGTGTCATGATCGTTCTTCTGGCTGGCGACGCCCTCGACGGTCTGGTGGGCAGCGTGCTCAACGGGTGAGCCGACGAGCGGGAATGATGGTGAGTCCGCCCACTACCGTCGGGCAACCGGCTGGCGGCTTCGCCAGACCGCCGTACACTGGCTGAGATCACTGACCCGGCGCGCGTGGTGCGCGACCCTGGGCGATCTTGCGGGCGATCCGGCGGCACAGCCGCGGCAGGCCATCGCGAAGATGCGCCCCGCTCGAAAGGCTTTTGTTGACCACCTCTGCTGACCCCAGCACCGTTACGTCCGTTTCCAACGCAGCCGCGGCGACCGACACCGCGCGGGAGCCGCTCGACGCCGCTCCGAGCGACGCCGGCACCGCGCCGGCGGCGACCGCCGCCCAACCGGCCGAGCCCGCTCCGGCGGGGTCCACGCCGGCGGAGTCCACGGCGACTGAGCCCACGGCGACTGAGCCCGACTTCGCCGCACTCGGCCTGCCCGAGCCGCTGGTCCGCGCGCTGGCGCGGCAGGGCATCACCAGCCCGTTCGAGATTCAGCGGGCCACCGTTCCGGACGCGCTCGCCGGCCGGGACGTGCTCGGCCGCGGCCAGACCGGGTCGGGCAAGACGCTCGCCTTCGGCCTGCCGATGATCGCCCGGCTCGCCAACCGCAACCGGGCCCGGCCGCTGCGGCCCCGCGCCCTGGTCCTGGTCCCCACCCGCGAGCTGGCCATGCAGGTCAACGACGCCCTGGTGCCGCTGGGCAAGGCCGTCGGCATCTTCCTCAAGACCGCCGTCGGCGGCGTCCCGTACGACCGCCAGATCGACGCGCTGCGGCGCGGCGTGGAGGTCATCGTGGCCACCCCGGGCCGGCTCGGCGACCTGATCGAGCGGGGCATCTGCCAGCTCGACGACGTCGAGGTCACGGTGCTTGACGAGGCCGACCAGATGGCCGACATGGGCTTCCTGCCCGAGGTGACCGACCTGCTGGCGAAGACGCCCGCAAACGGTCAGCGCCTGCTCTTCTCGGCCACCCTGGACGGTGACGTCGACGCGTTGGTCAGGCGGTTCATGACCGACCCGGTGACCCACTCCACGGCACCGTCGACCGCCTCGGTGTCCACCATGGACCATCACATGCTGTTGATCCCGCCGCACGAGAAGTTCCCGGTGGCGGCCTCGATCGCCGCCCGTGACGGCCGGACGATGGTCTTCGCCCGTACCCAGCTCGGGGTGGATCGGCTGGTCGAGCAGCTCGCGGCGGTCGGCGTACGCGCCGGTGGCCTGCACGGCGGCAAGACCCAGCGGATGCGTACCAAGACGCTGGCCGAGTTCCGTGAGGGCCGGATGAACGTGCTGGTCGCCACGGACGTGGCGGCTCGGGGCATCCACGTCGACGGCGTCACCCTGGTGCTGCACGTCGACCCGCCGAAGGACCCCAAGGACTACCTGCACCGCGCAGGGCGCACCGCCCGAGCGGGCGAGTCGGGCGCGGTCGCCACGCTGGTGCTGCCCAAGCAGCGCCGCACCACCCTGGCGATGCTGGAGAAGGCCGGCGTCGCGCCGGCCGAGACCCGGGTCCGGCTCGGAGACCCGGCGCTGGCCGAGCTGATCGGCGCCCGCGAACCCAGCGGCGTCCCGGTTCGCCTTGAGGCAGAGCCCCGGGGTTACGGCGACCGCTCCGGCGGTCCGCGTCGATTCGACGACCGGGCCGGAGGCCCGCGCCGGTTCGGCGACCGACCCACCGGCGAGCGCCGCTACGGCGACCGGCCGACTGGCGAGCGCCGTTACAGCGACCGCCCACAGGGTGACCGCCAGTACGGCGACCGGCCGCAGGGTGACCGCCAGTACGGCGACCGGCCGACCGGCGAGCGCCGTTACAGCGACCGCCCACAGGGCGACCGCCAGTACGGCGACCGCCCACAGGGTGACCGCCAGTACGGCGACCGACCCACCGGCGAGCGCCGTTACAGCGACCGCCCACAGGGCGACCGCCAGTACGGCGACCGGCCGCAGGGTGACCGGCAGCACAGCGACCGTCCGCAGGGCGAGCGGGGCTACGGCGACCGGCCTGCCAGCGACCGGCGTCACGGCGATCGGGACACCCGGGGTTACGGTGACCGGCCGCAGGGCGAGCGGCGGTTTGGTGACCGGCCGCAGTTCGGTGACCGGGACGGCCGAGGCGACCGCCCTCAGGGCGAGCGGCACCAGGGCGACCGCCCGACCGGCGAGCGGCGCTTCGGCGACCGGGACGCCCGGGGTGGCTTCCGCCCGGAGAGCCGTGTTCGGGACGACCGGCCGCGTGACGACCGGCGCGGTTTTGGCGGGCGACCGCCGGCGCGTACCTACTGATCCACTGATCCACTGATCTACCGAACGCCGTCGCGGAGCACACGCTTCGCGGCGGCGTTCGCGCATGCCCTGCCGATGCCGTCCCGGTCGCGTAACGTCCCGCTCATGCCGACCATGCCGAAGTCGATCTTCTGGTCCCGGACGGACACCGCCGGCAGCGAGCAGGTCCTGCTCGACGACGGCCACGGGTTGTCGGCCCGGGGAACCCTGCTCGCCGTGGACCCGATCCCCTGGACCGCTCGCTACCACCTGACCACCACGCCGGACTGGACCACCGCCCGGGTCGAGGTCGAGGCCGAAGGGCTGGGCTGGCTGCGCAGAGTGACGCTGGAGCGGGCCACGGACCGGTGGCGGGTGACCACCGCGGAGCAGGGCAACCTGGACGCGGCGCTGGTCGCGGCCGGTCATCCCCGGGCCGGTCTGCCGGGCACAGATGACCCGGACCGGCTGGCCGACGCGCTCGACGTCGACCTGAGCGGTTCGCCGCTGTTCAACTCCTTGCCGGTCCACCGGCTCGGGCTGGCCGCCGAGCCGGCCGACCTGGCACACCGGATCACCGTCGCGTGGGTGCTGCTGCCCGGCTTGGAGGTGGTGCCGGCCGAGCAGATCTACACCGGGCTCGGGCCGGGTCGGGTGCGGTTCGCCAGCGGCACCTTCACGGCCGACATCGATCTGGACGACAGCGGCTACGTGGTGCGCTACCCCGGGCTGGCCGAACGGATCGACCCGCGCTGAACGGCGCGGGCAGGGCTCAGACCGGCCAGGCGCCGCTCGCCAGGAAGCGTTCGATCGTGGCCAGGTGCGGCTTCAGGTCGAGACCCTGGGCGGCCACCCAGTCGTCGGCGTAGTACGTGTCGGCGTACCGGTCGCCTGGGTCGCAGATCAGCGTGACCACCGAGCCGGTGCGGCCCTCGGCGAGCATCGCGCCGATCAGGCCGAACGCACCCCACAGGTTGGTGCCGGTGGAGCCGCCAACCCGGCGACCGAGCAGCGCCGATCCGGCGCGCATGGCGGCCAGTGACGCCGCGTCCGGCACCTGGACCATCCGGTCCACCACCGAGGGCACGAACGAGGCCTCCACGGTGGGACGGCCGATCCCTTCGATCCGGGAGCCCTTCCCGGTACGCACCGACCAGTCGGCGGCCATCCAGGCCGGGTAGAACGCGGAGTTTTCCGGGTCGACCACGCAGAGCCTGGTGGCAAGCCGGCGGTAACGGGCGTACCGGCCGATTGTCGCGCTGGTGCCCCCGGTGCCGGCGCCCACCACGACCCAGGCGGGGATCGGGTGCCGCTCCAGTTCCAGCTGGGCGTAGATCGACTCGGCGATGTTGTTGTTGCCCCGCCAGTCGGTTGCCCGCTCGGCGTAGGTGAACTGGTCCATGAAGTGCCCGCCGGAGTCCTCCGCGAGCCAGCGGGCCTCGACCACCGCGGTCGCGGGGTCGTCCACCAGGTGGCACCGGCCGCCCTGGAACTCGATCTGCGCGATCTTCTCCGGCGAGGTGGAGGCGGGCATCACCGCGATGAACGGCAGACCGAGCATCCGGGCGAAGTACGCCTCGGAGACCGCCGTGGAGCCCGACGACGCTTCGACGATCGTGGTGCGCGGCCCGATCCAGCCGTTGCAGAGACCGTAGAGGAAGAGTGAGCGGGCCAGCCGGTGCTTCAGCGAGCCGGTGGGGTGTGACGACTCGTCCTTGAGGTAGAGGTCGATCCCCCATGCCCTGGGGAGCGGGAACGGCAGCAGGTGGGTGTCGGCCGAGCGGTTCGCGTCCGCCTCGACGGCGGCGATCGCCTCCGTCACCCAGGTCCGGCTGGCCTCGTCGGACCGGTCGAGATGAGTCACGCCGGAAACGTAGCAAGCAGGCCAGAGGTGGTCAGCGCCGGTCCGGCGACGCGGTCCGGCGACGTTGGCGGCGCTGACCGGCCCGGCCTGCGGCCTGGACGAGCGGGGTCAGGGCGACGGCCAGCCCGGGCAGGGCGTCCAGCAGGCGCACCTGCGCTCCCCGCCAGCGGGGCAGGCTGACCACCGGGCGGGGCCGGCGGGCCAGCCGGACTGCCCGGGCTGCCACCCGCTGCGCGGTCAGCATCGACCCGGTGAACGAGGCCAGCGCCCCGGGGTCGTCCAGCCGGTCGTGCAGCATCGGAGTCCAGATGCCGTCCGGGCAGAGGCAGGAGACGTGCACCCGGCGGTAACCGGCCATCCGCAGGTCGGACAGGGTACCGAGGCTGAACGCCAGCAGGGCGTGCTTGCTGGCCGCGTACACCGTCTCGCCGGGCGCGGCGACCAGCCCGGCCAGCGAGACGACGTTGAGCACGTGGCCGTGGCCCTGCTCGCGCATCACCGCCAGCGCGGCGAGGGTGCCGTTCATGGCGCCGAGGACGTTCACGTCGAGCACCCGGCGGCGGGTCGGGCCGTCGTGCTCCCACGATGGCCCGGTGACCAGGATGCCGGCGTTGTTGACCCAGAGGGCGAGGTCGCCCCGGCTCGCCGCGGTCGCGGCGATGTCGGCGCAGCCGTCCTCGTCCCGGACGTCCAAGGCGGCAGACCATCCGCCGAGCGGTGCTGCGGCGGTGGCCACCGCCGCCGGGTCGAGGTCGGTGAGCAGCACCGACCAGCCGTCGGCGTGCAGCGCGGTGGCGATGGCGTGGCCCAGACCTCCGGCAGCGCCGGTCACCACGGCCACTCGACGTCCCGGTCGGGTCATCGGCGCACGCTACCGCCGACCAACCGGGCGACACCAGCGGCTGTCAGGCCGCGTGCGGGCCGACGGGCTGGGGGCGGTTCTCCCACTTCGTGGAGAGCGCGATGGCGGTGCGGGTGGAGGCGACCCCGGGGGTCCGGTTCAGCCGCACGATCAGTTGCTCCAGCTCGGCGATCGTGCCGACCCGCGCCTTGAGCAGGAACGACTCCACGCCGGCCATGAAGTAGCAGGACTCGATCTCGGGCAGTACCCGGAGCGACTCCAGCATGTCGTCGCTGTCCGCGCCGGAGTCCTCGACGATGCCGATCAACGCGGTGACACCCAGCCCGATCGCCTCCGGCGCCACGTCCGCGCGGTAGCCACGGATCACGCCGCTGCTCTCCAGCTTGCCGACCCGCTCGTGAACGGCCGGGGCGGAGAGGCCCACCTGCCGGGCCAACTCGGCGTACGAGAGGCGGGCGTTGCCGCGCAGCAGGTCGACGAGGCTCAGGTCGATGGCGTCCACGGAGAGTGACCTTAACCGGTTAGGCGTAACGCGGTGCCTTCGGCATCCGTTGGACTGAGCAGTGAGTAAGTGTTAACAAACCGACGGTCAAAGCAGGGGTTGCACCAGTACCATTTACTAACTTCCAAGTCAGTGCATTTTTCGCGTTTGGCGGACAGGCCAGGTCCCTGGTGCTGTAATTGCCATACGTCCCTCATGACGGCTCTGGGCTCGCACCAGCCGGGGGCAGTGTGTTCAGCCAGGGGCTTCGTCGACGCGAGGAGGGGGCTGTGGACACTGGAGATCGCCTGCTGACACCGGGTGAGGTCGCCGCGCTGTTTCGGGTGGACCCGAAGACTGTGACGAGATGGGCGGCGGCCGGCCGGATAGGAAGCATCCGGACTCCAGGCGGGCATCGCCGGTTTCGGGAATCCGAGGTGCGAGCCCTGCTTGAGGGGGAGGGCATGCTGGACGAGGTGGACGAGGTCGGAAAGCCACGCAATGTGGGGCCGGCAGCATCCACCGGGCCGGGTCCGGCCAACGCCGGCATGTATTGAACTGGTGCGGACAACGTCACGCGGACCGGACACCAGTCCGGTCCGCGTCCCGCTTCTGCGGACTGCCAGACGGCACCACGAGGCACGTTGAGCGGAAGGCCGATGCTCGCTGAGCGGGCGGCTCAGCTCCGGGCCGCGCCGAGCTGGCCGGACCACCGTCGGAACAGAGTGTGTGGGACGCCGAGCGCGTCCAGCACCTTGCCGGCCACGAAGTCGACCAACTGCTGTGCGCTGGCCGCCGCGCCGGCTCCGTAGAAGCCGGGGCTGGCTGGCAGCACCACCGCGCCGGCGTCGTGCAGGGCGATCAGGTGCTCCAGGTGGCTGCGGGTCACCGGTGTCTCCCGGGGCACCACCACCAGGGGTCGGCGTTCCTTGAGGTTGACCTCGGCGGCGCGCTGCAACAGGTCCTTGGAGAGCCCGATCGCGATACCCGCGCAGGCTGCCGTGCTGGCCGGGACCACGGCCATCCCGCGTACCCGGTAGGAGCCGCTGCTCGGCCCGGCGGCCAGGTCGCCAGCCGGCCAGTGCCGCACATCCGCACCGGTCAGGTCCCGGTCGAGCCAGGCGGTGAGGTCCTCGGCCCAGTGCCCGTCGCGGAACGGTCGGCCGGTCTCGTCGAGCACGGTGAGTCGTGCCGCCCGGGACACGATCAGGTCCACCGGCTCGCCCGCGTCGAGCAGCCCTCCGATGACGGCCGCCGCGTACGGCGTACCCGAAGCCCCGGAGACCCCGACCACCCATGGTTCCCGCATCCCCCCAGCCTGCCTGGTCCGGCTGGCCGGCCAGTGAGCACCCCCGAGGATGGTGGGTCCGACATATCCGGCGGGTACCTGTGCATCCCGGTCACCTGACATGCTCCAGTGGCGATTCGCACCGGATCATCTCGCACAGGAGGCATCGGTGACGACCGGCGAGATCCTCTGGGCGCTGCGTGCCGAATGTCCGATCCCGTCCCGGCTCTCACCGCACGCCGACCGCGTGCAGGAGTGGCTGCTCGGCCTGCTGCCCGAGCTTGGCCTCCCACTGGACGACGCCGCGCTGCACCGGCTGTCCCGGGGGGCTTTCGCCCGGTACGCCGGGAGGCTCTACCCGGACGCGACCGAAGCCGACCTGCGGGTGCTGACCGCACTGTTCACCTGGTTCTTCCTGGTCGACGACGCCTGCGACGGGCCGGCCCGGCTCGCACCGGAGCAGATCCGCGCGCTGCGCAACGGCACGCTGGCGCTGCTGCACGACGGTCCCCGGTTGCGCCAGGCCGGGCTGACCGGCCCGCTACGGCGGCTGCTGGTGCTGGCCTGGCGGGAGCCGCGTCGCCGGATGCCGGCCCGGTGGCGGCTGCGCTTCGCTGACGCGGTGGCCCGGCACCTCGACGGCACCTGGCAGGAGGCGGTCAACAAGGAGACCGGCCGCCGGCCCAGCGTCAACGAGTACGTCGAGCTGCGTCGGGCGACGTCGGCGGCGGAGGTGTCGTACCCGTTGGTGGAGTTCGCCAGCGGGCGACCGCTGCCCGACCCGGTCTACCACCACCCGCTGCTGCGCCAGATCGCCCACCTCGGCAACGACCTGCTCTCCTGGTACAACGACCTGGCCTCGTTGGAGCGGGACCGGGCCACCGCGGGCGGGCACAGCCTGGTCCTGGCCATGCAGGCCGAGCTGGCCGTGCCGACGTCGGAGGCGGTCGAACGGGCGGCCGAGCGCTGGCGGGAGTCGATGCGGCGCTTCGTCGCGTTGCGGGCCGCGGTGCCGTCGTTCGGTCCGATGTTGGACGAGGCGGTCACCGACCATCTCGACGGGGTCGCGTACGCCGTCCGCGGCACCATCGACTGGACCTTGGAGAGCGCCCGCTACCCCGCCGGCACCGCGTAGCCAGCCTCAGGGACGTAGGTCGAGCCGGATCACCAGGTCGAGCAGAGCGAAGACGAACAGCGCGATGCCGACGAACCCGTTGGCGGTGAAGAACGCCCGGTTGACCTTGCTCAGGTCGGTCGGGGTGACCACCAGGTGCTGGTAGCCGAACGCGACCGCGGTCAACGCCAGCCCGATCCACCAGAGCCAGCCGAAGCCGATCAACGCGCCGAACCAGATGAACAGCGCGAAGGTCACCACGTGCGCGATCGTGGAGGCGTGCAGCGCGAAGCGCCGACCGTACCGGGCGGGCACGCTGTGCACGCCGATCTCCTGATCGATCTCGGAGTCCTGGCAGGCGTAGATCAGGTCGAAGCCGCCGATCCACAGCCCGACCGCGGCACCGAGCAGCCAGGCCGGCCAGGAGCCGTCCAGGGTGCCGGTGACCGCCAGCCAGGCGCCGACCGGGCCGACCGCCTGGGCAACCGCGAGGACCGCGTGCGGCCAGTTGGTGAACCGCTTGGCGTACGGGTAGACGACCAGCGGCACCACGGCGAGCGGCGCGAGCACCAGGCAGAGCGGGTTGAGCAGGGCGGCGGCGGCGAGGAAGACCACCAACGCGACGGCCGCGCCGGTCCAGGCCGTCCGCACGCTCACCGCCCCGGTGACCAGCTCCCGCCCGGCGGTACGTGGGTTCCGTGCGTCGATCCGCCGGTCGAGGATCCGGTTGGCGGCCATCGCGAACGTCCGCGCCCCGACCATCGCCACGGTGATCAGCAGCAGGTCCCACCACCGCACCCGCCCGCCGTTGACCTGCATGGCGGTCAGCGCGGAGAGGAAAGCAAACGGCAACGCGAACACCGAGTGCTCGATCGCCACGAGCTTCAGGAACGACTTGACCCGGCCCGGCTTCTCGGCCGGTGCGTCGAGGACCACCATCAGATCCCGTACTCCTTCCAGCGCTTGTCAACCAGGGACGTGACCTCGGGACTCATGGTCATCCCCTCCGGCCAGCCGCGGTTGTAGCCCTCGGTGGGCAGCTTGCGGGTCGCGTCGACGCCCGCCTTGCCGCCCCAGAACTGCTGGTACGACGCGTGGTCGAGGTGGTCCACCGGGCCCTCGGTCAGCAGCAGGTCGCGCGAGTAGTCGACGTTGCCGAAGGCGCGGAAGGCCACCTCGTTGTAGTCGTGCACGTCGCAGTCCTCGTCGACGATCACGATCAGCTTGGTCAGCGACATCATGTGCGCGCCCCAGATCGCGTTCATCACCTTCTGGGCATGCTTCGGGTAGCGCTTACGGATGGACACGATCGCGCAGTTGTGGAAGACCCCGGCGGCGGGCAGGTTGTAGTCGACGATGTCCGGGATCAGGAAGCGCAGCAGTGGTGCGAAGATCCGCTCGGTGGCCTTGCCGAGACCGTGGTCCTCCTGCGGCGGCTGCGACGTGACGATCGAGTGGTAGACGGGGTTGCGCTGCATGGTCATCGCTTCGATGTGCATCACCGGGAACGGCTCGACCGGCGTGTAGAAGCCGGTGTGGTCGCCGAACGGGCCCTCCGGCAGCCGCTCGCCCGGCTCGATGTAGCCCTCCAGCACGATCTGCGCGTGCGCCGGCACCTGTAGCGGCACGGTCAGGCAGTCGACCATCTCGACCCGCTCGCCGCTGAGGAAGCCGGCGAACAGGTACTCGTCGATGTCGGCCGGCAGCGGCGCGCTGGCCGAGTAGGCGACCGCGGGGTCGGCACCGATGGCGATCGCCACCGGCAGCCGCTGCCCGAGCCGTTCGGCGACCGCGTGGTGCGCCGTGGAGTTCTTGTGGATCTGCCAGTGCATGCCGATGGTGTTGTGCGAGTGCTGCTGGAGGCGGTAGAGCCCGAGGTTGCGCTTGCCCGTCTCGGGGTGCTTGGTGTGGGTCAGCCCGAAGTTGTGGAAGATCCCGCCGTCCCCCGGCCAGACCTGCAGCCCCGGCAGCCGGTTGAGGTCGACGTCGTCGCCGCGGTAGACCACCTGCTGGCAGGGGGCCGTCTTGACCTTCTTCGGCGGCATGGACTTGAGCTGCATGACCTTGCCGAGCCCGCCCATCACGCCCGAGAAGCCCTGCGGCAGCTCCGGCTTGAGCATCTCGCCGATCCGCGCGCCGATCTCGTCGAGGTTCTCCACCCCGAGCGCCATCGCCATCCGCTTCTCGGTGCCGAACAGGTTGATCGCCACCGGCATCTCGCCCCGGGTCGGGCGCTCGAAGAGCAGCGCCGGGCCGCCTGCGCGCACGGTGCGGGTGACCACCTCGCTGATCTCCAGGGTGGGGTCGACCGGGACGTCGACCCGGCGCAGCTCCCCCGCGCGCTCCAGCGCCGCGAGGAAGTCCTTGAGATCGGTGTACGGGAAGCCACGAGCCGCCATGTCGCCCAGTCTCCCGCACCGGCTCCCGCCCGGCCCAAGCCGGGTGCTGTGACGCTCGCGATTGCCCGCCGTGAGCACCAACCGGCAGGCGGCGGACAGCCGCCAGCCACGGGCGGCAGGCGGGGTTGGCGGGCGGCGGCGGCAGGCGGCGGCGAGCCTAGATCCACTCGGGCTTCATGAAACCGCGGTGTCCCAGGCCGCAGGACACCGCGACTTCATGGAAGCCGGGTGGATCAAGGAGCAGGGCCCGCACCTGGCGGGCATGGCGGGCGGTTAAGCGGGTAGCCGGCCAGGCGGTGGGCAGACGGCGCGCGCGGGCAGACGGCATGACGGCGCACGGGCGGACGGCAGACGGACGCGCGCGGGCAGACGGCAGACGGACGCGCACTGGCGGACGGTGGACGGAGGCGGCGATGGGCGGGGAGCGGGTCCCGGCGGGGTTCACCGAGCAACGGGCACGGGTCGGCCAGATCACCATGAACTACGTCCGAGGCGGTGCCGGCCCGCCGCTGGTGCTGCTGCACGGGTATCCGCAGTGTTGGTACATGTGGCGGCACCTGCTGCCCGAGTTGGGGCGCTCCTTTGACGTGGTCGCGCCCGACCTGCGCGGCTTCGGGGGAAGCGAGGCCCCGGACGGCGGGTACGACAAGAAGACGGTCGCCGCCGACCTGCACGGACTACTCGACCAGCTCGGCCTGGACAGTGACCTTCGGCTGGTCGGGCACGACCTGGGGACGATGGTGGCGTACGCGTACGCCGCCGCCCATCCGCAGCGGGTGAGTCGGCTGGTGCTCAGCGAAGCGCCGATCCCCGACGAGAGCATCTACACGTTCCCCGCGCTCACCTCGGCCGGGCCTGGGGTGTGGAACTTCGGCTACTTCTCCATCGGCAACGGGCTTCCGGAGGAGCTGGTCAGTGGGCGGGAGTCGCTCTGGGTGGACCGGTTCACCGACGCCCTGATGGTGCGCAAGGGCAGCATCGCCGCGCCGGACATCGAGGAGTTCGCGAACCATCTGCGCGACCCGGCGCATCTGCGGGCCAGCTTCGCCTATTTCCGGGCGTTCGAGCAGGACATCGCCGACAACGTGGCGTACCGGGACACGAAGCTGACGATGCCGGTGCTGGCCGTCGGCGCGGCGGCCAGCCTCGGTAGGCAGGTCGCCGAGCAGGTTCGCCGGTACGCCGACACGGTCCGCGGCGAGGTGATCGAGGACTGCGGGCACTGGCTGTACGAGGAGCGCCCGGACGAGATGCTCGCCCTGCTGCGCGACTTCCTCGGGGCGTCCTGAGCAGTGCAGCGCGGAGAGGGCCGCGAGCCGGAACGTGGTCTCGAGCATCGAGGTGGGCGGCCGGCAGGCGTTCCCGATCAGGCCGCGGGCGTCCAGGCGTGCGCGGCCAGCGGCGGGTCGAGCGGTGCCCGGGTGAGCCGGTTGGCGAAGGTCGACATGGTGTACGCGCCGACGCCGAGCACCACGTCCAACGCGTGCCGGGGCTGGTAGCCGGCGGTCAGGAAGTCGTCCAGCTCGTCGTCGGGCACCGCACCCCGGTGGTCGAGCACGGCCAGCGTGAAGCGGCGCAGCGCTTCCAGCCGTGGCTCCGGAAGCGCCGTGCCGGCCCGCAGCGCGGTGATCAACTCAGCGGTCGCGCCGAGCCGGGTGAGCGTGCCGGTGTGCAGGGCGACGCAGACGTGGCACTCGTTGGTGGTGGCGACGGCGAGAACGACGACCTCCCGCTCCAGCGGCGAGAGATCGGTCTGCTCGAAGCCCGCGTTGGCGGTGAGGAAGCCGGCGAGCAACTGTGGCGAGTCGGCCATCAGCGCCACCGGGGCGGGCAGCCAGCCGAACCGGCGGCGTACGCCCTCGATGGTCGATCGGGCGGCGGCGGGGGCGGTCTCGGCGGTGTGTGCGGTGAAGACGGGCACGGGTTTACCTGCTTTCAGCAGCGGGGCGGGAGCGCCACGTTGTCCGTGGACCCGTAGGATGGTCAACGTGGTTGACGAAATAGTAAACGTGGTTGTCGAACATGGCAACCGCTGATCCCGCCCGCCCCGGCTTCCAGCTCCCGCTGCTGCTGCTCGCCGGCTTCCGCACGCTGATCGACGACCTGCACGCCGAGCTGGCCCGGCAGGGGCATCCCGAGCTGCGTCCGCTGCACGGCTTCGTGCTCCAGGCGGTCGGGATGGACGGCACCACCGCCACCGAGTTGGGCCAGCGGCTGGGCATCTCCAAACAGGCAGCCGGCAAGACGGTCGACCGGCTGGTCGCCGTCGGCTACCTGGAACGGGTCGACGACCCCCGGGACGCCCGCCGCCGGCTGGTCATGATGACCCCGCGCGGTGTCGACGGATTGCGCCGCTCGGCGGAGATCTTCGACCGGCTGCGCGAGCGGTGGGCCGAAACCCTCGGCCCGGAGCGGGTCGACGCCCTGGAGGACGACCTGCGGACGATGGCCGCCGCCAACTGGTTCCGACTCGACGTACCGGGCTGGTTCGGCGACTGACCGCGCCAGGGTTGATCGACACCATGGCGCCGACCTGGCGGCGTCCCCGGCGCGGGATACCGCAACATCGCCGACCTGGCGGCGTCGTCGGCGCGGGACATCGCAACATCGCCGACGTGGCGCTGTCCCCGGCGCGGCACACCGCAACATCGCCGACCTGGCGGTGTCGTCGGCGCGGCACACCGCAACATCGCCGACCTGGCGGCGTCCCCGGCGCGGGACATCGCACCATCGCCGACCTGGCGGCGTCCTCGGCGCGGGATACCGCGACATCGCCGACGTGGCGCGGGTCAAGCAGAGCGGACGAATCTCACCGGCCCTGGCGTGCCTCGCCGGCCGGGGCGCAGCCTGGAAGGCATGTCGGATGCCTACGTCGTCGGCGACCCGGACGGTTTGTCGCCCCTGCTGGTCGAGCTACGCGACGCCATCGCCCGGGAGCTGCACGCCCAGCTTGCGCTGCGCGCCGAACGGATCGAGCTGGCCGACGTGCCCGAGGTGGCCTACCAGGTCACCGTTCAGGTGGACCGCACGCTGCGCGGCTGGCAAGCCCGGTCACCGGCATCCGAGTCGAGTCGTTAACCAGCCGGCGAGGACGACGAGGGAGACCGACGTGTCCCGGATGACGAGCTGGTTGCGCAGCGCCTGGGGTCGCCTGCGTACCGGTTGGCCGCTGGTGGCGCAGGTGACGCTGGCCGCGACCGCGTCCTGGTTCGTCGCCAGCCGTCTCCTCGGCGGCGGCGACAACGACAGCGGGCCGTTCTTCGCCCCGGCCGCAGCGCTGATCGTGCTGGCCCAGTCCCGGGGCGTACGACTGCGCAAGGCGGTCCAGGTCCTGATCGGGATCGCCGTCGGGGCACTCACCGGCGAAGTCGCCATCGAGGCACTCGGCGCCCGCTCCACCGCCGCCATCTTCGTCGTCGTCCTGGTCGCGGTCGGGCTCTCGGTCGCCGCCGGGGCCGCAGGCGTCGTCCGGAACCAGTTGACCATGTCCGCGCTCTTCCTGGTCGCCGTGGTTCCCCCGGGCAACCAGGAGGTGGCACCCACCCGCTTCTACGACGCGCTGATCGGCGGCTCGATCGCGCTGCTGATCAGTCAGATCGCCGTCGGACGCTCGCCGCTGGCTCCGCTCGAGACCGAGGGACGGCAGGCGTTCACGGAGCTCTCCGGGGTGGTGGACGGCATCCGGCAGGCGCTGCGGCGACACGATGAGCAGACGGCTCAGGCCGTGTTCGACCGGGCCCGGCAACTGGACTCGCGCACCGAGGCGCTGCGCAGGGCCGTGCTGGTCGCCGAGGAGAACCTGCGTCTCGCGCCCTGGGACCGGCACAGCCGCCCGCGTATCCAGGCCGTGCGGGCTGCCGTCGACCATGTCGACTACGCCGTCCGCAACATCCGGACGCTGGCGCGCCTGACGGTGACGGTCACCCGTCTGCCAGATCCGGTGCCGACCCAGCTCGGAACCGCGCTGACCGCGCTGCACGAGTTGACGACATGTGCCGCCGCGGTGCTCGTCGCCGTCGTCGCGGGCGACCGCGACACGGCCGACCAGCACGTCGACCGGGCGGGCGTCATCGCGGTCGACACCGCTCGGGCGATGACACCGTTGCTCCGGCACGAGCAGCCACTGCCGGTCAGCACGATGATCGGTCAGCTCCGGATGGCCGTCCTCGACCTGCTGCGCAGCGCCGGGGCGGACAGGCCGGAGGTGCTCGACGCGATCGACGAGGCGCTCGACCTGCCTCCGGTCTGGAGGCAACGCTGACGACCGGCGGCCCGGCCACCGGCCGCGCCCCGCGGGTGATCAGTCCAGGCCGCCGTACGAGTGCAGGCCGGTGAAGAAGATGTTCACGCCGAACAGGTTCATCAGCACGGTGAGGAAGCCGAGCACCGCCAGCCAGGTGGCCACGTTGCGCTTCACGCTGGGCGTGGCCCGGGCGTGCAGGTAACCGGCGTAGACGACCCAGGAGATGAACGCCCAGGTCTCCTTCGGGTCCCAGCCCCACGGCCGACCCCACGCCGCCTCGGCCCAGATGGCACCGGCGATCACCGCGAAGGTGAAGACCGGGAAGGCGAAGGCGTGCAGCGTGAAGGTCAACCGCTCCAGGCCGGCCGCGCCGGGCAGCCGCTTCGCCAGGGTGTACGGGAAGCTCCGCTTGCCCTGCTCGTACCCGTTGCGCATCAGGAAGCCGACCGCCGGCACCACACCGAGCAGGA
This sequence comes from Micromonospora sp. NPDC005413, assembly GCF_040606435.1. Taxonomy (NCBI): domain Bacteria; kingdom Bacillati; phylum Actinomycetota; class Actinomycetes; order Micromonosporales; family Micromonosporaceae; genus Micromonospora; species Micromonospora sp. NPDC005413. The sequence goes on from NZ_JBEXEV010000004.1 coordinate 24,102, forward strand.
AGATGCCGGACGCGAAGACGATGGTCGAGACGTGGATGACGAACCAGTACGAGTTCAGAGCTGGCACCAGCGGCACGATCGGCACGTACAGCACCAGCTCGGCCGTGGCCACCAGCAGCACCATCACCAGGGTGAGGAACAGCCCGAGCTTGCGCAGCGACGGTCGCTTCCAGAGCACCACGAGCCAGGCCACGACCCCGATGAACGTCACCGTGAGCACGAACTCGTACATGTTGCCCCAGGGCATCCGGTCTGCGGCGAGGCCGCGAGTGACCAGCGCCGCCAGGTGCAGCACAGCGGCGACGGCGGTGGCGCCCACCGCGATCAGGCCCGCTAGGCGGGCACGCCGCGCCGAGCGGTCGGCCGCGGTCGACGGCTGCACCGGCGCGGGCGGCGTCGGAACAGCGCCGCCGCCGGCTCCCACCAGCTCGCGGACCGGAGCCGCCACGGCGACCCGGGTACGCGCGTTGCCCAGCGCGTACTCCACGGCGTGGCCAATCATCGCGACCAGATACGCCAGGATCGCGAAGGTCACCAGATTGTCGGAGAGTGCGGACATCACTCGGCTCCTTCTCGCACGCCGGTCCGGTCACTGGAGTCAGCGCTCGCGCCGGCCCGCTCGGCCGCCCGTTCGTCACCGCTGACCGCGGCGACGAGTTGAGCGAACTCGTCGGCGAACCCTGGATAGTCGGTGCGCGGCAAGCCACCAACCTCCATCAAGCTACTACCGCCCGTCGGAGATCCTTCCGCCGGGTCGGCCGGCATCACCCGGAAGAACACCCGGCGGCGACGCCCGAACAGCGAGCCCATCAGCCCGACCAGCAGGAAGCCACAGCTGATCAACAGCGGCGTCGAGCCGGGATCGTGCCGGATGGAGAGGGTCACGTACCGCTCGGTGCCCAGGAACTCGACAGTCGTGCCGTCGTCCAACGTCCAGGTCTCGCCCTTGCGGAGCAGCTTGGTGCCGACCTCCTGGACCTTGCCGGTCCGTACCTGCCGCTGGTCGAGCTGGTAGATCGAGCCGGGGATGCCCGCGTCCAGGCCGAGGTTGCCCCGGTAGGCGACCAGGTTCAGCATCGGGTTGCGCTCGGTCGGGTACTGCGAGCGGACGAACGGCGCCTGCTCGGGTCCCGTGGGCAGGTAGATGCCGGTGAACGCCATCTGCTCATCCGGTGCCCGCTTGCCGGTGGCCGGGTCGACGTTCGCGTCCGGGAAGGCCGCCAGCCCCTCGCTGGTCAGACCCATGTCGCCGGTCGTCAGGAACGGCTCGTCGCTGATCTGGCTGTTGCCGAACCGGTCGGTGTAGCGGATCACCGGGGCGTACCCGTGACCGAGCAGGTAGACGTTCGCGTCGTTCAGCCGCAGCGGCGAGTTCACCGAGAAGTCAGCGCTGCGGGTCGGCTCGTCCGGGCCGTCGACGGCCACCGTGGCGTTGAAGAACTCCGGCTGGCCGGACGGCAGGAACCGGGCCTCGAAGTCGTCCAACCGCAGGCAGAAGCGGGGTAGGTCCGCGCTGTCCACCTGGGGGCCGAGCTTCGCCTCGGCGTACTGCTGCCGGGTGTTGCAGAAGGCGTTGTCCGCGCCGGCCACCAGCAGGCGGTTGCCGCTCCAGCCGTACCACGAGCCGAGCGCGACGCCGATCAGCACCGCGATCAGCGAGGTGTGGAACAGCAGGTTCCCGGTCTCCTTGAGGTAGCCCTTCTCGGCGGAGACCTCGTCGCCGCGCACCTCCACCCGCCAGCGCCGCTTGCGCAGCACCTCGGCGATCGCCGCCGCCCCACCGGGCGGGGCGGGCAGCACGGTGTGCTGCGGCAGCCGGGCCATCCGCTTCGGCGCGGCCGGCGGCCGGGACCGCAACGCCCGGACGTGGTCACGCAGCCGGGGGGTGATGCAGCCGATCAGGGAGGTGAACAGCAGCAGGTAGATCGCGGAGAACCAGACCGAGCCGAAGACCTCGAACGCACCGATCTGGTTCAGTCGAGGGGCCAGGTCCGGGTGGTCGATGAAGTACTCGTTGACCCTCTCCGGGCTGACCCCACGCTGCGGCAGCACCGAGCCGGGGATGGCGGCGACCGCGAGCAGGAAGAGCAGGATCAGCGCCGTACGCATGCTGGTCAGCTGCCGCCACGAGTTGCGCAGCAGCGCCAACAACCGGTTGGGCCGGCGCCGGGGCGCCGGGGCCTCGGTCTCCGGCCGGTCGTCGACGACGGTCATCAGATGCTCACCTCGCCCACCCCGACGGTGGTCTGCAACCAGATCACGAAGCTCTGCCATCCGCCGGTGACCAGCGCCAGGCCGATCAGGATGAGCAGGGCGCCGCCGACCCGGGTGACCCAGCGGCTGTTGCGCCGGACGGCGCGGAAGACCCCGAGCAGGCGTTGGAAGCCCAGCCCGAAGACGATGAACGGTATCCCCAGCCCGAGGCAGTACGCCACGGCGAGCACCACGGCGCGGTCACTCTGGCCGGACGCGGTGGCCATCCCCATCACCGCGCCGAGCGTGGGCCCGGTGCAGGGCACCCAACTGAGTGCGAAGACCGCGCCGAAGACCGGTGCGCCGAGCAGCCCCGCCGACGGCAGCCGAGAGATCCGGAACTCCCGTTGCAGTGCGGGGATCAACCCGAGATAGCCGAACCCGAGCACGATGATCAGCGCGCCGACGACGATCTCCAGCTGCCGCTCGTACTCGAAGAAGACCCGGCCGATGCCGGCGAACAGGATCGCGGTGGCGACGAAGACGGCGGTGAAGCCGGCGATGAAGAGCAGCGTGCCCGCGAGCACCCGGCCCTTGACCGCGCCGACCTGGACGATCCGCTCCCGCACCGCCACATTCCCGCCGCCGTCGGGCTCGGCGGCGGTGTCGAGCGGGGCCTTCGGCGTTGCCAGGGTGCCAGCCTTCGCGCGGCCTTCGAGGTCGGTGCCGGCGAGGCCGGTGACGTACGAGAGGTAGCCGGGGACCAGTGGGAGCACACACGGGGAGAGGAAACTGACCAGGCCGGCGAGCGCCGCCGCGCCCATGGCGAGCAGCAGCGGCCCGCTGAGGGCCAACTCCTTGAAGGTCTCGCCCATCAGTTCGGCGCCGGCTTCTCGCCCGCGATCCGTTCGACGATCGGTTGCAGGCCCTCCTGCTTGACGGCGGCCCGGATCACCGCCGCGATCCGGCCCTGCCGGTCGAGCACCACCGTCGCCGGGACGGTGTTCGGCGGGATGTCCAGGTCGAGCGCCAGTCGGCTGGACGGGTCGAAGAGGCTCGGATAGGTGACCCGGCCCTCCTCGAATGCCTTGGCCTTGTCCCGCTGGTCCTGGACGTTGATGCCGAGGAAGCTCACCCCGGAGCCCTTGGTGGCCTGGTAGACGGCTTCCAGGTCGTCCGCCTCGGCCCGGCAGGGCGCGCACCAGGAGCCCCAGAAGTTGACGACCACCACCTGGCCGCGGGCCTGGCTGACGTCGTATTCGCCGCCGAGGAGCAGCTCACCGGCGAGCTTCGGAGGCGCGGAACGCTGGTCCGGAGCGCACTCGAAGATTCCGTTGGTGGTGGTCGTGCAGGCCTTCTCCTGCCCCTTCGACGTGCAGCCGACCAGCGCCACCGCGGCGACGGTGGCGAGCAGACCGGCGGTCCACCTCCGGGCGTTCATCAGGCCCCCTTGGCCGTCCTGGCGGTCGCGGAGAGAGCGATCAGGTGCGCGGCCGGCTCGCTGTAGCCGATGCCCACCACCTTCGCGCCGTCGAAGTGGAACGAGGTCAGGCTCGCCAGCCCGCACTGCCGCTTACGCGGGTCGTGCCAGAGCCGCTTGCGCTCCACGTGCCGGCGCAGCGTCCAGATCGGCAACTGGTGCGACACCAGCACCGCCTCGCGCCCCTCGGCAGCGACCCGGGCGGCGTGCACGGCGGCGAACATCCGCTCGGCGATCACCTGGTACGCCTCGCCCCAGGACGGGGTCATCGGGTCGCGCAGCACCCACCAGTTGCGCGGGTCGCGGAACGACCCGTCGCCCGGGGAGACCTTCTTGCCCTCGAACCAGTTGGCGCTCTCGATCAGCCGCTCGTCCACCCCGACCGGCAACCCGAACTGGGCGGCGATCGGTTCGGCGGTCTGCTGGGCGCGCTCCAGAGGGCTGGCCACCACGTACACGATCTCCCGCTCCGCCAGGCCCTCCGCGGCGGCCTTGGCCATCTGCACGCCCAGCTCGGAGAGGCGGAACCCGGGCAACCGGCCGTAGAGGATCTGGTCGGGGTTGTGCACCTCACCGTGCCGAAGCACGTGGACCACCGTCTTGCTCACCGCTGCACCCCCTTCGTTCGCGACTGCGGGGCTCGCAAAACCGGCTCACTCCTCGCGCTCACCGGACCCCCTTCGTTCGCGACTGCGGGGCTCGCAAAACCGGCTCACTCCTCGCGCTCACCACTACCCCCCGTGACCAGCCGCTGCCGCCGCACTCGCCGCCGTCGGCAGCGCAGCGGCGATGTGCTCCAGAGCGGCGTCGTCGATCGCCGCCGAGACAAACCACGACTCGAACGCGCTCGGCGGCAGGTAGACGCCAGCGGCGAGCATCGCGTGGAAGAACGCCTTGAACGCCGGCACCTGCTGGGTACGGGCGCTGTCGTAGTCGACCACGTCGGCGTCGGTGAAGAAGATCGAGAACATGCTGCCCGCGTACGACAGTCGGTGTGGAACCCCGGCGGCGGCCAGCGCGTCGGAGGCCAGCTTGCCCACGACGGCGGCCGTCTGATCGAGGCGGTGGTACAGCGCGTCGTCCGCGAGCCGCAGCGTGGCCAGGCCAGCGGCGCAGGCGAGCGGGTTACCGGAAAGCGTGCCGGCCTGGTAGACCGGGCCGGCCGGGGCGAGTCGGGCCATGATCTCGGTGCGCCCGCCGAACGCGGCGGCGGGCAGGCCACCACCCATGACCTTGCCGTACGTCCACAGGTCGGCGTCGGAGGCGTCGAGGCCGTGCCACCCGGCGCGGGAGACCCGGAACCCGGTCATCACCTCGTCCACCACGAGCAGCGCGCCGTGCGCGTGCGCGATCCGGGCGAGCTGCTGGTTGAAGCCATCGCGGGGGGCGACCACGCCCATGTTGCCGGCGGCGGCCTCGGTGATCACCGCGGCGATGTGCGGGCCCTCGGCGGCGAACGCCTCCTCGACGGCCCTGATGTCGTTGTACGGCAGCACGATCGTCTCGCTGGCCGTCGCGCCGGTCACGCCCGGTGAGTCGGGCAGGCCCAGGGTCGCCACGCCGGACCCGGCGGCGGCGAGCAGGGCGTCGACGTGCCCGTGGTAGCACCCGGCGAACTTGACGATCTTGGAGCGACCGGTGAAGCCACGGGCCAACCGGACCGCCGACATGGTCGCCTCGGTGCCGGAGTTGACCAGGCGAACCTGCTCCACCGGGGTCCGCGCGACGATCTCGTCGGCCAACTCCACCTCACCGGGGGTGGGAGTGCCGAAGCTGGTGCCCCGGGCAGCGGCGGCCTGCACGGCGTCCACCACCTCCGGGTGGGCGTGCCCGAGGATCAGCGGGCCCCAGGAGCAGACCAGGTCGACGTAGCGGCGGCCGTCGGCGTCGTACAGCCACGGGCCCTCGCCACGAACCATGAAGCGCGGGGTGCCACCGACCGCCTGAAAGGCGCGCACGGGAGAGTTCACCCCGCCCGGCACGATGGCGCGGGCGCGGTCGAACAGGGCCTCGGAGGCCGGCGCTTCGGCCGGGTAACGGCCGGGTCCGGCTGGGAAGATGTCGGTCACGATGCCGCCATTGTGTCAGCGCCGAACGGCCAACCAGCAGCCACCCCGCAGTGGGGTTACCGGGCTCACCCATGGCCGGTGCTCGCCAGCAGCGGCGACACGGGCGAGGCGACGGCTCGCGGCCTCAACAGGCCGGGGCGGTCGGATCGCGCTAGGCTGACCGGGTGGATCGTGCCGAACTGTCCATCACGCTACACCGGACGGGCGACGAAGCAGTGCTGCGCCTGGCCGGTGAGATCGACATGCTCACGGCAGCGCAGCTCTCCACCGTGGTCAACGAGGTGCTGGCTGACCCGCCCCCGCGAATCGTGCTCGACCTCGGCGGCGTCACCTTCTGCGACTCGCAGGGGCTGGGCACCCTGGTCGTGCTCAGCCGCAAGGCCAGCCACGCGCAGAGCCTGCTGATGCTGACCCACGTGGGCGACTTCCTGATCCGAGTACTGGACATCACGGGCCTCCGCAGCGCCCTAATGATCCGCAACGACCAACCCACCGGCTAACGCCCCGCCCCACCCCTACCCCCGCGCCCCCGTCCCCGCGCCCCCGTCCCCTCCCCCCGCCCCATGCTCGCGGCGATCTAGGGGAAATCCTCGCGAGTTGATCTCTGCGAACAGCGATTCGCCCTAGATCGGCGGGGGACGGCTTGGGGGGGACGGCGGGGACGGCTTAGGGGGGAGGCGGGGGGAAGGGCTTAGGCGGTGTTGCCCCAGCGGGCTTGCTCGATTAGATCCACCGCCCGATTTCGGGCCTCCGGGTCGTCGGAACGGAGCAGGGTCGTCGCCTCGTCGACCGCGTCGGTGAGCCGCCGCCACTGCGTGTCGCGCTCCCGGACCAGGTCCGACTGGGCGGCCAACTGCCGGGTCTTCACCCACAGCTCGACGAAGACCGACACCTTGGCCCGCAGCACCCACGGATCGAACGGCTTGGTCAGGTAATCCACCGCGCCCACCTGGTAGCCCCGAAGGGCGAGCTGGGCGTCCCGGTCGGCGGCGGTGAGGAAGATGATCGGCACGTGCCGGGTCCGCTCACGGCGCTTGATGTGGCTGGCCGTCTCGAAGCCGTCCATGTCCGGCATCTGGGCGTCCAGCAGGATCACCGCGAAGTCGTCCACCAGTAGTTGCTTGAGCGCCGCCTCGCCACTCTCCACGGCAACGGACTGGACCGGCAGGCCCTGGAGGATCGCCTCCAGGGCCATCAGATTTTCCCGCCGGTCGTCTACGAGCAGCGCCTTGGCCGTCTGGGTCACGAGGTCTCCTTGGTCCGGCTGCCGCTGATCCAGGACGACATCAACTCGATCAGGTCGTCCAGGTCGACTGGCTTGGTGATGTAGTCGCTGCCCCCGGCAGCGAGCGCCGACTCGCGGTCGCCCGGCATCGCCTTCGCGGTCAGGAACACGACCGGCAGGTCGGCGAACCGGTGGTTGCGGCGGATCTGGCGGGTGGTCTCGTAACCGTCCTGGTCGGGCATCATGGCGTCCATCAGCACGATGTCCACCTCCGGATGCTCGGCCAGCAGGCGGACACCGTCCGCCCCGTTGTCCGAGTACAGCACGGTCATCCCGTGCAGCTCCAACGCGCTGGTCAAGGCGAAGACATTGCGTACGTCGTCATCCACGATCAGCACGGTGGCGCCGTCCAGTTGACGGGTGGCCGGAGCCTCCGGCCGCTCCGGCAGCAGCTCCATCGGCGGCATCAGCAGCGACGACGGCAGGCCGGCGCGCTGCGGGGACGGAGACTGGGGCGCGACCACCGCGTCCGGGGCCAGCACCTGCGGTACGAACAGGGTGAAGGTCGAACCCTGACCGGGCGCGGACGACACGGTGATGGTGCCGCCGATCAGCCGGGCCAGATCGCGACTGATCGACAGGCCCAGGCCGGTGCCGCCGTAGCGGCGACTGGTCGTGCCGTCTGCCTGCTGGAACGCCTCGAAGATGATCGACAACTTGTCGTCGGAGATGCCGATCCCGGTGTCGATCACGGTGAACGCGATCACCTGCTGGGCGTTGGTCAGCGCCGGAACGTCGAAGACCGCGTTGTCCGCCGCCGGGGCGATCCGCAGCGTCACCGCACCGTTGTCGGTGAACTTCACCGCGTTGGAGAGCAGGTTGCGGAGGATCTGCTGCAACCGCTGCGCGTCGGTCACCAGCGCCGGCGGCAGTTCCTTGCTCACGCGTACCTGGAAGTCCAGGTTCTTCTCCTCGGCCTGCGGCGCGAACGCCTGCTCGACGTAGCCGCGCAGCTCGGCGAAGCGGATCTCGGTCGGCTCGACGTCCATCCGGCCCGCCTCGATCTTGGACAGGTCGAGAATGTCGTCGATCAGGCGCAGCAGGTCGGAGCCGGAACCGTGGATGGTCCGGGCGAATTCGATCTGCTTCGGGCTGAGGTTCTGCTCCGAGTTCTCCGCCAGCAGGCGGGCCAGCAGGAGCAAGGAGTTCAGCGGCGTACGCAGCTCGTGGCTCATGTTGGCCAGGAACTCCGACTTGTAGGCCGAAGCCCGGGTCAGCTGCTGCGCCTTCTCCTCCAAGCCCAGCCGAGCCAGTTCGATCTCCCGGTTCTTCGTCTCGATGTTGCCCTTCTGCTCGGAGAGCAGAGTGGCCTTCTCCTCCAGCTCGGCGTTGGTGCGCTGCAACTCCGCCGACTGTTCCTGCATTTCGTGCGCCAGCCGCTGCGACTGGGCCAGCAGTTCCTCCGTACGCCGGTTGGCCTGGATGGTGTTGACCGCGATGCCGATGGTGAGCACCAGCCGCTCCAGGAACGACAGGTGCAGCTCGGAGAAGGCCGACACGCTGGCGAACTCGATCACCCCGAGCAGCTCACCCTCGAACAGCACGGGGAGCACCACCAGGTCGGACGGGGGTGTCTCGGCAAGGCCGGAGCGCAGGGTGAGCCGGCTGTTCGGGGAGGCGCTGACCCGGATCGTGCGGCGGGAGAGCGCGGTCTGCCCGACCAGCCCCTCACCCGGCCCGAAGGTGACGTCGTTCCCCCGCGCCACGTACCCGTAGGAGGAGGTCAGCCGTAGCCGCATGCTGCCGTCGGTGTCGTCGGCCAGGAAGAAGGCGCCGAGCTGGGCGTCGACCAGCGGCGTCACCTCCGTCATGATCATGCGGCAGACCTCGCCGAGGTCACGCTGGCCCTGCAACAGGCCGCCGATCCGGGCCAGGTTGGAGTCCAACCAGCCCTGCTCGGCATTCTTCTTGGTCGTCTCCCGGAGGGTGACGATCATCTGGTTGATGTTGTCCTTCAGCTCGGCGACCTCGCCCTGCGCCTTGACCGCGATCCGCTGGGTCAGGTCGCCCCGGGTCACCGAGGTGGACACCTGGGCGATGGCACGCAGCTGCGTGGTCAGCGTCGAGGCGAGCTGGTTGACGTTCTCGGTGAGGTCGCGCCAGGTGCCGGAGACGCCCTTCACCTGGGCCTGACCGCCGAGCTTGCCCTCGATGCCGACCTCACGGGCGACCCGGGTGACCTCGTCGGCGAACGACGACAGCTGGTCGACCATGGTGTTGACCGTGGACTTCAGCTCCAGGATCTCGCCCTGCGCGTCGACGGTGATCTTCTGCGACAGGTCACCCTTCGCCACCGCCGTGGTCACCGAGGCGATGTTGCGGACCTGGCTGGTCAGGTTGGAGGCCATCGAGTTCACGTTGTCGGTGAGGTCACGCCAGGTGCCGCTGACGCCCTTCACCTGGGCCTGACCGCCGAGCTTGCCCTCGGTGCCCACCTCACGGGCCACCCGGGTCACCTCGTCGGCGAACGACGACAACTGGTCGACCATCGTGTTGACCGTCGACTTCAGCTCCAGGATCTCGCCCCGGGCGTCCACCGTGATCTTCTGCGACAGGTCACCCTTGGCCACCGCAGTGGAGACCTGGGCGATGTTGCGCACCTGGGCGGTCAGGTTGGAGGCCATCGAGTTGACGTTGTCGGTCAGGTCGCGCCAGGTGCCGGCAACCCCGCGTACCTGGGCCTGGCCACCGAGCTTGCCCTCGGTGCCCACCTCACGGGCCACCCGGGTCACCTCGTCGGCGAACGACGACAACTGGTCGACCATCGTGTTGACCGTCGACTTCAACTCCAGGATCTCGCCCCGCGCGTCCACCGTAATCTTCTGCGACAGGTCACCCTTCGCCACCGCCGTGGTCACCGAGGCGATGTTGCGGACCTGGCTGGTCAGGTTGGAGGCCATCGAGTTGACGTTGTCGGTCAGGTCCCGCCACGTGCCGCTGACGCCCTTCACCTGGGCCTGACCGCCCAGGTTGCCCTCGGTGCCCACCTCACGCGCGACCCGCGTCACCTCGTCGGCGAACGACGACAACTGGTCGACCATCGTGTTGACGGTGTTCTTCAGCTCCAGGATCTCGCCCTGGGCGTCCACCGTGATCTTCTGCGACAGGTCACCCTTGGCCACCGCTGTGGAGACCTGGGAGATGTTGCGGACCTGGCTGGTCAGGTTGCCGGCGAGCTGGTTGACGTTCTCGGTGAGGTCACGCCAGGTGCCGGAGACGCCGCGCACCTGGGCCTGACCGCCCAGCTTCCCCTCGATGCCCACCTCACGGGCCACCCGGGTCACCTCGTCGGCGAACGACGACAACTGGTCGACCATCGTGTTGACGGTGTCCTTCAGCTCCAGGATCTCGCCCTGCGCCGCCACCGTGATCTTCTGCGACAGGTCACCACGCGCCACCGCCGTGGAAACCTGCGCGATGTTGCGGACCTGGGCCGTCAGGTTCGACGCCATCGAGTTGACGCTGTCGGTCAGGTCCTTCCAGGTGCCCGCCACGTTCGGCACCTCGGCCTGGCCACCCAGCTTGCCCTCGGTGCCCACCTCACGCGCCACCCGGGTCACCTGCTCGGCGAAGAGCCGCAGCGTGTCGGTGAGGTAGTTCATCGTGGCGGCCAACTCGGCGACCTCGCCGCGCGCGCCAACCGTGATCTTCTGCGACAGGTCGCCCTTGGCCACCGCCGTCGCCACCTGCGAGATCGACCGCACCTGGCCGGTCAGGTTCGACGCCATGGTGTTCACCGAGTCGGTGAGGTCCTTCCAGGTGCCGGCGACGCCCCGGACGTCGGCCTGGCCGCCCAGCTTGCCCTCGGTGCCCACCTCGCGGGCCACCCGGGTCACCTCGTTCGAGAACGACGACAGCTGGTCGACCATCGTGTTCACCGTGCGCCCGATGCGCAGGTACTCACCGCGTAGCGGCCGACCGTCGATCTCCAACGCCATGTGCTGGGACAGGTCGCCGTCCGCCACCGCCACGATCACCCGGGCGATCTCGGTGGTCGGTCGGCCCAGGTCGTCGATCAGCGAGTTGATCGCCCGCTGCCCCTCCGCCCAGGAACCGTCCAACCCCTCGTCGTCGAGCCGCTCGGTGAGCCGGCCGTCGCGACCGACGATCCGGCTGATCCGCCGCAGGTCCAGGTACTGCCGTTCCTGGAGCGAGACCACCTCGTTGAAGGCGTCCGCCACCTCACCGGCCGTGCCGGCGCGGCGGGGAAGCCGGACCTTCAGGTCGCCGCGACGGACCCGTCGCAGTGCCTCGGTCAACTCACCGAGGAGCGCCTCGTGGTCGGGCGCGGACGGATCCGCCACCGACTGCTTCGCCGTGGTCATCATTCCTCGCTCAACTCGGGGGCGCCGGTCCGTGCGGACACACCGGCACCCCATATTGTGCCCGCGCGCGCCGTGGTGCCAGGGTGTGCGACCCGCCAGGTGGCCCGGATCGCCGCCGGATCCGCCCGATCGACGCCGAAGTGGCCCGGCGCGTCGCAGACCTCGCGGCGAATTCCGCAGCTGTCCTTTCGGCGCACGAGGCCCGTGCGCTACCGCAGACGCGCCGGCCCGGATCAGTGATCGGCTTGGCACCCGGCAGGGCGACGGTGGAGGATACGGGGGTGTCAGCCGAGGCGGGGCCCGCGACGGCCGGGGCCCGGGACGGGGCGGTCCGGCGCGTCCGCCTGCCCGCAGACCGCCGTACGCCCGCCGCCGCCCGCGCCGTGGTCCGCTCGGTGCTGACCGAGTCACACCTGGACGAGCTGGCCAACGAGGCCCTGCTGCTCACCACCGAGCTGACCACCAACGCCGTCGAACACGCCCGCACCGAGTTGGACATCGAGGTCGTCGCCGACGAGATCGGGCTGACCGTCACCGTCTCCGACTTCGCACCCGGCTCGGGCGACGAGCTGACCGTCGGGACCCGCAACGACTCCACCGAGATCAACGAGGTCTCCGAGCGGGGTCGAGGGCTTCTGCTGGTCGACCACTTCGCCAGCCGCTGGGGCACCACGTACCTGCCCACCGGGAAGGGCGTCTGGTTCCGGCTGGACCGCCCCGGCGCCGACCCGCCGGCCGAGGGCACCGTCGGTGGCGAGTCGTCACCGGCCAGCGCCGACCCTCATGGGAGCACCGACAGCTCCGCGCCGAGCGCCAGCGCGATGAGCGAACTCATGCAAACCACCCCCGACCTGTACGCGGACGACCCGCTGCCCGACTTCGCCACCAGCCTGCTCAGCCGGGTCGCGGAGATGGTGGGCGCGGCTGGCGGCACGATCCGCCTCGACCGGGGCGACGGGCAGGGCCGTCAGGTGTTGGCCCGCTTCGGCCGACCGCCCCGCCCCGGCACTGAGCTGCTCCGGGTGCCGCTGACCGTGCACCGCCCGTACGCCGGGGAGCTGGAGTTGGACGCCGCACCGTCGGCGTACGCCCGGCCGTTGGCGGTGCTCACCGCCGAGCGGCTGTCGCTGCACCTGGAGAACGACCGGCTGCGCAGGGCCGACCTTCGCCGCCAGGTGTGGCTCACCTTCCTTGCCGAGGCGAGCGAACTGCTCGCCCAGTCGTTGGACGTCGAGCTGACCATGGCGCTGGTCCCGCAGCTGGTGGTGCCGCGGCTCGGTCAGTGGTGCGCGGTGCACACCACCGACGAGTGGGGCCGGCTCAAACTGGCGGCGGCCAGCCACGCCGACGAGTCGGTGCTGCCGCAGCTGCACAAGGTGCTGGCGGAGACCGGGCCGGATTCGATCCAGGCCCGCCTGCGCGAGGCGTCCCGCAACGCGGCGCAGATCCCCCTGGGCGGGCCGATGGAGGGTTTCGCGGTCCCGCTGATCGCGCGTGGGCAGCGGCTCGGCACCCTGGCGGTGGGGCGGCACCAGCGGCACCGGCACGACCCGGACGAGATGGCGGTGTTGGAGGACGTGGCCCGGCGGGCCGCGCTGGCCATCGAGAACGCCCGGATCCACGCCGAGCGCCGCCGCGTGGCGCAGACACTCCAGCAGTCCCTGCTGCCGCCGGTGCTGCCGCTGGTGGACGGGATCGGCTTCGCCGCCGAGTACGTCCCGACCGGTGACGACGCGGAGGTGGGGGGCGACTTCTACGACGTGGTGCCGCTGCCCGACGGGCGCTGGCTGGTGGTGATCGGTGACGTCTCGGGCAAGGGTGTCCAGGCCGCCGCGGTGACCGGGCTGGTCCGGGACGTGATCCGGGTGCTCGTCGGTGACGGCAAACCGTTGCCGGAGGCGCTGGCGCGGCTCAACGAGACGCTGGTCGAGCGAGGTGGCGGGCGGTACTGCACGTTGGCACTGGCGGCGGTCGGGCCGGGTGAGGGCGACCAGTTGGAGGTGTCGCTGCACCTGGCCGGGCACGACCGCCCGGTGCTGCTGGCCGGTGCGGGCGGCGCCGGGTTCGTGGGCACCGGCGGCACCGCGCTCGGCCTGCTCGACACGATCACCTCGCCGACGGCGGAGATCACGCTCGCGGCGGGCGATTCGCTGATCTTCTACACCGATGGCGTCACCGAGCGGCGGCGCGGCCGGGAGCTGTTCGGCACCGACCGGCTGCGGGACGCCGCCGCACCTCTGGCCGGGTATTCAGCCGACGTGGTGGCCGCTCGGCTGCGCGCCGCCGCGATCAACTTCTCGGTCGAGCCACCCCGGGACGACATCGCCATCCTGGTGCTGCGCAACGACGCGACCTGACCGCCGCACGCGGCCCCCGAATTTCGGGTCTGCTCGGTAGATTGACGGTCATGTCGCGTGTCGCGCAGGCCACGCCGTACTCCCAGCCAGTGGTCCGTGCGTTGAGCACCGCGCAGCTGGCCACCGTTGGCGCGTTCCTCGCCGTGCTGCTGGCGTCAGAGGCCGCCAGGTAGGCGCCCGGGGGCGAGCCGGTGCTCCGGATCGAGGTGCTCCTTGGCCGCTCGCAGTTGGGCGAGGCCGGCCAGCTCGCCCCAGAGGTCGACCGCCTGGCGGACCGCCGCCGGGGCGGAGACGACCACGCAGCGGCCCTGCCGGGCCAGCAGCACCCCTCGCACGGCGGCCAGGATGGACGCCACCCGATCGGGAGCCAGCGCTCCGGACAGCGCCGCGTGCACCACGCCCAGCCCGGCGGACCCTCGCACCGGCACCGGGGCGCCGGCCGCGTCGCGCAGGGCGTAGACGGCGGCGTGCAGGTCGCCGATCGGCACCTCCAGGCGCAGCGCCGTGTCGCCGGGCGCGAACGGGTAACGGCGCCACCACGGCGGCGCGGAGTGCGCGACGGTCGCCTCCCCGTGCAGCAGACCGACGAGACGCTCGGCGCGTTCGGTGACGTCGGCGGGGCCGCCCTCCAGCAGCACCACCAGGCTGCCCGCTCGGGACGGGACACCGGCCCGGCCGGACATCGACGGGTGACGCTCACGGGCGGTGGCGGCCGGGTGGCCGGGCGGGTACGGCGTACGCGGCCGGGGCGTGCCTCCGGGCAGGTCCAGCTCGATGGCCGCCGGCTCCAGCCGGGCGGCGTGGATCGTCCGGATCAGGTCGTGCACCTCCAGTGGCGTCCACACCGGGCGGGACACCCAGAGTCGGCTCGCCGGCACCGGCTGCACCCGCAGACTTGCCGAGACCAGCACGCCGAGCGCACCCTGGGAGCCGCAGAGCAGCCGGGCCAGGTCGAGCCCGGGCGCGCCTCCCCCGGCGCTGACCAGCTCACCGTCAGCACCGAGGTAGCGGACACCGAGCAGTTGGTCACAGGGGCTGCCGTGGCGGTAGCGCAGCGGGCCGGCCTCGCCGGCGGCGAGCACCCCACCCAGGGTCGCGCCGGGTGACGGGGCGTCCATCGCCAGCCGCTGCCCGGTGCGCTCCAGCGTGGCCTGCACCGCCCGCAGCGGTGTGCCGGCCCCCACCTCGGTCACCAGCGCGCCGACCGGCTCGTGACCGATGCCGGCCAGCCGGCCGGTGTCGAGCATGATGTCGACCTGGACGGGCGTGGCACCCCAGTCGATCTTCGTGCCGGCACCCCGGGGCACCACCGCCAGATCGTGCGCGGCGGCCAGCCGCAGCACCTCGGCAGCGGCGTGCGGGCCGCCCGGCACCGCCACCCAGCGCGCCGGACGCCCCGCCACCTCGTCGGCCGGCCCGGCCATGCGGGAGAACGGCGGGCCGCAGATCGCCGCCAACCGCCGGGTGATCTCGAGGGCTCCGGACCGGCCGAGGGAACTTGCTGCTGCCGCCATGCCGGCCATCGTACATGTGTTCGAATGCCCTCGTGGTTGCTATTGGGATGCCGCTGGTCCGGCCTACAGCGGGGGCCGGCCGGTAACGTGGCCGCCGTGACCACCGAGACTGCCCCGCCCGCGGCGAAGCGGGTGCCCAGCGAGCGCACCCACCATGGCGACACCGTCGTCGACGAGTACGCCTGGCTCGCCGCCAAGGACGACCCGGAGACGATCGCCTACCTGACCGTCGAGAACGAGTACACCGACGCGCGAACGGCGCACCTGACCGAGCTGCGCGCCGAGTTGTTCGAGGAGACCCGCCGGCGCACCAGGGAGACCGATCTGTCCGTGCCGACCCGCAAGGGCGGGCACTGGTATTACACCCGGACGGTCGAGGGCCAGCAGTACGGGGTGCAGTGCCGGCGCGCGGTCCGCGACGGTGAGACCGAGCCGCCGGTCAGCGCGGAGGGTGCCCCGCTCGACGGCGAGGAGGTGCTGCTCGACGGCAACCTGCTGGCCGAGGGGCACGACTTCTTCTCGCTGGGCGCGTTCGACGTCAGCCCCGACGGTCGCTGGCTGGCCTACTCCACCGACTTCTCCGGCGATGAGCGCTTCACCCTGCGAGTGAAGGACCTGACCACCGGCGAGTTGCTGCCGGACGAGGTCCCGGACACGTTCTACGGCACCGCCTGGTCAGTCGACGCCTCGGTGCTGTTCTACGTGACGGTCGACGACGCCTGGCGGCCGAACCGGGTCTGGCGGCACACCGTCGGCTCGGCAGCCGCCGACGACGTGGTGGTCCACCAGGAGGACGACGAGCGGTTCTGGGTGGGCGTGGAGCTGACCCGGTCGGAGAAGTTCATCCTGATCGACATCCACAGCAAGGTGACCAGCGAGGTGCTGGTGATCCCCGCCGGCAACCCGGCCGGCGCGCCGGCCGTGATCGCACCCCGCCGCCAGGGCATCGAGTACGCGGTGGAGCACCACGGCCACCGTTTCCTGATCCTGCACAACGATGGCGCGGAGGACTTCGCGCTGGCCTTCACCTCGGCGGACGTGCCGGGCGACTGGGTGCCGCTGATCGAGCACACCCCCGGCACCCGGCTGGAGGCCGTCGACGCCTTCGCCAACCACCTGGTGGTCTCGCTGCGCACCGACGGGCTCACCGGGCTGCGGGTGTTGCCGGTGGGCAGCGACGACGGGTACGACATCGACTTCCCCGAGCCGCTGTACAGCGTCGGGCTGGACGCCAACCCGGAGTACCGCACCGGGCAGGTCCGTTTGCGCTACTCCTCGCTGATCACCCCCGACTCGGTGTACGACTTCGACCTGGTCACCCGGCAGATGGTGCTGCGCAAGCAGAAGCCGGTGCTGCCCGGTCCGGACGGGCGACCGTACGACCCGGCCGAGTACGAGCAGCACCGTGACTGGGCGCTCGCCGACGACGGGACGCGGGTGCCGATCTCGCTGGTCTGCCGCGTCGGCACGCCCCGGGACGGCTCGGCGCCCTGCGAGCTGTACGGCTACGGCTCGTACGAGGCCAGCATGGACCCGTGGTTCTCGGTGGCCCGGCTGTCCCTGCTGGACCGGGGCGTGGTCTTCGCGGTGGCGCACACCCGGGGCGGCGGTGAGCTGGGCCGGCGTTGGTACGACCAGGGCAAGCTGCTGGCCAAGAAGAACACCTTCACCGACTTCGTCGCCTGCGCCCGGCACCTGGTGAAGGCCGGCTGGACGGCAAGCGACCGGCTGGTCGCCCGGGGCGCTTCGGCCGGCGGCCTGCTGATGGGCGCGGTGGCCAACCTCGCCCCGGACGCGTTCACCGGGATCGTGGCGCAGGTGCCGTTCGTGGACGCGCTCACGTCGATCCTCGACCCGTCGCTGCCGCTGACCGTCACCGAATGGGAGGAGTGGGGCAACCCACTGGAGGACCCCGAGGTGTACGCGTACATGAAGTCCTACACGCCGTACGAGAACGTGGCCGCGGTGGACTATCCGGCGATCCTCGCGGTGACCAGTCTCAACGACACGCGGGTGCTCTACTCGGAGCCGGCGAAGTGGGTCGCCCGGCTGCGGGCGGTCGCCCCGAGCGGCGACTACCTGCTCAAGACCGAGATGGGTGCCGGGCACGGTGGCCCGAGCGGTCGCTACGACGCCTGGCGCGAGGAGGCGTTCATCAACGCCTGGATCCTGGACCGTATCGGCCGCGCCTGACCCGTCAGGTGTGCATGATCGCGCTCGATCCTGGAAGTAGTGGCCTCAGTCGTCCGTCGAGGCCACTACTTCCAGGGAACTGCGCGATCAGCCCACCTAGACTTCCGGCGTGAGCGACGAGGCCGGCGATCGGGACGGATCGGGGACCGACACGCCGGGTGCGGCCCGCCGCATGTCCGGGTGGATGATCCTCGGGGTGGTCGCCGCCGCGTTGCTCGTCTGCTGCTGCTCCGCGGCCGTCGGCCTGTTGATCTCCTGGTCCGCCGGCCTCTTCCACGCCCCGACCTGACCAGTCACCCGTGCTCAGGTCGTGCGCAGCTCGTCCAGCGCCGTGCTGGCGCGCAGGAAGAGCAGGCCGACGCCGACCGTCACCAGCACCGCGACCAACGCAGCGGCGCCGAGCCAGGCCAACTGCTCCAGGGGTACGGGGATGGCTCGCACAATCTCGGGGGTGTAGACGATACGGGTGTACTGGTCGCGGGTCGCCGGGTCGTCACACAGCGCGGCCGTGGCCTCGCAGATCTCCCTCGACGATACGCCCGTCGACACCTCCCGGAAGAGCCCTTGGCCGAGCAGCGTGCCCACAGTGAGCGCGAGCAGGATCGCCGGCACCGCCGGGGCCAACGCCTGCCAGGCCACCGAGCGGCTCAGCGTGGCGCGGGGCACCCCGGTGGCGACCAGCGCGGCGTACGCGCGCCGACGGGCGACGATCCCCTCGACCAGCGCGACGATCAGCCCGCCCGCCGCGATCAGGATGGCCACCGCGACCGCCGCGTCGACCAGATCCATGGTGGACAGGTAGAACGGGTCGGCGCCACCCCCGTCCACCCCGGCGAGCCGACTCTGCTCCCGGTCGAGCTGGTCCTGGGTCGCGAAGTAGGCGCGCTGCGCGGCCGCCCCGCCACCGAAGATCAGGGCCGCGAGCAGGGCCGCGAACGTGCGGCTGCCCGCCCACGGGTCGGCCATCAGCCGGCCCGCCGCGAGCAGGGCCGCGGGACGGCGGGCGTGCCGACGCAACAACCGCCCGCAGGTGTACGAGATCCAGCCGGTGCCGATCACCACCCCGATCATCGCCGCGAACCCACCCGCCACGTACAACAGCGGCACCAGCCAGCCCAGCACTTCATCGTTGCCGTCCAAGCTGGACATCACCGGACGGACCACTGCGAACGAGGCCACGCCCAACCCGATCAGGAGCCCGGCCCACGGCCGCGGACCGCGCTCGCGGACGGCCTTGCGGCTGACCCCGAGCGGGCTCATGGTGACCGTACGCAGCATCAGGGCAGTGGCCAGTGCCGCGACGACCGGCAGACCAAGCACCACCGCGGTCAGTGCGCCGGTCGACGGCAGCACGTCGGTGGGCAGGGCCAGTTGACCGCGCTCGTCCGGTCGGTGCAGCAGCTCGCGACCGACCAGGTAGGCGCCCAGCCCGACGAGCGTGCCGAGCAGGGCGGCCACGCCGGTCTCCAGCACCACCAGCCGGGTGACCTGGCCGGGAGTGGCGCCGGCCAGCCGGAGCGCGGCCAGCCGGCGGTCCCGCGCTGGCGCGCCGAGCCGGGCGCACTGGCCGGCCAGCGCCAGCACCGGAATCATCAGCATCACCAGCGCGAACGCCGTCCCGCCGCGCAATCCGGGCTCCCGCAGCAACGCGTTGCGGTACTGCTCGGACTGCGCCCAGGCGTCACCGGCCGGTTTCTCGATGGCCAGCACGGTGAGCGCCGCGAGCCCGGCCAGGGTCGCCAGCAGGGCGCTGAGCGCGGTGAGCACCACCCGGGCGGTGTCGGTGCGGGTGCCGGCCAGCGCGAGCCGGACCAGCGTCGTCGGTCTCACCGGGCGCCGCCGGCCAGCGGCACATCGAGCCCCAGGCCGGTGTGGTCCACCAGGCCGTCGCGCAGCACGATCTCCCGATCGGCGTACGCGGCGATCCGCGGCTCGTGGGTGACCAGCACGACGGCGGTGCGCTGCTCACGGGCGAGCCGGACCAACTGGGTGAGCACCTGCTCGCCGGTGAGCGTGTCCAGAGCCCCGGTCGGCTCGTCGGCGAAGAGCACCCAGGGCTCGGTGACCAGCGCCCGAGCCGTGGCGCACCGCTGCTGCTGACCGCCGGACATCTCACCCGGCCGGAGGTCGGCCAGCTCCGCCACGCCGAACCGATCCAGCCAGGTGAGCGCCGCCGCCCGCGCCTCTCGCCGCCCCGTGCCGGCGAGGAGCAGGGGCAGGGCGACGTTCTCCGCGGCGGTCAGCTCGGCGACCAGTTGGCCGAACTGGAACAGCACCCCGAACTCGGTGCGCCGTAGCCGGGAACGGGCCGCCTCCGACCAGGTGTCGATGCGGTGCCCGCGCCAGGTGACCTCGCCGACGTCCGGCCGGAGGATCCCGGCCAGGCAGTGCAGCAGGGTCGACTTGCCGCAGCCGCTCGGACCGGTGACGGCGACGATCTCGCCCTCGGCCACGTCGAGCGTCACACCGCGCAGCGCGGGTGTCGGGCCGTACGCCCGAACCACGCCGCGAGCCTGGAGTTGCGTCACGGATGCACCTCCCGGTGCCAGTCGGCGACCCGGCCCAGGGTGGCGTGCAGCCACCGCAGATCCGCGTCGAGGTGGGCGATCGCGAAGTCGGCCGCGACCACGTCGCTGAGGGTGGCGGCCGGGTCGGTCTTGACCGCGGTCAGCTCACGCAGCCGCGCGGTGTGCGCGGTGCGCTGGGCGATCAGGTAGGACCGGGCCCGGTCGACGTCGGCGACCAGGAGCGCCACCACGACCTTGGCGAAGAGCGTGCTGGCCACGTACGGCATGGGTGGTTCCACGGTGGACAGCCACTGGTCCAGCGTGGCCCGCCCCTCGCCGGTCAGCGCGTACGCCGTGCGATCCGGCCCGGCCGCGCGACCCTGCCCGGCAGCGGCCACCAGGCCGTCGCGTTCCAGGCGGCCGAGAGTGGCGTAGACCTGCCCGAAGGCCAGCGGCCGAGCCCGGGGCAGCCGCTCGTCATGCGCACGCTTGAGCTCATAGCCGTGCCGGCTTCCACCAGCCAACAGCCCAAGCAGAACATGCGGCGTAGACACGCATTCCACTATTCACTGAGCGAATACCCAAGTCAACAACCCACGCCACCCCACCGCACCCCACCCGCCCTCACCCGCCGTTAATCATAAAGTTATTGCCACGACACGCCGGACGGGCGCGCAATAACTTCATGATCAACCGGGAAGGGGGGTCCGGAGGGCCGGCGGGATCCGGGGGGTGGGGGGTCGTTAGGGGGTGGGCCAGGTTGGGGTGCGGCCGGTTTGGGAGAGGAGGTGGGCCAGATCGGGGGTCGGGGTGGTTGGGGTTGGGGTTGGGGTTGGGTCGGCGAAGATGCCCATCTTGCGGGCGTTGGGGCCCAGCTGCTCCACCAGCCCGTGCAGCTCGGCCACCGCCTCCGGGGCCGGCTGGTAGGGCTGGCCCGTGGCGACGGCGAGGTCCCAGCCGTGCACGGTCAGATCCAGCAGAGCCATGCCGCCAATGACGGTCTGCGGCATGCCCATGCCCCGGGACACCCCCTCCAGCGTGGACGGGTCCGACCAGGCGGCGACCAACCGGCCAGTTTCCGCCTCGAACCGGTCCCGCCAGCCGTCGTCCAGGTGGTCGGGCTTCTCGGCCCACTCCACCGGTCGCTTCACGGCCAGATCCCGGAAGTTGGCCACCACCTCGAAAAGGTGATTGAGCAGGTCACGGACCACATAGTCGTGGCAGGGCGTGGGCAGGTCGAGCTGGTCGTCGGCGATGCCACGCACCACATCGACGGTTCGCGGCGCGGCAGCCGCCAGCAGGTCGCTAGTCTGAGTGGTCATAGGGCCAGCGTATGAGGGTGGTCTTGAAAGAATGCGACAGCGTGGCGACAGCCGGGGAATTCTCGACCCCGGGCGCATGCTGCGCGAGGTCCGCTTCCGTCGGCACCTGCCGGTGGAGTCGCTACGCCCGTGGGTCGAGCACTACTGGTTGATCGACTGGGTGTTGAGCACACCGTTCGAGCAGCGGGTCGTGCCGCACCCGGCGGTGAACGTGGTGTTCCGGCGTGACGGCGACGGGCCCGAGTCCGGCGAGGTGGCCGGGGTGGGCCGCGATCTGTTCCGGATCACGCTGACCGGCACCGGCCGGGTGTGTGGGGTGCAGTTCCGCCCCGGTGGCTTCCACGCGTTCTGGCGGCAGCCGGTCACCGAGCTGACCGGGTGCCGGGTGCCGCTGCCCACCGGCCGGCTGACACTCCCCGACTCCCCGGTGTGCGCGGGCACCGACGACGAGCGCTGCCGCGCGTTGGACGCCCTGCTCACCGCCTGGCAACCGCAGCCGGACGCGATGGCCGACGAGGTCGCCCGGCTGGCCGAGGCGATCCGTACCGACCGGTCAGTGCTGCGCGTCGACGACTTCGCCGCGCGGCACGACCTTCCGGTCCGCCGGTTGCAACGGCTCTTCACGGAGTACGTGGGGGTCGGGCCGAAGTGGGTGATCCGCCGCTACCGGCTCCAGGAGGCCGTCGAACAGGCCGCCGGTGGCCCGCTGAACTGGGCGGATCTCGCCGCCGACCTTGGCTACAGCGATCAGGCCCACCTGGTTCGCGACTTCACCGCCGTCGCCGGGGTGTCACCAGCCGCGTACGCCCGCTCGGTGCACTGACGCCAGCCGGGCACTGCCGCCGACACCGGCTCAGCGGCGGCGCAGCACGACCACCGCGACGTCGTCCTGGATCTCCGGCGGAGCCAGCTCCACCAGCAGCCGGGCGCAGAACCGGTCCAGGTCGTCGTCGACCGCGACGGAGATCGCGGCGAGCGCCGCCAGCCCCTCGTCGATTGTGGCGTCCCGTCGCTCGATCAGCCCGTCGGTATAGAACACCAGCGTGGCCCCGGCCGGCAGCACGAACTCCAGGTCGGCCGGGCGAGGCGCCCGGACGCCGAGCAACGGCGCCGAGTGCTGCACGAATTCGACCTTGCCGTCCATGGTGAGCACCGGCGGAAGATGCCCCGCGCTGGCCAGCCGGACCCGCCCGGTCGACGGGTGCAGCAGCAGTACGCAGAGCGTGGCCAGCTCGTTGGGCAGCAGTGTCCGCATCAGCTCGTTGACCCGGTGCAGAATCTCGCCGGGCTGGTGGCCCTCGACCGCGTACGCCCGCACCGCGTGCCGCAGCTCGGCCATCACGGTCGCCGCGTGCAGCGAGTGGCCGGCCACATCGCCGATCGCCAGCAGCAGGTGCCCGTCGAGCATCACCAACTCGTAGAAGTCGCCGCCCACCTCGGTCTGCGCGCTGGCCGGCTCGTAGCGCACCGCGAGGTCCAGCCCAACCACGGTGGGCAGCCCACGCGGGAGCAGGCTGCGCTGAAGGGTGACCGCGATCCGGTGCTCCTCGTCGAACGAGCGCTGCCCCTCCACCGCCGCCGCCACCGCCTGGGCGAGCTGCACCAGCACCGGGGTCCGAGCGGTCTGGGTGACGGTCGGGACCACCACATACAGCGGAGCCCGGTCCTCCCGCAGCCGGGCGGCGGCAACCGTCACCGAGTCGCCTGCCGGCCAGTCGACCAGCGCCCAGTTCGCCGGGGTCTCCACCCGGACCGTGGCGCCGGTCGGCACTCCGGTGTCGTCGACGACCCACGGCACCACGGCGGCCTCCGCACCCGGACCGGCGCAGATCCCCGCGAGACAGTCACCGTCGAACGTCTCGGCGATCACTGCCGCCGGGCTCTTGAAGATCTGCGCGGCGCCCTCGGCGGCGGCTTCCAGCAGGCGTACGAAGGTCGGCGCGGCGTGCACCGCCACGGTCGTGTCGGCCAGCCCGAGCAGCCGCTCGGCGAGCAGTTCGGCGCGCTGCCGTGCCTGGTAGTAGCGCAACACCGCCCGCGTGGTGGCGATCAGCTCCTCTGGCTCGATCGGCTCGGTCAGGTACGCGTCCGCACCCCGGGTCAGCCCCTGAGCGCGGTCGGCCACGTCCACCGCGTGCGCCGACACGTGGATCACCGGCATCGCCGGATGCCGCGCCTTGATCTGTTCGCAGACCTCGTAGCCGCTGACGTCGGGCAGGCGGACGTCGAGCACCACCAGGTCGATCCGGTCCACCTCGACCCGGGCCATCGCCTCGGCGCCGTTCTCCGCCTCCAGCACGGTGAACCCGGCCCGGGTCAGCCAGCTGACCAGCAGGTAACGCTTGGTACGACTGTCATCGACCACCAGGACGGTCGCCGGCATGCCCTCCACGCCGTCACACCCGGTCTGTCGGTAGGGAGACTGTGAACGTGCTGCCCCGGCCCGGCTCGCTGGTCAACTCCAGCGTCCCGCCGAGCAGCGTCACCAACCGACGGGCGTACGGCAGGCCGAGGCCGGTGCCGCCGACCCGGGTCGCCCCCGGCACCTGATAGAACTCCTCGAAGATCCGCTCGCGCAGGTCGGCAGTGATGCCGGGCCCGGTGTCACTGACTTCGAAGTTCCACCGGTCGTCGTGCTGGCGGGCCCGCAGTCGCACCTCGCCGCGCTCGGTGAACTTCAACCCGTTGTGCAGCAGGTTGCGCAGCACCTGGCCGAGCAGCACCTCGTCGGTGCGCAGCACGGCCGGTGCGGTCGGCTCCTCGACCACCAGCTCCACCTCCGGGCGGGTGGCCAGCGCGCGCAACGTGCCGCGCAGTTGACCGAAGACCGGGCGCAGGTCGACGTCCGCCAGGTCCGGCTCGATCCGGCCGGACTCCGCCTTGGCCAGGTCCAACAGTTCGTTGACCAGCCCGAGCAGGTCCGCGGCGGAGGAGCGGATCAGACCGACCTGGCGGGCCTGCTCGGCGGTGAGCGGGTCGGAGGCGGAGTCGGAGAGCAACCGCGCCAACCCGATGATCGCGGTGACCGGGGCGCGCAGCTCGTGGCTCACGTTGGCCAGGAACCGGCTCTTCGACTCGCTCGCCGCGCGCAGCTGGGCCGACTTCCCGTCCAATTCGGCGTACAGGGCGACGACGCCCCGGTTGGTCTCCTCCAACTCCTCGGTGAGCTGGTTGTAGAGCGCCAGCACACCGCGGTTGGTCTCGGCCAGCTCGTCGTTCAGCACGGCCAGCTCGTCGCGCTGGCTGCGCACCTCGTCGAGTGCCGCGATGAGCTGCCCGTTCTGCGCGGTCAACTCGTCCAGCGCGCTGGCCGGCGCGGTACGGCCGAGTTCGACACGGAACTCGGCGAGCCGCTCCAGGGTCGGCATGGGCGCGTTGGCCGGGACTCGTCGGGACATCCTCACGACCGTAACCCCGTCGACGGTCGACACGCTCAACGTGTCGACCAGTCGGGACACCGCGCCGGACTGCGGCTGGTAGCGACCGTCCGGCAGCGGGGCCACCGGGGCCAGATCAGCGCGCAGGTGGAACCTGCCGTCGGCACCCGCGTCGACGTGGAGGGAAACGTCCGCGCCCCCGGCCGTCCGCAGCAGATCCCGGGCCACCTCGCTGAGCGCGGTGGCGATCCGAACCTGGTCCTGGTGTTCCAGGCCGACCACCGCGGCCACCTCGCGGCCCCGTTGGCGGATCACGAAGATGTCCTGTTCGACTCGCAGCGCCATCTGCAGCAGCGGCAGCGCGGCCGACTCCCCGGTCATGCCCAGGACCTCGCCACCAGTACGCACGCGTCGTCGCGTCGCACAGCGGCGTCGCGCAGGAGTGTCGCCGCCATCACCAGTGGGGATCGCTCCGCCAGGCCTGGGTAGTCGGTCAACCGCCAACGGTCGACCACCCCATCGCTGTGCATCACCAGCCGGGCACCCGGACCGAACGGGTAGTCGTACTCCCGGATTGTCGGCCGCTGGTGGCCGGCGATGCCGGGCAGCGACACCAGCCCTCGGCGCTGGCCGTCGCCCTCGACGACCACGCCGGAGATGTTGCCCAGGCCGGCGTAGTGCAGCACACCGGCCGCCGGCACCAGCTCGGCGACCGCGAGCGCGGAGCCACGGGTGTGCGACATGCTCCGGTGCAGGTGACCGACCACTGCCGCGGGTGGGCCGGCCGGAGCGTTGCGGAACGCGGCCAGCGCGGCCTCGGTGGCGGCGGCGGCCAGCGGGCCGTGCCCCAGCCCGTCGCTGACCAGCACCTGGTGCCGGCCCTCGGCGACCCGGACGGCGTAGCCGTCGCCGCTGACCGTTTCGCCGGTCAGCGGCCGGGAGAGCGCCTCGGCCCAGGACGGCCGCGCCGGCTCCGCCGGCCAGACCTGCACGGCGAGGACGGTGCCACGGTCGGGCAGCGAGTATCCGTCGAACCAGCTGGCCTGCCGCACGATGGCACCCAGGCCGATGCCGAGCGTGCCGGTGGTGGAGTGCCCGTCCTGGGACGACACGGTCAGGTCGGCCATGCCCGGCCCGGAGTCGATGGCCACCAACTCCACGCCGGCTTCCCCGGCGCGACGTACCGGCCGGAGCAGCAGGACGCCCTCGTCGGCGTGCTTGACCAGGTTGCTGGTCAGCTCGGCGGCGACGATGGCCAGGTCGGCGATGCGCGCCTCACCGATCGCCACCTGCGCACCGAGGCGTTCGGCGGCGCGCCGGACGGCGCTCGTCGCGCTGCCGGCCTCCACCCGAAACCAGATGCCACTGTCGGTGACCGGGTCGCCGATCATCGGGACCACTTGGTCACCGTGATGCGCGTGCCGGTCTCCGGAGACGTCTCGATCTCGAAATCGTCGACCAGTCGGCGGGACCCGCTGAGCCCGAGGCCGAGGCCGCCGCCGGTGGTGTAGCCGTCGGTCAAGGCCAGGTCGAGGTCGGCGATGCCCGGCCCGGAGTCGGCGAAGACGATCCGTACGCCCTTGCGTCGGCCGTTGTCCACGGTCGTCACCTCGACCGCGCCGCCACCGCCGTACACCAGGGTGTTGCGGGCCAACTCGCTCGCGGCGGTGACCACCTTGGTCTGGTCGACGAGTGACAGCTTGACGGCCACCGCCACGGCACGGACCAACTGCCGGACGCGCACCACGTCCTCGTCGCTCCGGATCGCCTGTGCCTGCGGGTGGCCCAGGTCGATGCCCGCGGTCACGGCGTGGCCGTCTCGACGTCCGGATCGTCGTCGAGCTGGTAGTCGAGCTCGTCGGCGCGGGCCGCCGCGATCAGCTCCATGCCGCGCTCGACGTTCAGCGCGGTACGGATGCCGTTCAGCGACAGCCCTAGTTCGACAAGGGTGATGGCGACGGCGGGGCGCATACCGACCACCACCGTCTCCGCGTCGAGCACCTTGGAGATCGACGCGATGGTGGAGAGCATCCGCCCGACGAAGGAGTCGACGATGTCCAGCGCGGTGATGTCGATGATGACGCCGTGGCAGCCGGTGTCCACGATCCGCTCGGCGAGGTCCTCCTGGAGCGCGACCGCGGTCTGGTCGGACATGTCGAGCTGGATGGAGACGAGCAGGATGTCACCGATCTTGAGGATCGGAACCCGTTCCATCAGGCATCCCGGCGTGGCTGTCGGCGGGCGTTCTCCACGCCGGCCGAGCGCAGCACGTGGCGCAGCGCGTCGGCGAGGGTCGCCTTGGTGGCGATGTCGCCGAATTCGATGCCGAGCGCGACGATGGTCTGCGCGATCTGCGGGCGGATGCCGGAGATGATGCAGTCGGCACCCATCAGCCGGGCGGCCACCACGGTCTTCAGGATGTGCTGGGCGACCTGGGTGTCCACCGCCGGGACGCCGGTGATGTCGATGATCGCGTACGGAGAGCCGGTGTCGACCAGGGTCTGCAGCAGCCGCTCCATCACCACCTGGGCCCGAGCCGAGTCCAGGGTGCCGACCAGCGGAACGGCGACCACGCCCTCCCAGAGCTTGACCACCGGCGTGGAGAGCTCGAGCAGCTGCTCGGCCTGATCGGCGATCAGGCTCTCCCGGGTGCGCACGAAGCTCTCGAAGGTGAACAGGCCCATCTCGTCGATCAGCTTGGAGAAGGCGACGTAGTCATGCAGCGCGTTGGCGCCGCCGGCCTCCTGCACCAGCTCGGCCAGCACGTCCTTCAGCGCGAAGACGCTGATCGTGGTCTCGGTGGCGGAGAAGCCCTGCCGGGCCCGACCACGGGACAACTCGGAGAGCGCGGCCCGCAACTCGGCCGCGTTGTCGGCGGTCAGGTCGATGTCGCCCTGCTCGCCGGTGACGACGATGGCGCCGTGCAGATCCTGGACCTGCCGGCGCAGCTCGGCCTGGCTCAGTCGGCCTCGCAACGAACTGGTGACGATCTCGGTCCACCGGGCCGTGACCCGGTCGGCCTTCCCGCCGAGCAGCGCGACGAGTCGACCACTTTCCTCGGTGCTCAACGCCATTTCGAACCCCCTTGACCTGGACCGGGCGGACTCTATCACCGGGGACTGACCGACTACTTGCCCCGTAGCAACGGAATGATGATGGCCACCGGATCACGTCTCCCGTTCTGCGTTCGACCCCGGTCGTGGGATACCGTTCCCCCGATAACAGGAGGTCTGGCGAATGTCCTTGACGGTGCACACGGAACAACGCGGCGACGTGGTCGTCGTGTCGGTCGGGGGCGAGCTCGACATGGCCACCGCGCCACAGCTGCAGGATCAGATCACCGACCTGCTCGACAAGGGCCGCAACCGGCTGGTGTTCGACCTGGCCGGTGTCTCGTTCTGCGACTCGACCGGCCTGTCGGTCTTCGTCCGCGCCAAGAACAGCTGCGACGAGGCCGACGGCGTCGTGCGGCTGGCCGCCCCGCAGCGGGGTGTGCTGCGCATCCTTGAGGTGAGCGGGCTGGTCGAGGTGCTGCACACCTACCCGACGGTGGATGAGGCAGTCGCCGGCGAACCGACTCCGGCCTCCTCCTGACCGCTGCCGTTCGTCACTCGTCCTCGACGTAGCGGGGACGAGCGATCGCCATGCCCGCCGTCGTCTGCACGGCGAGGGCGCCCAGCAGGAACCCGATCGGCGCGGTCCAGCCGCCGGTGGCCCCGTAGAGGATGCCGACCATCAGCGGGCCGAGGGCGGCGATCACGTACCCGGTGCTCTGCGCGAACGCGGAGAGCGCGACAGTCCCCTCGGCGGTGCGGGCGCGCAGACCGATGGCGGTCAGGATCAGCGGGAACGCGCCCTGACCGATCGCCAGCAGGGCGACCCAGAGCAGCGCGGCACCGTGTGGGGCGAGCGCCAACCCCAGGTAGGCCAGTGTCGACGCGGTGGTCAGCCCGAGCACCAGCGGGCGCAGGCTGCCCAGTCGGCCGGCCAGGGTGGGCATCACCAGCGCGATCGGCACACCGAGCGCGGTCACCCCGGCGAGCAGCAGCCCGGCCGACTCCGGCTGGTAGCCGGCGTCCCGGAACAGCTGGGCCAGCCAGCCCATGATCGCGTACCCGCTGAGCGACTGCGCCCCGAAGTAGACGGCCATCGCCCAGCCGAGCCGGGTCCGCGCCGGCCGGACCCGCGCCGGTGCGACCTCGACCGCCGTCGGGGTCGCTCGCCGCGCGGCGGCGCGAGCCCGCAGCGCCAGCGGCACCCATGGGAGTACGGCCACCGCGGCCATCGCGGCCCAGATGCCGAGCCCGGCCCGCCACGACCCGAAGGCGTGCGCGATCGGCACCGCGGAGGCGGCGGCCACCGTCGTGCCCACGGTCAACGCCATCGTGTACGCCCCGGTGACCAGGCCGGTGCGATGCGGGAAGTGCTGCTTGACCAGCATCGGCAGCAGGATGTTGGCGACCGCGATGCCGGACAGCGCCAACGCGCTGGTGAGCACGAAGATCAAGGTCGAGTCGGTGACGACCCGGAGCACCTGGCCGACGGCGAGGGCGAGCATGGCGACCACCAGCACCCGGGCCGGGGCCACCCGGCGGACCAGCCACGGGGTGAGCGCGCCGAGGCCGGCGAACGCGATGGTCGGCAGGGTGGTGACCAGACCTGCGGTGGCGCCGGAGAGGCCCAGCCCGTCGCGCACCTCGTCGAGCAGGGCGCCGAGGCTCGTCACCACGGCGCGCAGGTTGAGCGCGACCAGCAGCATCCCGACCAGCACGAGCGCACCGCCCGTCGCCGGGTGGGTGCGACGGCCCGTACCGGGGTCGCGCGTCGGGCGAGAGTCGACGGCGACGGGCGCGGGCGGCGCCGAGGCGGCCGTTGGTGGCGGGGTCATGACCTCTAACCTACAATCATGGGATGAATTTGGGACCGGTGATGTAACCAGTGCCACCGTCGGTTAATTTCCCCTCCGCGCCGCCGGTGCCGCCCCGCGGCCACCGGGTCCGGCAGACCACCGAGCAGCTCCGCGCCCGGATCCTCGGCGGCGAGTGGCCGGTCGGCGGGCGCATTCCCACCGAGCCGCAACTGGTCGCCGCGCTGGGCGTCGGGCGCAACACGGTCCGCGAGGCGGTCCGCGCCCTGGTGCACGCCGGGGTGCTGGAGTGCCGGCAGGGCTCCGGCACCTACGTGGTGTCCACCGACGAACTGGCGCCGGTGGTGGCCCGCCAGCTCGGCGACGACCGGATGACCGAGGTCATCGAGGTGCGCCGCGCCTTCGAGGTGGAGGCCGCCCGGCTCGCCGCGCTGCGGCGTACACCGGAGGACCTGGCGGCGCTCGACGACGCGCTCGCCGAACGCGAGGCCGCCTGGCACGGCGGTCGGATCGACGCGTTCGTCGAGGCGGACGCGGCACTGCACACGGCGGTGGTCGCCGCCGCGCACAACGCCATGCTCGGCGAGCTGTACGGCTCGGTCGGCGCCGCACTGCGCAGCACTGTCGCCCAGGCGATGGGGGACGCGCTCACCCCCGAGCGCTACGTCGACCACACCCGGCTGGTCGAGGCGATCCGGGCCGGCGATCCGGGTCAGGCGGCAATCGAAGCTGGCGCTTTTCTGGAGCCCGCCGGAGGGGCATAGGTTGTGCCGGACAGAAAACCGGACACCTCAGGAGTACGGATGCTCAAGGGCTTCAAAGACTTCATCATGCGCGGCAACGTCGTCGACCTGGCGGTCGGTGTCGTCATCGGCGCGGCGTTCACGGGAGTGGTCACCGCCTTCACCACGTCCTTTCTGAAGCCGGTAATCAAGCTGGTCGGTGGCGGGGAGGACCAGTTCGCCGGTCAGTGGAAGCTCAGCGAGGGCAACTTCGTGGACTGGGCGGGGTTCATCAACGCCGCCATCACCTTCCTGCTCACCGCGGCGGTGCTCTACTTCCTCGTGGTGTTCCCGATGAACAAGCTGGCCGAGCGCCGGCAGCGGGGCGAGGAGCCGCCGCCTGCGGCGCCGAGCGAGGAGGTCAAGCTGCTCACCGAGATCCGGGACGCGCTGGTCTCCGCCGGTCACACCACGCCGGGCCAGCAGCGCGGGGCGCTGGACGACGTACTGGGCCGCCGCACCGAGCCGCCGGCGCCGCGCTGACGCGAGCGGATGCACATCGGCCCCTGTGGGATTCCCGCAGGGGCCGCACTTTCTCGTACATGTGTTCGATAGAGTCCCGCCATGGAGCAGCGAAAGCACTGGTGGAACGGGAAGTGGGGGCGGCTGGCCCGGCGGGATGTCTTCCTGCGGGTGGACGCCGACCGGTGGCACGTCGAGCAGCGGGCCGGCGGCGCCGAGGGCATCTCCCGGTTCTACGAGTACGGCAGTGCGGACGAGGCCGAGGAGACGGTCCGGGCGCTGCTCGACGGCCCGGACACCTGGCGGGAGCTGTCCCCTCGCCCGCCGGGCGGCTGGACCCTCCCGAACAGCTGAACGAGCGGTCTGCGCGGGCCGCCGGGTGCGGTGTGCCGTGCGCCTCTGGCGACGCGGTCCGTCGCCCGCCACCGTCGCTCCGGGCCCTGGAGGCGGTATTGCTTTCGACGGTGATGACTCTGCGGCATAAATAGGCCGCAGAGTCATCACGCTCTCCACGCCTGTCGCCCCCGTAAGCCGCCGCCGCTGCTGCTGCCGCTGCCGCTGTCGGGCGGGCTGAGCGCCGGGTGGGTCGGCGACGGCGTTTAGCGGCGTACCGCCCCGGGAACCGCACTGGGATGGACCAGCAGGACAAGCAGCAGGCGACCATTTCGCGGATCACCACCGGGATGCCGGTGATCGACTCCGCCGGCACCGAGGTCGGGACCGTGGACCTCGTCCAGCGAGGCGACCCGAACGCGGTGACCGTCCAGACATCGACCGCCGACCCGGGCAGCAGCCTGGACGAGCTGATCGAGGCCACGGCGGTCGAGGAGCCGGACGTTCCGGCCGATCTGGCGGCGCGGCTGCTGCACAGCGGCTACCTGAAGGTCTCGACCGAGTTGACCCGCACCGGCGCGGTCTACGTACCGGCCGACCGGATCGGGTCGGTGGCCGACGGTCGGGTCCTCCTGGCCGTGGGCGTGGCCGACCTGCCGCCCGAGGAGTAGCCCTCCAGCCCTCGAAAACGACGCCACCCGCCGCGCGGGTCGGGCCGAGCCGGGTCGCGCCGAGCCGGATCGGGTCGGGTCGGGCCGAGCCGGGTCGGGTCGGATCGGGTCGGGCCGAGCCGGGTCGGATCGGGTCGGGTCGGGTCGGGTGATCGACTCCATATCGGCGACGTGGGGGTGTCCTGGAGCCCGGATACCGCCACGTCGGCGATCCGGAGTGGATCAGGGAGTGAGCCTGCTCGCCGACGGGCGCGTACCGTCCGCCGGATGTCACTGGCACCACCGGAACCGGAACTGACTGACGGCTGCGTCCGGCTCCGCCCGTGGACGATGGATGACCTCGACTGCGTCCGGCAGGCCGCGGCGGATCGGCGGATCACCGAGGCCACCACCGTCCCGGTCCGGTTCACCGAGGAAGCGGGCTCTGCCTTCGTACGCCGGCAATGGAGTCGGACCACCGACGGCGCCGGCCTCTCCCTCGCCGTCGCCCGCGCGGACACCGACGTCGCGGTCGGTTCGGTCACGTTGCTGCTGCGGCCTCAGCCGGGTGTGGCCGGCCTTGGCTACTGGCTGATCCCGGCCGGGCGCGGACAGGGACTCGCCAGCCGGGCGGCGCGGCTGCTCACGGAGTGGGCGCTGGAGACCGCCGGCCTGGCCCGGGTGGAGGCGTGGGTCGAGCCGGACAACCTGGCGTCCCGGCGGGTACTCGCGGCGGCCGGCTTCGTCGAGGAGGGTGTGTTGCGGAGCTTCCTCGCCTTCCCGGGTCGTCGGGCAGACGCCGTGGTCCTGGCCCGGACTGCGGGAAGTGCCTGACGGAGATCCACACCGGATCAGCGATGTTGCGGTGTCCGGTCGGCGGGGACAGCACCACTTCGCTGATCTGGTGTGGATCTCTCCGGCAAGGGCACGGCAGGCGCGGCGGGGGCGGCGGGGGCGGCGCTTGGGCTGCGGCGGAAGAGCAGCAGCATCAGGCAGCCCGCTACCAGTCCCCAGAACGCGCCGCCCACGCCGATCAGCGTCACCCCGGACGCGGTCACCACGAAGGTGACCACGGCGGCCTCCCGGGTCGCCGGGTCGGTCACCGCCGACGCGAGCGCGGTGGCGAGGGCACCGAGCAGGGCCAGCCCGGCGACCGCCTCGATGAGGATCGGCGGGGCGACCGCGACCAGCGCGGTGGCCACGCCGGCGCCCAACCCGAGCAGGGCCAGCCCTGCGCCGGCGGTGACCGAGGCGACCCACCGGCGCTCCGGATCCGGGTGCGCGTCGGGGCCGGCGGCCAGCGCGGCGGTGATCGCCGCGAGGTTCACCGCGTGCCCACCGGCCGGGGCGGCGAGCAGGCTGGCCAGGCCGGTGGCCCGCAGCGCGGCGCCGAACGGCGGGCGGTAGCCGTAGCCGACCAGCACCGCCATGCCGGGCACGTTCTGGGCGGCCATGGTGACCAGGAACAGCGGCAGGGCGAGGCCGATCAGCGCGGACGCGTTCCAGGCCGGCGCGGTCAGCGTGACCGACGGGGTCAGCGCGGCACCGGTCAGGCCGGCCGGCGGTGCGGTCAGCGCGATCGCCACCACCGCCACCACCAGCGCGCCGGGCACCGCCCAGCGGCGGGCGAACCGGTGCAGCAGCAGCCAGCCGACCACCACCGGGCCGGCCACCGTGGGCAGCTCGACCAGCGCGCGGACCGGGGCGGTGCAGAGCGGCAGCAGCACCCCGGCGAGCATCGCGCCGGCCACCGGCTTGGGGATGGCGGCCACCGCGCGGCCGAGTGGCGGGAACAATCCGGACGCCACGATCAGCACCCCGGAGACGAGGAAGGCGCCCACCGCGACCGGCCACCCGCCCGGCGGCGGCCCGGTCGCCACCAGCAGCGCCGCGCCCGGCGTGGACCAGGCCACGCTCATCGGTATCCGGTGCCGCCAGCCCAGCCAGGCGGCGGCGAGTCCGCTCGCCACGCAGAGGGCGAGCAGGCCCGACGCGGCCTGCGCGTCCGACGCGCCGGCCGCCCGGAGCCCGGCCAGCACGACGGTGAACGAGCTGGCGAAGCCGACCAGCGCGGTCACCACGCCCGCCAACAGCGGTTGTACGCGTCCGGCCATCCCACCCTCCCGACTGTTCCGTTTACGGAACGACAGCGTGTAGCACGATAGCGGGGTGCCGCACCCACCACCAGCCCGCCGTCCGGGCCTCGACGCGGATCCCGCCGTCGTCGGCCGCCGGGTCCGCGCCCTGCGCGAGGAGCGGGGGATCTCGCTGTCCACACTGGCCCGGCTAGCCGGTGTCGGAAAGGCCACCCTCTCCGGGCTGGAGCACGGCACCCGCAACCCGACCCTGGAGACGCTCTGGGCGGTCACCGCGCAGCTCGGCGTACCGCTGACCGCCGTGCTGGCCGAGCCGGACGCCGGGCCCACCGTGCACGGCACCGCGGTCAGCGCCACCCTGCTGGAGGTGTTCACCGACACCGACGCGACCTACGAGCTGTACCGGATGCGGGTCGCGCCCGGCCCGGGGCAGCTCTCCCCCGCCCACCAGCCAGGGGTCACCGAGCACGTCACCGTCTTCGCCGGGGTGCTGCGCGCCGGCCCGGCCGACGCGCCGCTGACCGCCCCGGCCGGCGGCCACCTCCGTTGGGTGTCGGACGTGCCACACAGTTACGCGACGGTGGGTGACGAGGAGGTCGCCGCCAGCCTGCTACTGCGCTATCCGCGTCGTTGAGCCCCGCCGATCGACCCCGATTCGCCCGACCGACGGCGGATTTCGCAATGATTTCTCGACCTACGCAGTAGGCGTAGAGACGAATGCGGGGTGTTCTTGGCAAGCTTGTCCCCATGACGCTGATCCTCCGCTCGGTCATCCTCAACGACATCGGTCTGGTCCGCACCAACAACGAGGACTCCGCCCTCGCCGGGGACCGCCTGATCGCCGTCGCCGACGGCATGGGCGGGCTGCCCGCGGGCGAGGTGGCGAGCGAGATCGTGATCCGGATCCTGGACGAGCTGGCTCCACCCACCGACCCTGACGCCGCAGCCGACGCCCTGCGTGCCGTGGTCAGCACCGCCAACCAACGCATCCACGCCGCCATCACCGTCGACCCGAGCCGCGACGGGATGGGCACCACTCTCACCGCGGCGCTGCTGGCCGGGGAGACACTGGTGCTGGCCCAGGTCGGTGACTCCCGCTGCTACCTGTTGCGCGACGGGGACCTGACCCAGCTCACCAGGGACGACACGTTCGTGCAGGCGCTGGTCGACCAGGGCACACTCTCCCCCGAACAGGCCCGCCACCACCCGCAGCGGTCCCTGGTGACCCGGGCCGTGCAGGGCGCCGACACCCCACCGGCGATCGGTGTGCTCACCGTGGTCCCCGGCGACCGGCTGCTGCTGTGCAGCGACGGGCTCTCCGACTACGTCGAGAACGAGCCCATCGCGGCGGCGCTGGGCATGTACGCCGACCGCCAGCAGTGTGGGGAGCAGTTGGTGAAGCTCGCCCACCACGCCGGCGCACCGGACAACGTGACAGTCGTGGTCTCCGACGTCGTCGCCCGCTGACCCGTGCGGCCCGCTCGGCGATCCGCGCGGATCGGGCCAATCCGGTTGCTCAGGTCATCAGGGCAGGTTGAGATGAGCGGATGACCATCCGCCGGGTGTCCGCCGACGACCGCCTCACCACCAGCTTCCCGTTGGCCGCGTACGCCTTCGAGTCGTCGCCGCTCGGTGCGGCGCGGGCCGAGCAGTTCCGCGACTACCTGCCCTATCACGAGGGCAACACGACGCTGGCCGTCGAGGAGGACGGCGTCACGCTGGCCGCCGTTACGGCCATCCCGATGCGGCAGAACCTGCGCGGGGTGGTGCTGCCGATGGCCGGCGTCGCCGGGGTGGCCACCCATCCGCTGGCCCGCCGGCAGGGGCACGTCCGGACGCTGCTGCACCAGCTCCTCGACGAGATGCGCGACGAGGGGCATGCGCTCAGCGCGCTCTACCCGTTCCGGCCCAGCTTCTACGCCCGGTTCGGCTACACCGGGCTGCCCAAGCCACGCATGGTCACCTTCACCCCGGCTGATCTGGGGTCGCTGGTCCGCGCCGAACTGCCCGGCGAGGTGGGGTGGGAGCGGATCGGCGCCGGCTACCCCGTGTGGCGTGCGTTCACCGAACGCTGCCTCCAGGCCCGGCACGGCTTCGCGACCTTCCCGGACTACCGGGCGGTCGGGTTGCGCGAGCGCGACGAACACTGGCTGCTCACCGCCCGGGTGGACGGCGAAACCACCGGCGCGGTCACGTACCGCATCGACGAGCACGGCGGCACGCTGCACGGCAACGAACTGCTGTTCACCGACCCCCTCGCCCGAGCGCTGTTGTTGCAGTTCTTCGCCCGGCACGTCGACCAGGTCGAACGGGTCACCGTGCAGGTTCCGCCGGACGAGTTGCCGGAGCTGTGGCTGACCGACCTGGACGTGCACGTCGAGGCACGGGTGGGCCGACCGGGCTCGTCGGCACCGATGGCCCGCCTGCTGTCACTGGACGCGCTGAGCGGCCTGCCCGCAGGGCCGGGCCGGGTCCGGATCGAGCTGACCGGGGACCGGTGGCTGGCCGGCAGCCACCTGCTCGACGGCACGACTGGTGCGCTGGAACTGGTCGCCGACAGCAGCGGTCGGGTGCCGACGGCAACCCTCACCGCCGCCGGGCTCTCCGCCATCGCGTACGGGGTGCTGGATCCCGCCGAGCTGCCGTTGCGAGGGCTGGGCGACGTGCCGGCGGATGCCGCCGCCGAGCTGCGCGGCATTTTCCCGCGCCGGGTGCCGTACCTCTTCGCCGATTTCTGAGCACGGTTTGCCGCACCGGGCCGTGCGGGTACGGTCCCCGGAATGCCGGAGTGGTTGCAGGCGGGCGGGTGGGGGTTGCTGGCCGGGTCGGCCCTGCTGATCGGGGCGGCGGTCGGCTGGTTCACGCGCGTGCCGCAACGGATCACCGCCTCCGTGATGGCGTTCGGCGCGGGCGTGCTGCTCTCCGCCGTCTCGTACGAGCTGATCGAGGTCGCGCACGAGCAGGGCGGGCTGCTGCCGACCGCGATCGGCGCGGCCAGTGGCGCGATCGTCTACACCCTGGCCAACGTGGGCCTCGCCAGGCACGGCGCGCGACACCGGAAGCGCTCAGGTGCCCAGCCCTCCGAGAGTGAGAAACCCGGCTCGGGGTCGGCCATCGCCGTGGGCGCGCTGCTGGACGGCGTACCGGAATCGGTGGTGATCGGCGCCAGCCTGCTCAGCGGCGGCGCGGTCAGCCTGGTCACGGTGGCGGCGGTGTTCCTCAGCAACGTCCCGGAGGGCTTGTCCAGCGCGGCCGGCATGCGCCAGGCCGGCCGCTCCCGACGGTACGTCTTCCTGCTCTGGACCGGGATCGCACTGGTCAGCGGGGTGGCGGCGCTGCTCGGCAACACCCTGCTGGGTGGCGCACCGCCGGAGGTGCTGGCGACGATCACCGCCCTGGCCGCCGGTGCGATCCTCGCCATGATCACGGACACGATGGTCCCGGAGGCGTTCGAGGACGCCCATCTGCTGGTCGGCCTCATCACGGTCGCCGGCTTCCTGACCGCCTTCGCCCTCTCCCACGTCTGACTGCCCACCCTTCCTTAGCCAGGGGTTAAACCGGCACGGCGGATTCGTCGCGACGCCGTCGCGGCTCCTAGCATCACGGGGTGCGCCTGACGTCGCTTGCCGCTCTGCTCGTCCTCGGTGTCGCCACCGCGACCCTGCCCGCCTGCGCGCCCAACGATCCGGCTCCCACCTTCCAGCCCGGCTCGTCCGCCGAGCCGCAGCCGCTGTCGACCGGCGACCAGGGCGTCGCGCCGGCGACCCCGGCCAGCGCGAGCCCGGGGGTCAGCGCGAGCCCGAAGCCCGCCGACAAGGTGCTCGCGGCCGGCAACCCGAACGGCAAGGCCACCGTGCCGGCCGAGGCGCGCGCGGTGAGCACCTCGAAGCCGACCCGGACCATCGGCACCGGCACCCCGGCGAGCTGCACCTCCGCAGCCGTGGTGAAGGCCGTCGCGGCCGGCGGTGTCATCACGTTCAACTGTGGACCGGCCCCGGTGACGATCAAGATGACCGCCACCGCGAAGGTCCGCAACGCCAACGGGCCGAAGGTGGTGCTGGACGGCGGCGGCAAGGTGACGCTGAGCGGTCAGGGGAAGCGCCGCATCCTCTACATGAACACCTGCGACGAGGCCCAGGGCTGGACCACCTCGCACTGCCAGAACCAGGATCACCCGCAGCTCACCGTGCAGAACCTGACCTTCGCCGACGGCAGCTCCACCGGCGACAAGGCCGAGGGCGGCGGTGGTGGCGCGATCTTCGTACGCGGCGGGCGGTTCAAGGTCGTCAACTCGCGCTTCGTCCGCAACCGCTGCGACCGCACCGGCCCCGACCTGGGCGGCGCGGCCATCCGGGTGCTGAGCCAGTACGACAACAAGCCGGTGTACGTGGTCGGCAGCACCTTCGGTGGCGCCGCCGGTCAGGGCGGCTCCTGCTCCAACGGGGGCGCGCTGAGCAGCATCGGCGTCTCCTGGGTGGTGCTGAACAGCGTGCTCAGCCACAACGAGGCAATCGGCAGTGGCGCCAACCCGGCCAAGTCCGGCACGCCGGGCGGCGGCAGCGGCGGCGCGATCTACTGCGACGGCAACGAGTTCACCGTACGGATCGCCGGCACCATCATCGAGAACAACAAGGCCAACGAGGGTGGCGGCGCGGTCTTCTTCGTGAGCAACAACCGCACCGGCACGATGAAGATCGAAAACTCGACCCTGCGCCGCAACCCGAGCGGCAAGTTCGAGACCCGCGGCTTCCCCGGCATCTTCTTCCTGGGCGCCCGCAACCCCACAGTCACCAATTCCAAGCTCAGCTGACCCGGTCCCCCCACCGCCCGCGCCGGCCGCCCCGCCGGCCGCGCCGCCCCGCCGCCCGCCCCGCGCCGCCCGCGTTGGTGATCAAGAGGTTTCGGTCACCGGGGCTGCGTTTCCTGACCGAAAGCTCTTGATCACCAGGACCGGGTGGGGGTCAGTAGGGGTTTCCTTGGCCTGGGGGGCGGGCTTGGAGGAGGGCTGCGGGGCGGCCCGGTAGATCGCGTGCGCCGGAGAGGGGTGGGCTTCCCGTGTGGTCGCCGTCGGCCATTCCGACGAAGAGTTCCTTGAGCGCGGTGAGTGCGCTGATCTTGGGCTGCCAGCCCAGCTCGGTCTCCGCGCGCTCGCTGGACATCAGCGGGGCGTTCAGACCCAGCTCCACCCAGCCAGCGTCGACCGGCTGCAGCCGTGCCCGCCAGCTCAGGGCCGCCGCCGCCCGCAGCACCGGCGCGGCCACCGGCACCGTCCAACCGTGGAAGTGCCG
Organism: Micromonospora sp. NPDC005413; assembly: GCF_040606435.1. Taxonomy (NCBI): domain Bacteria; kingdom Bacillati; phylum Actinomycetota; class Actinomycetes; order Micromonosporales; family Micromonosporaceae; genus Micromonospora; species Micromonospora sp. NPDC005413. The sequence goes on from NZ_JBEXEV010000004.1 coordinate 63,202, forward strand.
GGCCACCAGCTCCGGCGTGAGCACCGGGTCCGCGGCGACATTGAAAGCGCCGCGCGCATCACCCAACACCGCCCTGGCGTACGCATCAGCCACGTCGTCGGCATGCACCGCCTGCATCCGCAGCCGGCGGTTCGTCGGCACCAGCGGGATCCGGCCGAAGCGCAGCAGCCGCACCGGCGCCAGCGGGCCGAGGAAGTAGCGGGTGATCTCCACACCGGCGGCCCGCTGGAAGATCAACCCGGGCCGCATCCGCACCACCCGCAGCGTCGGGTGATCCCGCTCGACCTTGTCCAGCAGCGCCTCGACCTCCGCCTTGTGCTCGCTGTACGACGAGCCGGGCACACCGGTCGCCGGCCACCGCTCGCTGATCGGGTGGTCCTTCGGGCCGGGCGCGTAGGCACCGACCGAGGATGCGTACACCAACGCTGGCGCACCCGCCCGGATCACCGCGTCGAACACCGCCCGACTGCCCTCGACGTTGGTCCGGCGTAGCACCCGCTGGTCGTGGCTGGGCTGGATCTGCCAGGCCAGGTGCACCACCGCGTCCGCGCCCGCGAACACCTCGGTGAGCTGCCCCACCGCACCCGGTGCGCCAAAGTCGCACGAGTGCCACTCCACCTGGTCGTACGGCTCGCCGGCATCCGGGCCGGGCAACCGCCGGACGACCCCGGCCAGATCCACGCCCCGCTCCCGGCGCAACCGCCGCAGCACCGCCGTACCGACGTTGCCGCTCGCCCCCACCACCACGATCCGCATGCCCGACCCCGTACCCGCCCAGCCGCAGCTCAATCGCCCACCCGCGCTCGCCCTGGCACCACGCACAGCCGGCTCGGCCTGCGGCTTGACCCCCTCGACTTCTGGCTTCCCGGGTTCACGAGTCGATCAAGGGCGAGGGGAGTCCCGGACCCAGCCGTGCTTCTCCTTCCCCCGCCGTCCAGTCGTGGCGGCCAGGCAACGCGGGCAGATCCAGCCGACCGCGTCCGCCTCGGTGAGCACGTCGGTGCCCGAGTAGTCGAAGCTCACGTGCGGAAAGCGGCGCAACCGGGTCCGACTCAGGGCCAGGCCGCAGACGGTCTGGTTCTGACCGGGCAGCCAGGCATGCACCTCACCACCCGGCTGGCGTACGCCATCCGACCCGACCTCCTCCCCGGACGCCGCCACGGCCGGGGTGCTGCTCGCTCTCATACCCGTCCCGGTTCCCCACCCGCCCGAACCCATGCACCGCCGCCCTCCGCGCGCTTAATCCACTCCACATCCCCGACATGGCGGTATCCAGCGCGCCGGACACCGCCAGCGCGCCGATCTGGTGATGATCAGGCGCGGCGAGCGCCGCTCAGCAGCAGGCATCGACGGCCGGCCGGAAGCCGAGAGTCGTCGGCGCTGACCGTCGGGTAACCTGAGCGCGCGGGCCGCTAGCTCAATGGCAGAGCTGTGGACTTTTAATCCATAGGTTCAGGGTTCGAGTCCCTGGCGGCCCACTTTTATGCAGGACAGCAGCCCTATGACTACTCGTCGTCCGGATCAGAGCGGTTCCCGATTGGCAGGCGGTTGCTCCTGCACCGTTGTTCCAGCGGCCGGCGGCAGCAACCGCCCAACGGCAGCTCGCAACGCAGCCCCCTCCGCGCAAAGCGCGGCCAACTCCGCTGCACAGCCGCAGGTGCAATCAGCATTCGGACTGGTCGATGTCGCCGCCGCCACCCCATTCAACAAGTCGCCGACGCACCATCCCGGGTACGACGCGTGCTCACTTGCAGGCCCCCACGATGCATCGACCAAACGATAGGCTCTCGCGTCGGAGCGTACCGAGGTGGTGACGACCAGGAGTGGCGGAGGATTATGTCGTTCGCGCTCACGCCGCTGAAGAGCCGGCACTGGACCTTCACCGCTGTCGCCGCCGCGCTCGCGACACCGGCGCTCTGGTGGGGCGTCGACCGGTCATACCGGTCCACGGAAAAGTGCCTCCGGGCCCACGGATCATCGATCAATGATTCAGAGACAGACATACCCGACGCATGCTCTGAGGTCAGCGCCCTTCTGGCCCTGCTGGTACTGATCGCCACCGCCTACGTTGCCGCGACCGCGATCACCGGCCTAGGCGTGGGAGCGGCGGAGGGGCGGCACCGGCGCGGCTTCGGCCACCGACGCTGGTTCACCGTGACCGTCGTCGGAGTCGCCGCCACATGGGCGTTGGCCACCTACGCCGCCGGCTAGGGCGTGGGCAGGCTTGTGCCGCCTCCCGCCGTCGACACAGCGTGGGCAGAAGGTCGGGACGCCGCGCGTCGGATCCTCGAGTTCCTTTCCCTGGGTGGGAAGCCTGGCCCCATCCTCGCGCCAGGGTTTCTCACCGAGGAGCCGGTGAACCTGGACGCCCGGTTGCACTTTGCGCGCCACTACGGCTCGATGGTCACCTACAACCAGACGTCGGCAGTGGCGTTCGGATCGGCGGGCTTCGTCGCCGGCGCACTGGTCGCCAACGCCATCAGCAACAGCAGCGCCAGGTCCCGGGCCAAACGTCTGGCCCGCCCGCAGTGGCGCGAACAGCAACTTACCCGAGTTGTGCTCACACCGACCAGAACCTGGTGCTACGCCTCTGGACAGTGGTTGTCGTTCGACCACGCCGCCGTCATGGAATACCACCTCGACCACCAGGGCGTGGTGCTCAACTTCGCCAACTCCGAGCCGCTGCGACTGAGCGGACCCGCCGCATGGGCTCACGCGGTGCTCTTCGCGTACTTCCGCTTCGGCGCCCAGGCACTGGCCACCGCCATGCCAATCCGCGCCACGCCTACGCCGGCACCCGCTGCGCAGTCGCCGGCTACGGCTGCCGCGACCCCACCAGCAGCCGGCAGGTGAAGCTGGACAGCAACCACCAGAGCACCACCCGCCTCGCAGTCCTCGTCGATGCCGACAATGCTCAGCCGCGGTCCGCATCCCGCTATTGCCCGAGGTTACGAAGTACGGCACTCCCCATGTCGAACGCGCCTATGTGGTTGCAAGGAGTGACTCATCCAGCCTGGTGCCTCAGTTGAGGAGACCGCTGGTGCGACGAGACAACTCGGCGAGCCGGTCATCTGCCTGTTCTCCGCGGAGCCGCACCCAATCCTTGCCCTCTGCGGCAACGCCCTCAAGCACATGCAGGGTCTGGCGGAGTCCTGAGGCATCAACAGTGAGTTCGGTGATTGAGCGTGGGTCCTCGTTGCGTTCGGTCGGTTTGGTGTCGGTCCCGGTTACTTGCACCGAGATCGTCTCGCCACTGTTTAGCGTCAGATGGAAGGTCGGTTTGTCCAGGGCCAGTCCATCGATCCGAACGGCGGAGATCGCATGGAATCGGTAGTTGAGCCGCTGCGTGTCGCGATGATCAGCGCGTCGGAAGTCCAGCTCCAAGTCGATCTGCCGAACCCCATCCTTGGTGAGAAGGAAGAGCAGAAGACGGTAGTGGGTGTACCGCCACGGACCGTCCTCAGCACGTCTCTTCCGAGCGGAACCCGCTGGTGCCTCCAGGAACGCATGAGCGACGACCTGGCTCGGCTGAAGCTGGAACTGTTGTAGTGCCTGGTCCGTGATGACCTTCCGGTCGCACTCTAGCCATGTGGCCATCTCGATGTCTGTTGGCTTGTCGGCAAGCTTGGCCACCCAGCGGTCATACGCCTCCCTTCGCCTGAACTGTTCGGCAGCCCTATGGGCGCTGTCGGCGATCACCCTCCGACGCTCGGCAACCATGCGGAACACCGCCCGCGTCGCGGCTACCGCCGCCGGCACCATCAGCGCCAGCCAGAAAGTGCCGGGCAGGACTGCAGCCGAGAAGACGGCCGAGGTTGCCCAGACAAAACCCGTGATTAAGGCGATGGCACCGGTGATCTGCAGCAGCCAGGTCCGAAGGGGCACACGCAACTCCTGGCGGTATGCGGTCAGGGTCCCCTGATTCCAGCGGTTCCTCACATCACTCGCCAGGTATCGGACCAACCAGGCGACCCGTTCGACGTTGACGCGCTCCTCGCGGTAGGCATCGACCACCTCGTTCCGCAAGTGCCGACGTATGCCGGCCGTCTCAGCGAGCCACTGAGCGCTGGCCATTTTGTCGGGCCTATAGCGAGCGAAGTAGTGGGTGAACAGGCGGTCGATCTTGCCGGCGAAACCACCGGGTCGAGCGTCGGAGTACTGGCGGCGGGGCGGCCGCAACTCGCTGTCCTGCGCCCGCCGACGGCGGTGTCGGAAGTGCCGGTCCGCCCCGCCGACGCCGAAGACAGCCAGCCCGGCCGCCGCGCAATACAGGCCGATCAATCCCCCGAACTCGCCGTTGGCGGCCAGCAGCACGCTCAGCTTGCCTACCGCCAGCAGGAGAAGAGCCGCTCCAATTCCAACTTTGACGCGGTCCGCTACCACGAACTCGGCCGGAGCGACCGGCCGGGTTCTCGGCGGTATGGGCGTGGGATGAAAGAACTTCCACGCTCGGCCGAGCCGGTCGCCGGCGGTCCGCTGCTGTTGCGCCTGGGCGACCGACTTTTGCCACAGCCTGTTACCCAATGCCCCTTCCAGCAGTCCGTCCAGATGGTCAAGGACGTAGCGTCGCTGGCGTAACGGCAGCGACTCAAGGTCCTCGGTCACGGCTTCCGGTACGGCACTGTCATCCGAGTTGAGTAGCCGCAGGATGAACCGGAGCCCCAACGTCCACTCATCATGTTCGTCGAGGTCGGGCGGGGCGTCCCAGATAGCCAGAAGGCGCCGCCACTCCTCGGCCTCCAGTTGGCGCGGGGTGCGCCCACTGAGAAAGGCGACCAGTCGATAGAACTGGACCCGGGTTGTGATGGGGTAGCCACGGGCGACCGCTCGCTCGATGTGCTTCCGTGCGGTGTCGAGCAGGAACCTGTCGAGGTACTGCACACCGACCTCGAATTCGCCCTGCGGAGTGGCGCTAGGGTCCGGAGGCGCGTATTGGTGGTTGTGAACGTCGCCGTTTATTGAGCCCGCTTGGACGCCGACGTACGCGCTGCCCTGGGCGACGTTGTGAGTGGAGTGCGTTGTCACGCTATGCCTCGTGCGGCCGCGATTATCATTGCCAGCCGTGCGGCCAACTCAGAGGCGTCGGCAACCAAGCCTCGCAGCCGCTTGAGTGACATCAGGAAGCCGCCACGATCGGCGGCGGATCCGTCTCGCAGGCAGCTGGTCGCCGCGTCCAGCTCTGCCTCGGCCGCTGCGTAGGTTTCTTTGTCCAGCCGGCCGTCCAGGCATGCCTGCTTGAGCCGACTTCGCAGGTCGGCGATGCTGATCGCGAGATCAACCGGTTCCTCCCGGCTGGCGTCGATGGTGACGTTGCCGTGGATCTGGCCTGCCTGAACGCCCACTCGGGCGTTGCCGGTGGCGAGGTTCTCGTTCTTCATAGGCATCGGAGCGCTCCCGTGTCCGCCCGGCATGCCGTCTCCACGGCGGCCGCTGTCAATGGTCAGTTCCTGAGCCAGCGCGGCGGCGAAGGCGGCAGCGTGACGCGCGGCCCGTGGCTGCCAGTTATCACCGTCGGTGACAGCCTTGCTGCCGTCAGCCCGGTCACTAATGCCTCGTACGACCACCACTGGAAGCGCTCGGTTGAGGTGGCCGGCCTGCGCGACGCCGGCCGCTTCCATCTCGATTGCCACCGCGTCGTTGTAGTGCTGCCGAATCCATCGAGCTTGAGCGGAAATCGCGGAGTCCTGCACGACCTCCCCGGCAGCGATCGCGCCGAAGTGAACGCGAGGGTGGGAATCGGCGGAGAGATCGCGGCGCCATTCACCGGCTCTGGCAACATGGTGGGCAACTTGGTCCGCCTCGTGCGGGATCTCCCACGCTTTTGGCCGGGCCTTCAGTCCGTCGTCTTCGCTGGTGCCCCCGTGGTAGGCGTATATCTTGCTGGCGACGACGACATCGCCGAGTGCGATCTTGGTCCGCAGGCCACCGGCCACGCCGACAAAGAGCAAGGCGGTGGGACGGAACTCGGCAATCGCGCGCTCGGCGAGCACTGCGGAGGGATGATTGCCCTTACCGACCAGGCCCAGCGCGACTCGGGGGCCGCTCTGTCCGATACGGCCGACTTCGAAGCGGGTGCCGGCGGCGTGCCGCCGCACCGCCAGCCCGGTCAGTCGTTCACGGACTGCCTCGTACTCCAGGTTAAGGGCCGTGAGGACCACTACGAGATTTTCGTTCATGCTCACCTTGTCTCCTCGTCTGTCGGGTGAGGTCTGGTCATCGGCGGCCGTAGCGTCACCTGCGGTCCGGGACGGAAAAGCCGCGCCGGCCGTCCGCTCTCCGCCTTCCTTGTGGGACCGGCGGGAACGATGAATCCGGGAACGCTCTGCACCTTGCGATAGAAGTTCCGGGGGTCGAGCAGGACGCCCCACACCGCCTCGTAGACCTCTTGCAGGTCGGAGATCGTGAACGTCGACCCGCAGAAGGCGGTTGCGAGCGAGGTGCGTTCGAGCTTGTCGCGGGCGCGCTCCACGCCGTCGGCCAGGATCTGGCGATGATCGAACGCGAGGTGCACGCGATCGGAGAGGGCTTCTTCGACCGGAGTCCAACAAGCGCGTGTGGCGTTGATGCCTGCGGTCGGGTCGGGCAGCCGAGGTGCGACGGCCAGGTAGGCGACGGACAGCACCCGACCTCGAGGGTCTCGGCCGGGGGCTCCGTATACACCGAGATGTTCGAGGTGTGGTTGCTCTGTGCCCAGACTGGCCTCCTCTGCCAGCTTCCGGTGGGCCGCGTCGAGGAGGTCCTCCTCGGCGTGCTTGAGGAAGCCACCAGGGAGAGCGAGGCGGCCGAGGTGCGGCTCAATACCCCGCTCGATCACTAGCGCGTGAAGGCGGGACTCGCGCAGCGTGAGGACCACAAGATCCACCGCGACGAGGACAGCCGGCGCGTTCCGTTGGGGGTTGGGCATGGGCGAACCATAGCCTTCTTGTCACACTGACATTAAGTAGCACCGGGTGTCGGATTTCAGCACCTGCCGACGAGTGAGCACCCCGCAAGTTCCGACGATCAAACCCGAGCTATGTGGACGATGGAGCACGAGCGCGGTAGCGATGCCGACCTTGCGGGGACCCGCGGCGGTAACTGGTCCGGTACTCTCCGCTCAGAATGCTTCCCCAATGGACGACGCGAGCCTGCACCTGACCGGTGCCACGTCATGGCCGCTGAGATGCTGGCGATCGGTTGATGAGGAGTCCCTCATGACGGCAGATGCCGACAAGTTCCGCCAGTCGATGGACGACGCCCTGAGTGCCCTGCGTGAATTGCGGGTCAACCGCCCCGCGGCAGCAAACGTCGAGACCTGCGGAGAGGCCACTGCGGCGGACGGACTGATAGCCGTGATCGCCGCTCCGGGTGGTCGGATTGAGTCGATCACCGTCGCACCTCAGGCCCTGCGGCAGGGCAGCGGCTACCTTGCCGAGCAGTTGACGATCGCTGTCAACGCGGCCCTCGACGACCTGCAAGCCCGAACGGTCGCCGAGGCACCGGACGCTCCAAATCCGGCCGTGCTGCTCGAACGGCTTGAAGAAGTCCAGCAGCAGTCGGTGCACCAGATGCAGTCGTTCCTGAGCGCACTCACCTCAGCCCAGGCCCGGACCGTACGGCCGGCGGGTTGACGATGTCGTTGGAGATCGATCCGGATCACGTCCGGGCATCGGGCAGTCGGCTCGTCGACGTGGGTGACCGGCTGGCAAGCGCACTCGAGACGCTCGACGCCCGGCTGAAGAGCTTTGGCGAGCCGTGGGGTAGCGACATGCTCGGCACCCTGGTCGGCCTCTCGTTTCCAATTGTCTCCGGATACCTGGTGCAGTGCTGTGCCGCGATGGCCGACGAGTATCAGAGCAGCGGCGAGGACCTGGTGACCCTGGCGGAAGACCTGATGGCCGTCGAGGAGGACCTGACCGGCCAGTTCGGCGTACTGGCCTCGAAGTTGGGCTGATCATGGGCATGACGATTCCGGGTGAACTCGCCTCGGTGCTCGCCATGATCGGGTACGACTGGCCGGAGGGCGACGAGGAGAAGCTCTTCGAGCTCGGGCAAGTCTGGATGGACTTCGCCAGCACGGTCGAGGAGGTGGGCCGGGAGGCTGACGCGCTGGCCGCAGAGGTGGCTAGCGGCAACCGGGGTGACGTGATTGCGGCCTTCGAGGCTTACTGGTCCGGCGGCGACGGGCCGGGCGGTGTGCTGGCCGGGAACACCACCGCCACCACCGTGCTGGGCGCCGGCTATGTGGTGGTCGCCGCGATCGTGCTGGCGCTGAAGGTGCAGATCATCGTCCAACTGATCATCCTGGCGGTCCAGATCGCCCAGGCGGTGGCCACCGCGGTGCCCACCTTCGGTGCATCCCTGCTGGAGATCCCGATCTTCAAGATGATCACCAGCCTGATCGTCGACCAGCTCATCGACATGGCCATGCGGGCGATCCTCGGTGGGTAAGCGAAACCGCAACCGGCATCTCCGCGAGGCGTCTGTGCCGCCCGAGGTGGAGTCGGCGCTGGTCAAGCCGGTCGCGCAACTCGCCAGGACCCCCCGGGTACGCCGGGAGTACCACGTCGGCGACGAGCAGCGGCCCAAGCACCGGGACACCGACCGCAATCTGGCCATGGGCAGCGCGAGCCGTGCCCCCGCCAACGGTCAGACCGCGCTGGATCGCTCGGTGCAGATCAAGGAGACCAACGAACGTCGCCGGATCGGTGTCGACCACGAGACCGGCGAGATCGTCATCCTTGACCGGCACCGCCGCATCGAGCCGCGCAATCCCGGCGAGGACGTCGTCGAGATCTACCACGGCCACGTCCGCAACTGGGATGATCACAGCTCGGACGGCTTGAACGACGACATGCGCAACGCCCTCAAGCGCGACGGACTGGTAGACAAGAAGGGCAGGCCAACCGCTCCGCCGAAGGACGAGGGATGAGCACACAACGCAGCTACTACGAGCCGGCTCCGACGACTCACGAGAGCGCCACGGCCGCGCTCGCAGCGGGCGACATCGACACCCTCACCGACTCGATGGTCGGGCTCGCCCTGCACGATTCGGACTGGCGCTGGTGCCAGGACTTCTACCTACGCGTGCTGGATCACCCGGAGGAGGACGTCCGGGCCACGGCAGCAATCTGCCTCGGCCACCTGGCCCGCATCCACCGCCGACTCGACAGTGATCGGGTCCTACCCGCCCTGCGCGCCCGGCTGGACGACCCGGAGGTCGGCGGCACGGTGGAGGACGCCATCGCCGACATCGAGCAATTCCTCGCTCTCCCGCCCAGTGCCACGCGAGGATAGACACCCAGTCAAGGGATTCGCAGCCGCGGTGGAGGCAACGCCGTTCGGTCCGCGTCCTATACGGCCAACGAGACGCCGGGTGCTCCGAGGGTGCTCGGATGTTCCGACACCGGGCGAACTCAACGCATGATTTTCGGATTCACACCTCTGTCAACCACTCAATGCGACGTGGCCCTTCGGTAGCGGGGCACGGACCAGCGCGGACGGCCCCCAGACGGCCCGCCTCGATTGCGGACAAAAGAACAATCCGGAAAGGTCGCTATGCTTTGTCTCGTTCTGGCCACTTTTAATCCATAGGTTCAGGGTTCGAGTCCCTGGCGGCCCACTCCTCCGCAGGTCAACAGCCCCCTCAGGGGTCGTTCGGGCCGCGATCTTGGCTCGTACAGCAGCGAAGTGCAGCAGTACCCGTGGCTGCACCGCCACGTCGGCCAGGAGCGAAACGCAGCTCCACCTAAGGTACAGTTTTCTGTACTTGCCCTGGAGGTGGTTATGCGGACCGTGAACTTCACCCAACTACGGCAGAACCTGGCCGCTGAACTCGACAGCGTCATCAACGACGCGGAGGAGGTGGTGGTGACCCGGTCGGGACACGAGCCGGTGGTGATCGTGTCGCTCGCCGAGTACGAGTCGATGAAGGAGACCGAGTACCTCCTGCGCAGCCCGAGCAACGCCGCAGCTCTGCGCCGATCGATCGCGGAGCTTGAACAGGACGACACGGCCGAGCGCGATCTGGTCGACCCAGCCACCGTCCGGGACGTCGCGTGAGGCTGGTCTTCACCGCGACGGCCTGGAACCAGTACCTCAGCCACACAGACCGAAAGCTGATCAAGCGCATCAACGACCTCATCGCGGACGTGATACGCAACGGATACGAGGGAATCGGCAAACCGGAACCCCTGCGGGGAGAGTTGTCCGGCTTCTGGTCCCGGCGGATCGATCGCGAACACCGGCTGGTGTATCGGATCACCAAGGACGACGTCGAGATCATCGCCTGCCGGTACCACTACGTCGACCGGTAGCGGACTGGAGTGAAACCAGGGGCGTCGGCCGCTCCGACCGAATCAGTACGTCCTACCGGTCCAGCGCGCAGCTGAGAGTGCTGGTTGATCGGTTGCTGGGTCGGACGGGTTGATCCAGACGGTGTCGGGCGCGTGTAGCGCTTTGGGTCTGGCGCAGCAGGACAGGCGGGTCACGCCGAGCGACAGCGCCGAGCCAACACACAGGTCATTTGAACAACTGCCGTGGTGGCCGGATCTTCGTGAGCTGACGAGTCGCGGGGGGCGCGCGCAAAGGCGCCGCGTTGGCCAATGGCGCCCGCCGGACGCGAGGCCATATCCGAATAGACGAGCACCCTACGAGGCGCCACCGTCCACCGAGGACATCCAAGGGCTTTACGATCTAGAGGATGCTGCAGGTAGACCCAGCTATCTATCAGGCGAGTGCCCTCGTCAGTGACTCACTCCCTATGGATTAAAAGTCCTCAGCTCTGCCATTGAGCTAACGGCCCTCTGCGGTATCAGGCTGCCCGACCACCTGTGCCCGGGTTGATGTCCGCCCCCGCTCCAGACGAGCGTTGCTGATCTACACCCGCCACGGCGTGTGAGCGGTGATGACCGGCGGCCGATCGCCGGCTGACTCCGGGTTGCGGCGCATCGGGTGCACGCTGAAACCGCCCGGCCGATCCGTGATCGGTACCTGGGCCGTACCGCCAGGAACGCGAGCTCATAGTGGGGCTCGGTAGGTCGCTCCTCGGTGAGCAGCCGATCGAGAATATCGAAGCGGTCGGTGGTTGGGCCTGCGGCGTCGGCCAGCCGCATCTGATAGTTCGCCGGGGCGGGATGCTCCGGTATCGGTGGAAGCCGACGATGGCCTGCGCCGTTCATCGCCAAGCCAGTAACGATGGTCAGGGGCGGGGAGGCAGGTAGCAGGACGGCCCATTCGACCGGCATCATCTCGACGAACTGCTGCGCGTGGACGCCGCCGGCGCCGCCCCCTACGAATGCCGCCGCCTCGCTACGATGACGCCCGTCGGCGTCAATCGGGCCGCGCCGCCACGGGGAGGGACGCGTCCACATGAAACGCCTCAGAGCAGCTATCCCGTTGACGGTCGTCGCCGTCACGGCCGCTGTAATGACCACCAGCTCTCCGGCGTCGGCCGCCAGCTCGTCCGATGTACCTCTGACCAGCTGGGCCTATCTCGACTCGCAGAATCCGCGCGCGAAGGTCGTCGATGCGGCGGTGGCGCCGCCGGTCGGCACGTCTCGCGACGACGCCGGCCGGACGCACACCTACCGCTCGTACTTCACGTACGACCTGACCAAGTTGAAGGGTACGGTCGTCCACAGCTCGTACCTGTCGACGACCGAGAAGACGGTCGCCGACTGCTCCGCCCCGGCGACCATCGAGGTGTGGCGGACCGGCCCGGTGAAGGGCAACACGACCTGGCTGCGTCCGCCGGCCGAGCTCGAGAAGCTGGTGACCGCCAAGCGGGGCGCCGGCGCTTCCTACTGCCCGAGCTACCTGGGCTTCGACATGGTGGCCACGCTCAACACGGCGCTGGGCCGGCACGACAAGAGCATCACCCTGGAGTTCCGGGTCACCGCCGATCAGGAATCCGACGCGCGGACCGGTCGTACCTTCGAGAAGCCGGCGGTCAGTGCGACCGTGAACCATCCGCCCACGGTCACGAACCTCCATCTGGCATACCCGGACCGGCCGTGCGGCACGCTGGCCAAGCCGTCGCCCGCGGCACAGAACACGTTGTTCGCGGCCACCGCCAGCGATGCGGACGAGGGCGACCACCCGACCGTGTTGTACGCGGTCTGGCCGGTGGACCACCCCGATCAGCGTCGTGAGTTCCGTGACTACAACGGCACCGACCTGAGCCAGTACGCCCACGGCACGGTCCTCGCCTGGCAGGCACAGGCCAGCGACTACTACGACCCGGGTCCGTGGAGCGGGACCTGCTACCTCGTCATGGACCGGACCGCCCCGGCGAATCCGCCGAAGGTCTCGTCGCGGACCTATCCCGAGGGCGACACCCCGGGCGGTGGCACTGGAATCGAGGGGACGTTCCGCTTCGACGGGGCTGGCGACCGTGACGTGGTCGCGTTCGGCTGGCGTGACTCCATGGGGTATTCCGGGCAGATTCCGGCCAGGCGGCCGGGCGGCAAGGCGATCCTGAAGTACACCCCGAAGCCGCGGTTCGGCAGTGATCTCTATGTCGCGTCCGTCGACGCGGCCGGCAACCGCGGGCCCGAAAAGAACTACCGGTTCCGGGTCGCCGAGACGGCACCGTACGCCTATGTCACCGTGAACGGCGTCGGCCTGCCGAGCACGATCACGTTTGTCGCGTCGAAGCCCGAGACCACCGCGTTCGGCTACCAGCTCAAGGACGGCGCGGAGGTCCGCCTCCCGGCGGTCGACGGCAAGGCGAGCGGTCCGGTCACGTTCACCGCCGCCGGTGGGGTCGAGGTGGCCGTCCGGAGCTACGCCAAGAACAAGCTCATCGGGCAGGAAACCCTGCAGGTCTGGGTCACCGACGCTCCCGGCGTGGAGTCGGCGGAGTTCAACCTGGATACCGACCAGGTCGCGGGCAAAACCGGCTCGTTCCGGTTCACCCCGCACAGCAACGATGTCGTCGCCTACGAGTACAACCTCGACGACGAGTGGAAGACCATTCCGGCGGCGGACGACGACACCGCCGTACTGACGTGGACGGCGACGCCGGGCTGGCATTCGATGACCGTACGGTCGGTGCGGTCGGATGGTTCCACGTCGATGGAGGCGAACCATCAATTCAACATCATCGACACGCGTCCGACCGCCTACGCCCACGAGCTGAGCAGCTGGCCGCGCCGGGACGGGGTCGGCGTGCCGCTGGGCATCGAGTTGGAGAGCCAGCTGCCGAACCTGACCGGATTCGTCTACCGATTCGACGGCGGCGCCGAGCAGACCGTGCCCAACGAGGGCAATACGTACGCTCTCATCACGGTCACGCCGAAGCACGCCGGCGACAATGCCCTGATCCTTCAGGCGCTGTTGTCGGACGGTACCCGATCGCCCGCCACCACCTACACGTTCGGTATCTGGTCCGGTCCCGTGGTCACGCACACGCCCGAGGGCAGCGGCACCGTCGGCCGGCCCGCGACGTTCACCTTCCACCCGGGGCTGCCGGATGTCGCCTTCTACCGCTACTCGTTGAACGGCGCCGATGAGGAGACGATCGCGGCCGGTCCCGACGGCACCGCGACGGTCACGTACACGCCGGGCTCGTGGGGCTACAACGAGGTACGGGTCACGAGCGTTGGTGCGGACGGCACCGAATCGGACCTGCGGATGGAGCCCTTCGATGTCCGGGACAACAAGGTCTACGTGTACAGCACCTACGACTGGTCGCGCGTGGGGATCGGCTGGACCGGATACTTCTACTTCAACACGCAGCTGTTCGGCGAGGTGACCGAGTACCACTACCGGGTCAACGACGGCCCAGAGCAGGTGCTGCCGGCCAGCACCGAGGGCACGTCGACGCTGGTCGCGGTGCCGTTCGAACGCAACGGCACGAATACGCTGCACGTACAGAGCCTGACGGCGGGCGGCGAACTCTCGCCCGTGACGGACTACGACTTCACGGTCGGCAACGCTCCCTACGTCGTGAGCGCTCAATATCCGGACGGCACCTGGTCGGGCGGTGGCGGTGTTCCCGGCACCTTCGAATTCAGCGGCGACACTGCGGGAATCGTGTCCTTCTCCTGGCAGATCGACGACGGCCCGTCAACGGACGTGCCGGCCGACAGCAACGGGAAGGCGTCGATCACGTACACGCCGGCGCAGAACTTCGAGACGCACACCTTGTCCGTGACCGGCCACAAGGCGGACGGCACGGACACCGATGCCACCCGCTACTACATCTACGTGTCCAGCGGCGCCTGACGACGACCGCGAGGAGCCGCGGCTCACCCCCTGGTGTCAGGGTTCGGGACGCCAGGGGGTGAGCCGCGGCCCCACACCCTCGATCGCGCTATACGCCCGTCGCATCGAAAAAGCCCCCTGCCTTACACCACCAACCACGAGCTTCCCGCCGACCTCGCCAAGAGTCTGAAACCTGGCACCGGGGGCTGACGCAGTTATCCTCTTCAAAAGCTGGCCCACGTGGAGATCGTTGGCACGAGTCCGGCATTTCGAAGGGACGATCGACATGCCTCGTGTGGTATCCGCGGTCATCCGCGCACTCGACATCCTCGAACTGTTCCTGGACCGCCCCCAACTGTCGGCCCGCCAGGTGATGGAGCGGCTCGACCTCCCCCGCACCACCGTCCACGAGCTGCTCGTCACGCTCGAAGCTCGCTCGTACCTGATCTCCGTCCCGGGCCAGCCGGTGCAGTATCGGCTCGGCATGCCGCTGTTCCAGCTCGGCGCGGCGTTCGCCGGCCGGCTTGACCTGGTCCGCGAGGCGCAGAGCGTCGCACGGGACGTGGCCGCGGCGTGCGACGAGGCGGTCCACGTGGCCGTGCTCGACGGCCCCGATGTCATCTATCTCGTCAAGTTCGACAGCACACATCCCGTCCGGATGGTCTCTGCGGTCGGGCGGCGGCTACCGGCCCACTGCACGGCGGTCGGCAAGGTACTGCTGTCGGGCCTCGATCAGGCGAGCCTGGACGCCGTCCTGAAGGGCCCCCTGCCTGGCATGACGCCGGACAGCATCACCGACCCGGACCGCCTACGTGCACATCTCGAACGGATCCGGGCGGAGAGCGTCGCGGTCGACATCGGCGAGTCTGACACCGCCATGCGCTGCGTCGCTGCGGCGGTCAGAGACCATTCCGGCGCAATCATCGCTGGCATGAGCCTGTCCGCGCCGATCATTCGCTGGACCCCCCAGGCGCACATGGAGTGGACGGGGCTGGTTCGCGAGGGCGCGGCCACGCTGTCCGCCCGGATGGGCTACCGGGCCCAGCCGCGATAGTCGGCTCGCCGTTTCGGACCGAAACAACATCGAAACATTGACACCCATCAGGGTGTTGCTCTAGCGTCGCGACCACTCGATACGGTATCTCGAACTCAGTTCGAAATCTCGAACGGCGGTGGTCCTCCGTGGTCCGACCGAAGTGGAACCTCAGCGCCGCATTCTCAGCCCGATCGTCGACTGCCCCGTGCTTGTCGCACCACCCAGCGAGCGGCGCGGGAATCTCTCGCGAGGCTCGCCCGGATTCTTGGGACGCGCCGACCGGACTCGCGCGGTTCGCGAACTCACCGCCATGACATCCGGGCCTCGGCCTGTCGACGCTGTTCGTCGAGGCCAAGGCCCCGATGCATTCGATGGATCTACGTGAACGCAATCGATCGATGCAGGCGGCCACGGACACGTGGCCCGCATCGATCCACACCCGAAGCACGAGGACCGCGGTGTTCGCCAAGTACGCCTTCGGTGTGCAGCGGCGCCGGGACAAAAGGAGGCGAATGTCTATGAAGGACAACCCGATGTGGTCTCGGCGCGGCTTTCTGGGGATGGGGGTGGGGGTCCTCGGTGCAACCGGTCTGGCGGCGTGTGGGGGCGACTCCGAATCGCCCACCAGGGTGCAGCCGGAGGTTCCGCAGGAGCTCATCGACGCCGCGGCGGCGTTGAAGGGCTCCTCGATGGGGATGCTGTCGCAGAAGCTGTACTCGACTGCGGCGAACGACGCCCTCGACAGCTCGATCAAGAAGTTCGCCGACACCACCGGAACGAAGATCGAGAACAGTCTGGTCCAGGCCGACGCCGGTGATGTGGTGGCAAAGATCGACGCTGAGGTCAAGGGTGGGGTGGCGCGTGACCTGGCGTTCATGACCGATTCACGGTTCGTCGCACAGTTCCAGGCGCTGGGTGACCTGGAGGACGTGACGGACGTCGTCACGGCGCTGACGGCCAAGTACGGCGAACCCTGCGCTGAAGCCAAGAACTTCTGCGTCTTCGACGGCAAGTGGTTCGCGATCCCGTACCACTTCATCGGGATCGGGTCGTTCCTGCGCAAGGACTGGATGCAGGACAAGGGCATCTCCCCCAAGGACATCTACAGCTGGGAGGAGCTGCGAGATCTGTGCCTGGCGATCTCCGATCCGACCAAACGCCGGTTCGGCTGGGGCATGACGGTGAATCGGTCCGGTGACGCCAACGGCATGATCGAGGCGCTGATCAACGCCTATGGCGGGTCGATCGCCTCCAACGATGGCCGGAAGGTCACGTTCAACTCCCCAGAGACGGTGCAGGCAGTGACCTTCCTGGGCGATATCTACACCAATCCCAAGTACAAGCCGATGCTGCCGCCGGGGGTGGCCAGCTGGACCGACACCAGCAACAACGAGAACTGGCTCGCGGGGGTCCTCGGCTACACCCGCAACCAGTTCAGCGTCTACGCGGACTCCCGGACCAAGAAGAACCCGGTCTACGCGAACACCCACGTGTTCTCCGACTGCATCGGGCCGGCGACCGCCAACCCCCTGCTGCTCGGGCAGTCGCAAGGTTTCGTTGTCTTCAAGGGCGCCAAGAACCCCGCGCTCGCCAAGCTCCTGGCGCAGTACCTGGTCAGCGCGCCCGCGCTGCTCGGGGTGGCGAAGGAGGCACCCGGTCTCGTCATGCCGGCCTGGGAGAAGGTCTGGGACGCCGACCCGTTCTTCACCAGCGGCGACCCGGCGTTCCCCATGCTGCGCAAGATCACCCAGCTGTCGCTGCCGCTTTCCACGAAGAACGGCCTGGCCTTCCCGCAGAAGGCCAGCGCGGGCCAGCAGGCCGTCGGCGCGGCCTACGTCCTCACCGACATGATGCAGCAGGTCGTTCAGGGAACGACGCCGGCGCAGGCCGTGACGGCCGCCGACGCCAAGATGGTGCAGATCTTCAACCAGCAGGGGCTGCCGCAGTGAAATCGGTCCGCCCTGCGCGGGTCCCGACGGCGAGGATTTCCCCGCCGTCGGGACCCGGCTCTCTCACAGCGACCCAGCGACGGCTGGGTCGTGACTGGCGGCTGGCCGCACTGTTCCTCGCACCCATGGCCGTGCTGGTCGGCAGTCTCGTTCTCGTGCCGATCGCCCGGTCGATCCTCACCAGCACCACGGAACGGCACGGGCAGGACACCGTGTTCGTCGGCCTGGACAACTATCTCGCCCTCGTCGGCGACGAGCAGTTCCACACAGGCGTGGTGAACTCGTTCGTCTTCACGGCGTACGCCGAGGTTTTCAAGGTGGTGTTGGGGCTGTCCGCGGCCCTGCTGCTGCACCAGCGGCGTCGTGGGCGGGCCCTGCTGACCGGGCTGCTCCTCGTGCCGTGGGTGGTGCCGACGGTGGTGACGGCGTTCAGCTGGCGCGCGCTGCTCGACCCGATCTTCGGCAGCGTCAACACCCTGCTCACCGCCTCGGGGATCGGGCCGCTGCTGGCCAGCGCGCACCTGGTCGACAGCTGGCCCGCAGGCTGGCTGTCCGACCCTTCGCTGGCCATGCCGTCGGTGATCCTCGTCAACGTCTGGAAGGGGGTGCCGTTCTTCACCGTGTGTTTCCTCGCGGGGTTGAAGGCCATCCCGGCGGACCTGTACGAGGCGGCGACCATCGACGGCGCGTCGTCGTTGCAGCGGTTCACCCACGTGACGCTGCCCGGACTGCGCCACGTGATCACCGTGACGGTGACCCTGTCGTCGATCTGGACGTTCAACAACTTCGACCTCGTCTGGTTGCTGACGCAGGGCGGCCCGGGCGACGTGACCGCGCCGTACGTGCTCGTCGCCTATTCGAAGGCGATCCTGCAGCTGCAGTACGGCGCGGGGGCGGCGGTCACGCTCGTCATGCTGCCGATCATCGGCGGGCTGGTGTTCGTCCTGGTCCGGTTGTTGCGCCAGGACACCGGCATCAGATCGACCCGGCGACGCCGGGCGGCGTGGTGGATCGGGGCGCGGCGGTGGGCCGGGACGGCGCGGAAGGCGCTCCCGTGGGTCGTCACCGCAGGGGTCACCGGTCTGCTCTTCTGGGCATCGCCAGGGATCTTCTGGAAGGCCGCGGTGGTCCTCGGGGTGATTCTGCTGATCGCGGCGGCGGTCGGCCGGGTGGTCTCGGGCCTCCAGTCCCGGGGCGGTCGCCGGGCGTCGTCCCTGGTGTCGGGCCTGGGGTCCGGTGTCGCACTGGCCGGGTTGCTCGTCTTCGTGCTGGGCCCGCTGTACTGGATCGCCGTCACGGCCTTCAAGTCCGAGGGCCAGGTCGTCATGCGTACCGACGACCTGTGGCCAACTCCGTGGACCCTGGAGCAGTTCGGTGCCCTGTTCGACAACCAGCCGTTCGGCCGCTGGTATCTCAACACTCTGCTGGTGTCCGCGGCGTCCACCGCGGTGGCACTGGTCTGCGCCGCCCTGGCGGGCTACGCGCTGGCCCGGCTGCGGTTCCGCGGGGCGCAGGGCTTTACCGTCACGGTGCTGCTCACCTACGTGATGCCGGGCGCGCTGCTGTTCATCCCGTTGTACCAGATGCTCATCGGCGCGCGGCTCACCGACTCGTTGTGGTCTCTGGTGGTGACGTACCCGACCTTCACGCTTCCGTTCGCCACCTGGCTGCTGGTGGGGTACTTCTCGTCGATCCCCGTCGAGCTGGAGGAGGCCGCGCTGGTCGACGGCTGCACCCGCGTCCAGGCGTTCGGTCGGGTGGTGCTGCCCCTCGCCAAGCCAGGGCTGCTGGCGGTCGCGCTCTTCACCCTGACCAATGCCTGGAACGAATTCCTCTTCGCCTTCGTGTTCATCACGAAGGACGAGTACAAGACGCTTCCGGTGGGGATGCAATCGATGATCGCCGGAGACGTCGTGCCGCAGGGACAGCTCGCCGCGGCGTCGCTGCTCGTCAGCATCCCGGTGGTGATCATGTACGCCCTCGGGCAGCGCTTCCTGACCGAAGGGCTCACCGCGGGCGCGGTGAAGGGCTGACACCGCCGTCACTGCCCAATGTGCTTTTCGAACCACTGGTGGGCGTGGTGCTCGGCGCGATTTCGCGTTAACGGTGGCGCGGTACAGGGCGAATCGCCTCGGTGAGGTCGCGGCCTCATCACGCCGAGACGTTCGGGGCAGACGACCGCAGCGCAGGGTTGTACGGTGTCGCGGTTGTCCATACAGCTACGGGGGTTCCATGACGATCCGTCGATACGCAATTGCTGCCGCCAGCACCACGATTCTCTCGATTGGGCTCGCTGCCCTTCCTGCCTCCGCCGCCCCGGCACCGAGCAGTCCCGACTCTGCCAAGCTTGCCGCCGGCACCTTGAAGGACCCGCAAACGGGAGGCAACCGGAAGTACGTGGTTGGCCAGGGCGAGGACGTGCCCGCCGTGCTGGGCGTGACGAACATCGGAAACGCGCCGGTCAAGGGTCTTGTCGTTCAGGTGCGGGTCCTCAACGACCTCGACTTCACCAAGAAGTACGACAACTGCTGGTACGCCGTCGACAGTAACCAGGAGACGGCCTGGTGCGGGTTCACCGACGAACTCGCACCAGGTGCCAGCCTCGCCGTCACCGGGGCGGGAATCTCCACCAAGCCGGACGCCAGCGCCGACAAGATCTCGTCGATCGTCCACCAGTGGTTCAGCAAGGAGAACGTCGACGAGCGGGGCGGCCTGCAGGCATTGGCCGACATCTCGGCTGGGCAGGGAACGAAGGCGGTGCGCGGCACCGGTGACCCACTGACGCTGACGACGCCGTCCGGGCCGCTCGGAGGGCTCGGGGGGCCGATCGGCTTCGCTGGCGTCGGCCTCAACACGCCGCCAACCGGCGAGCCGACGCCGACCGCGACGCCGACCGCGACGCCGAGCACGACGGCGACGCCGGCCGCCACGCCCAGCGCCTCGACGACCATTGCTCCCTCGGCCAATTCGGGTGGCGCCAGCGGCGAGGGCGGCGGGCTGCCCGTCACCGGTGCCGCCAGCATGAGCGTGGCAGGGGTGGGTGGTGCGCTTCTGCTCCTCGGCGGCGCGGGCTACCTGATCGCACGTCGACGCCGCACTCGTTTCGTGGCCTGACCCCGCCTGGCCGCTGGTGCCCGTTCGGGCGGTCGCCGACAGGCACCAGCGGCCACGCCAGCCGATGTAGCGCGGCAGAGTTGGGTCAGTGGGCGGTTTCGGCCGTCTCCAGGTCCGTGGCGATCATCGAGAAGACGGCCAAGTCATGCGCCTTCTCGCCATCCCAGTCGACCATCCGCAGTATGCCTTCCCGGTGGTATCCGGCCTTCTCGGCGACCCGCAGGGATACGACGTTGTCGAGACGGACGCGCATCTGGATACGCCGCATCCCACCTTCGGTGAGTGCCCATCGGCCGACCGCGCGGGCCGCCTCGGTCGCATGGCCTCGGCCTCGTCGGCTGGCTCGCACCCCGTAGCCGATCTCGCTGCGTCCAGCCCTCCAGTCGGTGTCGCGCAACCCGAGGCTGCCGACGATCTCGCCGCTGGCCGTCTGCACCATCGCGAGGTGCACACCCTCGCCGTCCAGCCGACGCCGGTGCACCGTTGCGGCCAGCCATTCGTCCACGTCGGCAACAGCCTCAGGGGAGCCCGGCGGCAGCGCGGTTCGGTCCTCGGCAGCCACGAATGCGGCTACCTGGGCCACGTCCTGCGGCCCGAACTCACGAATTTCCAGCTCGCTGGAGACGATCTTCACTGGAGGGAACACGGCGAGCAGCCTAAGCCTCGCTTGCGCCGTGGAAAAGCGCAATTGCGCGCCGCTGAACGTCAGCCGATGCCGCGCTGCCTGCAGTAACCCACGTAACCGCCAGGTGGTCGACAAACGGACCCGCCATCTCGGTGACCATGGCCGCCCTTCACTGCCAGGCCATGTTGATCGCGCGCTCGAAATTGACGTAACCGGCGCGGGTGAAGGCCTTCGCCATGGGTACGTTGCCCAGGTCGGTGGCCGCGCGGATGCGTGGGACGTCCTCCGCGGCCAGGGTTTGGGTGCCTTCGGCGAGGAGGCCGTCGACGTACCCGTGGCCCCGGTGTTCGGGGACGACACCGATATAGGCGATCACCGGGTGGTAGGCGTTGCGCGCCGGAATGACGAACCCGACCTGCTCGCCGTTCTCGCCCAACGTGCCGATGCGCCACCACTCACGAGGGCTCGAGTACGTGGCGAGTTCCTGCTCGTAGTGCCTGAGCGCAACCTCGTGGGGCGACATCTGCGCCAGGTCGGCACGGCTGTGTGCGTCCAGGGTCCCGTCCAGGGCACGGGTCATCAGCGCGACCAACTCGTCGGTGTCCAGGGCCGGGCGGAAGGCCAGTCGCTGGTCGGGCGTGGGCAGGCCGGCCGCTGGGCGCCACTCCAGGCGTAGCCGTTCGACAGTCAGGCGTGCGCCGGTGCGCTCGAGGACACCCATCCTGGTACGCACCGCCCGGTACGTGTCCGGGTCCTCGCGCCAGTCCGCCGGGATGAAGCGACCGTATTCGGGAGGGACCGCGCCGGGTGCCAGGACCTGCTTCGCGGCGGTCTCGTACAACGCCTGTGCCACCTCGGTCAGGTCTTCGGCGCCGTCGTCGACGTCGAGGATGTCCAGCAGCAGCGGAGCGGCATCGTCGGCGCGGCCCCACCAGGCGACCCTGGCCAGCAGGTGGTCGCCGCGCAGGGCCACCCACATCCACTCCGGTCGGCGGCGCTTGTCGGCAAGGTCGTCGTCGAGCTCGTGGTTGATGGTGTACGGCAGGCGGTTGAACAGGGCGATCTCGTCCGACCCGGTGATGGGACGGATCGTGACGGTGTCGGGGGATGTGCTCATGCGGACTCGTTTCCGGTCTGGGCGCGCGTGTAGGTGAGGAACAGAGCGCCACTGTCCAGAACGGTGTGATCGGTCAGACGCCAGTTGCGTGGTGCGAAGACCGCGTCGCGGCCGAAGAGCGGGATGCCGGCGCCGATGGTCAACGGGGCCAGCTTGATGATCAGCTGGTCGATCTCGGGGTAGAGGGCACCGGCCAGGGCACCGCCGCCGATCACCCAGACGTCCTTGCCGTCGTGGCGCTTCAGCTCTCGTACCGTGGCAATGGGGTCCTCGGCGATGACCTCGACGGCCGGGTCCGGGCTGCCACCCGGCGTGCGGGAGAACACCAGGTGGCGAAGGTGCGGGTACGCGTCGGTCACGCCGGCCTTCAGGCCCACCTCGTAGGAGTGGCGCCCTTCCAGCACGGTGTCGAACCGGCTGCCCTGGTCGGTGATGCCGAACGCCTGCCGGGCCGGACCGGGCAGGGTCTCCGGATACTCACTGACGAGGTGGTGCAGGTAGTCGTCCGGGATGGGCCAGAAGCCGTCCGGGCCGGTGGGGTCGGCGCCGTCGGGACCGGCGATGAAGCCGTCCAGGGTGGCCGCGATGTAATAGACGAGCTTACGCACGAACGTCTCCTTGGTTGCGGTGCCGGATGCTGTTTCTCGTTCCGACAACCATCAGCGTGCCCGGAGGCGCCCCGGGCTACAAGATCACGTCCGGTGACGTGCCATAACCCTTCGCCAATGCACTGATCCGATCGTTCGCCGGCACCGCGCAGCACCTCACTGCCTGAGCTGCTTCTCGAACCAGTGGTGGGCGTAGCGCTCGGTGTTGTACGGCTCGATCTCCCGGTAACCCGCCGCGCGGTACAGGGCGATCGCCTCGGTGAGGTTGCGGTTGGTGTCCAGCCGGACGGCGGTCACGCCACGCTCGGCGGCGTACCGTTCCAGCTCGCCCAGCAGCCGCCGCCCGACGCCGAGCCCGCGGACGGTGTCGGCCACCCAGACGCGTTTGATCTCGGCGGGTGCGTCGGGGTGCAGTTTGACCGCGCCGCAGCCGATCGGTTCGGTGTTGAGGGTGGCGAGCAGGAGCACGCCGGCCGGCGGGACGAGCGCCTCGTCGTGGACGGGGTTGCTCAGGGCCGGGTCGAACCCGTCGTCGAATCGTCGTGCGATGTCCCGGGCGTAGGCACGCAGGCACGCTCGGGCCCGTGGGTCGCTCGGCGGGCATGGCTCGATGACGACCATCGACCCGATGAGGAGCCGTTCGACCTCGGCCATGGCGGCGACGAGTCGTTCGCGGCGGTGCTCGGTGAGCGGTTCGAGGATCGAGGCGGCGAGGTCGTCGGACCGCTCGTCGAGTTGGGCCCATTCCGTGTGGCCGGTGGCGGTCAGCGCGACGGTGCGTACCCGGGCATCACCGCCGACCTGGTCGGCCGGTCCCACGGTGACCAGGCCGTCGTTCTCCAGGATGCGGAGGAGGCGGCTCAGGTATCCCGAGTCCAGGCCGAGCCGGGCTCGCAACGCGGCGACCTCGGCGCCGACAGGACCGATCTCCCAGAGCAGACGGGCCTGCGCCAGTGGGCGCCCCTGGGCCATGTACTCGTCGTCGAGCGCACCCACCCGTTGGGTGACCGTCCGGTTGAACCGCCGCACGGCGGCGATGAGCGCGGAGTCCATATACCTGACTTTAGTCAGGCTTCTCGACTACGCGCCAGATCGGGAGCGGTGGTAGGAGAAGATGCCGGCGCGGTCCAGGAGGACCACCACGAGCAGCACCCCGGTGGCGACCGCGCTGACCGCCAGCAGCGGGAGCCACAGGGCGGTCGCTGCGCCGGCCAGCACGAACAGGGCAACCACCCGTGGCCAGGAGAGTCGCCGGTGGATCGCCAGGGAGAAGAGGATCCGTCCGAGGAGGAACAGTGCGGGTCCGCTGAGGATGACCACGACGGCGGTCATGTCACCGGTCCTGGTGGGGTGGGCGATGCTCAGCTCGGCCCCGACTGCGGTGACCACCAGCCCGGCGATCATCACCAGGTGCAGGTATCCGGTGATGACGCCGAGCCGGGACGGGTCGGCGTGCTCGATGACCGGGCCCAGGCGCAGACCGGCGGGCGTCACGTAGAGCAGCCCGATCAGCACGGCAGTGGTGAAGACCAGCAGGAAGGCGGCGGTCTCCGGGAAATGGAGGCGGGTGCCCGAGTACGAGAGGCCGGCGACCAGGACGAGTTCACCGAGCGCAATGATCATGATTTGCTGGTACCGCTCGGCGAAGTGCTCGCCGGAGAGGTGCAGCTCCTGTTGCCGGGCGCGACCCAGCAGCGGGGTGGGCCAGCCGAGCCGTGGGCCGATGAGGTCGATCGCGAGGGCGAACACCCAGAGCGGCACCCGCCACTCCGGCAGGAATCCGCCGGCCAGCCACGGTACGGCGGAGACGCTGAACCAGCACAGGATTCGCACCGCCCGGCTCTGCCGCGGATGCCCGCGCAGCGCGACGGCCGTCACCACGCCCCGGGCGATGTGGACCGCGACGTACGCGCCGGCGAAGAGCAGGCCCCGCCCGTCCAGCGCCTGCGGGATCGCCACCCCGGCCAGCAGACTGCCCAGCGCGGCGCCGACCAGCAGCCCTCGGACCGCCGGGCTCTCCGGGTCGTACCAGTCGGCGAACCAGGTGGTGGTCACCCAGATCCACCAGATCCCGGTCAACAGCAGGGCGGTCCGCAACGCGCCGACCAGGGTGAGGTCGTGGAGCAGGTGCCCGGCCAACTGGCTGAGGGCGAGCACGAACGCCAGATCGAAGAAGAGCTCCAGGAACGAGGCGCTGAGTGGCGAGTCGCTCCCCCGCAGCAGCCGCTGGGGCCTGCTCACCATCGGCGCTCCTCCCGGTGGCACGCACGCCCCGCGTCCGTCGTACCACCCGGGGAAGGCCGCTGGAGGCGAAAGCGGGTCAGCGGCGAACGCCGACCCCCGCGTAGCCGTGCGAATCCACGCCCTCCGGCTCGCCGTCCGGCCGCCACCGGGTGGTGGCGACCAGGCCGGGCTCCACCAGGTCGTACCCGTTGAAGAAGCGCGACGCCTCGGCGTGCGTGCGGGGCACCAGCGGGGCGCTGCTGTTGCGATAGACGGCCTGCCCGCGCTCTGCCAGCTCCGGCGGGATGCCGTCCAACGTCAGGTGGGACAACACCAGGTGACTGCCCGGCACGGTGGCGTCACGCAGCTTGGCGACCGCCGCCCACGGGTCGTCGTCGTCCGACACGAAGTGCAGCACCGCGAGCAGCAGCACCGCCACCGGGCGGTCCAGGTCGAGGGTGGCCCGCACGTCCGGGTGGGCCAGCAGATCGTCCGGCCGTCGCAGGTCGCCCTGGACGACCGCGGTGCCGGGTACGCCGGTCAGCAACCGCCTGCCGTACGCGACGGCCACCTCGTCGTAGTCGACGTAGACCACCCTCGCGTCGGGTGCCACCGCCTGCACCACCTCGTGCACGGAGTCCTGGGTGGGTAGCCCGGCCCCGATGTCCAGGTACTGCCGCACGCCCTGCTCGGCGGCGTACCGGACGGCTCGGCGCAGGAACTGCCGGTTGGTCTGGGCGGCGACCCCGGTCTCCGGAAAGATCTCCAGCACCCGTTCCGCGGCGGCCCGGTCGGCGGCGAAGTTGTGGCTGCCACCGAGGAAGTAGTCGTACATCCGGGCGACGTTGGGTGTGGTGGTGACGTCGGGTGCCGGCTGCTCGGTCATGAGGGGTCCCTTCGACGGCGAGGCGGATCTCGATGTCTAGCACCCCACGGCGATGACCCGCTGACCCCTCGTGTCGTTGATCCGGCTGCACCCATGGTCATCGCTGACCACGGTGGGGGCACCGACTCAACGAGGAGGGACGCCGATGACCACTCAGCGGGAAACCGTGCAGGTCGACCACGATCTGTTCCGCGCCGTGTACGACTCACCCGCATCGCTGCCCGGCCGACACCGCTGGACCACCCCGGAGTCGGACGTCCGGCGGCTGGAGAAACTGCTCGGGATGCCGGCGCGCAGCATCGGCGCCCCACTCTGGGTCAGCGGTGACGAACCGGACTGCCCGAAGTGCGGCCGACGGGTCACCTGGTACGACATCGTCTCCTCGGCGCTCTCCGGCCTGCACGACAAGGCCATGATCGCGACGGTCATCCTCGGCGAACGCAAGTACGTCAACACCGAGATCCCGGCTGCCATCGCGGGCGTGCGCTGCGCCGACTGCCACACCGCGATCGACGGCCTGCGCAGCTTCAAGTGCCACAACTGGGCGTACGCCTTCGAGGCGCTGGAGGCCGTCCGCGAGCGGATGGCCGGCGGTCCCGGCCCGACCTGAGCGCGCCGCCGCGACCTCGACCCGAGCCGGCCGCGGCGGGTCAGCCCCTGAACCGGTCGCGGCGGGTCAGCCCTGGTTGCGGCGGGTCAGTCCGCCGAGCGGCGGGTGGGGCGGCGGCCGGGTGGAGAGAGCGGCTCCGGTCCGGGGTCGGGCACCTGCGGCATCGGCCGGGTGACCGGCTCGGTTCCCGTGAGCCGCAACCGCTCCCCGTGGTGCCACAGCTCGACCTCGGCGCCGGAGGCGGTGTCGGGCAGCTCGTAGCGGGCCTCGGTCGGAGTCAGCGTGACCCGTAGCCGGTGGCCACGCCAGCGCAAGCTGAACACCAACCGGTCGATCCGCCGGGGCAGCCGAGGGTCGAAGGAGAGCACCTCCCGGTCGTCGCGCAGCCCGCCGAAGCCCTGCACCAGCGCCAGCCACGCACCGGCCAGCGAGGCCAGGTGCAGCCCGTCGGCGGTCTTGTCCCCCAGGTCCGCCAGGTCCTGGAGCACCGACTCGGCGAACAGGTCGTACGCCAGATCCAGATGCCCGACCTCGGCGGCCAGCACCGCCTGCGGGGCGGCCGACAGCGACGAGTCGCGGACCGTGCGGGCCTCGTAGTAGGCCAGGTTGCGGGCCTTCTCGTCGGCGGTGAACTCGCCGGGGCAGAGCTGCATGGCCAGCACCAGGTCGGCCTGCTTGACCACCTGCTTGCGGTACAGCTCCAGATAGGGGTAGTTCAGCAGCAGCGGGTAGTCGTCCTCGCCCGTGTTCGCGAAGTCCCACTCGGGCTGCTCGGTGAACCCGGCGGCTTGCTGATGCACCCCGCGCTCGCGGTCGTACGGGATGAAGACCGCGTCGGCGGCGGCCCGCCAGCCGGCGATCTCGTCGCGGTCCACGCCGAGCCGACCGGCCGCGTCGGGGTGCCGTTCGGCGGCGTCCGCCGCGCCCCGAAGATTGCGCTTGGCCATCAGGTTCGTGAAGACGTTGTCGTTGACCAGTGCGGCGTACTCGTCCGGGCCGGTCACCCCGTGCAGGTGGAAGTCGCCCGTGTCCGACCAGTGGCCGAAGCCGTGCCAGAGCCGGGCTGTCTCCACCAGCAGCTCCAGCCCCGCCTCGGCAAGGAATCGCTGGTCGTCGGTGACGGCCAGGTAGCGCAGCACCGCGTCGGCGATGTCGGCGTTGACGTGCAGCGCGGCGGTGCCGGCCGGCCAGTAGCCGGAGGACTCCCGGCCGCCGATGGTGCGCCACGGGAAGGTCGCACCGGTCAGCCGCAGCTCCGCCGCCCGCTCCCGGGCCTCGGGCAGGTGGGCGTGCCGCCAGCTCAGCGCCGAACGGGCCACCGCCGGGGCCAGGTAGGTGAGCACCGGCAGGACGTAGGTCTCGGTGTCCCAGAGCACGTGCCCGTCGTAACCGTTGCCGGTCAAGCCCTTGGCGGAGATGGTCCGGTCGGAGTCCGGGCGACCGGCCTGGATCAGGTGGAACATCGCGAAGCGCACCGCCTGCTGGAGTTCCTGATCGCCGTCGAGCTGCACGTCGGCGACCTGCCAGGCCGCGTCCAGGGCGGCACGCTGGTCGGTGAGCAGGGCGTCGAAGCCGTCCGCACGGGCCGCATCCGCCTCGGCGGCGACCAGGGCGGCCAACTCGTCGGCGGCTGCCCCGTCGACCGCCGACCACTCGTACGCGGCGAACTTCGTCAGCCGCAACCGCTCCCCCGGATGCAGCCGACCCGTCACGGTCAGCCGTACCCGGTCCGGGGTGCAGTCACCGGTGGTGGTGACCGTGCCCGGCCCCTCCACCTGGTGGCTGACCGCGACCGCGACGCGCTGGCCGCTGCGCTCGGTGCGGTGCACCAGCACCCCGTCGAGGCCGGCCGCACGGTATGCCTCGGCGGTCAGCGGGTCGGTGGGCACCGAAGCGGCCCGAGGGTCGTCCGAGCGCTCCGGCACCTTCTCGTTTGCCAGCAGATCCGAGCAGACCCGCAGCTCGACGGCGGCGTCCAACGGCTCGACCTCGTACTGGACGGCGGCCACCGGGCGACGCGGGAGGGACACCAACCGGATGCTGCGGATGCGCACCCCTCGCCCGGCAGGTGAGATCCACTCGGTCTCCCGCCGCAGCACTCCGGCGCGCAGGTCGAGCACCCGTTCGTGGCTGCGCAGCGTCCCGGTCCGGATGTCCAGCGGTTCGTCGTCGACCCAGAGCCGGATCAGCGCGGCGTTCGGCGCGCTGACGACGGTGTCGCTGGCCTGCGGAAACGCGTACCCCTCTTCGGGGTAGCTCAGCTCGCGCCGCTCGTGGAAGCCGTTGACGTAGCTGCCCGTCCCTCTGCCCTGTTTCTACGGTGTCCTCAGGGTGAACGGGGTATGAACATGATGTGAGGTGATGCATGCTCGACAACGGCAGCATGGACGTTCCGGAGATCAGCGTTGAGTGGTACCGCGACGTCATCGACGCCGCCGCCGCCAGCCCAGAGCCGGTGCAGTGGTTCGTCGGACACGCCACCGAGGGGGTGATCCTGCTGCTCGGCGCGCTGCTGCTGATGGCCGCGCTGAGCCGCCGGTCCGGCGGCCCGCACGACCGGGCACTCGCCCTGATCGCGCCGGTGCCGACCCTCCTCGCGTACGCGGGCAGCGAATGGTTCAAGACCGTGGTGGACGAGGATCGGCCATGCCGGACGGTCGGCCGGGCGATCATCGCGGGCGCCTGCCCACCCCCCGGCGACTGGTCGTTTCCCAGCAACCACGCCACCCTGGCCGGCGCGCTGGCGGTCACCACGCTGCTGCTCTCCCGCCGACTCGGCCTGATCGCGCTGCCACTGGCCGCGTTCGGTGCCTTCTCCCGGGTTTTCGTGGGTCTGCACTACCCGCACGACGTGATCGCGGGCGTGCTGTTCGGCGCTCTGGTCGCCGTGGTGGCAACCCCACTGCTGGCCCGCCCTGCGGGTGAGGTGCTGCGCCGCCGGGCCGAGCGTGCCGACAGCACGGTCCCCAAGTTGGCGAGCCGCTCCCGCCCCTGACCGCGCGCACGCCCCTGACCCCGCTCCCGCCCCTGACCCCACGCACGCCCCTGACCCCACGCACGCTCCGCCGTGGGTTCCGCGCACAAGATCGCGCTCGATCCTGGTTGTAGTGGTCTTCCAGCGCGACCAACACCACTAGATCCTGGATCGAGCGCGATCTTGAGGGGCGCGGCGGGCGGTCAGCTGGCCAGCAGGAGCGCGCCCGCCGTGCCGAGCAACAGGAACGGGCCGAACGGCAGGTGCGTGCTCCAGCGGGCCCGACGCGCGGCCAGCAGACCCAGGCTGACCAGGGCGGACAGCCCGAAAGCGAGCAGCAGCCCGAGCAGCAGCACCGGCCAGCCGTACCAGCCGAGCAGCGCCCCCACGCTGAGCGCCAGCTTGGCGTCACCCAACCCGAAGCCCCGACGGCCGAGCAGCAGCGTGCTGGTGGCGAAGAACAGCGCCAGCCCCGCGCCGGCGATGACGGCCCTCAGCCAGTGCCCCGGCTCCGCGTCGAGCGCGGCCACGCCGAGCAGCAGCCAGGTTCCGGCTGCCGCTGGCAGGGTGAGCCGATCCGGCAACCGGTGCACGGCCAGGTCGACGAAGACCGCCGGAATCGTCCAGCCGAGCCACCAGGCCAGTGCCGGTAGCGCCCCACCCGACGGACCGACCAGTGCCAGCAGCACCACCGCGGCGAGCACGGCCACCTCGACCGTGCCCGGCGGCGGGCCGGCCCGGGCTCGGCAGCGACCGCACCTGGCGGCCGGACCCAGCGCCGGCCAGGGCCGGGTCAGGCCGACCGACGCGCCGCAGGCGTCGCAGCCGGTCCGGCTGGGCATGCCCGGGGGTACGGCGTAGCGCAGCGCAGCCATCCGCATCAGCGGGCTGACCGCAAGGATCGCGAGCACGGTCGAGACCCGGGCGCGTGCCGCAGCCGAGACACCCCACGCCGTTCGTTCGCGATGCGGCGGGGGTGCCGCCTGACGGGCGGGTTCCGCCGAGACGCCCCTCGCCGTTCGTTCGCGATGCGGCGGGGGTGCCGCCTGACGGGCGGGTTCCGCCGAGACGCCCCTCGCCGTTCGTTCGCGATGCGGCCGGGGTGCCGCCTGACGGGCGGGTTCCGCCGCGCCGCCGGACGGCCGGGGTGTCTGATCGGGTGGGTTCTCCCGACCTGGGACGGCCGCAGGGGGGCCGGTCAGCGCCATGACGCCTCCATCGCGCCCCGGGGCTCCCCCGCGAAGGTGAACACGGATCGTGATTGAACGATCGCTTCGGTGTAGCGGATGACGCGGAAAGCGACCTCCCCACCCGGCCACCAGAGGGCGCCCTCGGCCGGATCCGGGCCGGGCACCCCGTCGGACGAAGCAGCTCGCCTATCGGCTGAAAACTCCCATCGGATGCCGGGATGAGGCCGCGATGTCCCACTCCCGGGACCGGCGACGAGGCCGAGGCGACCCCCGGCGACCCGGCGACGCCCCATCTTCGACGACGCCACGCTCGGCCGCTGTCCGGGACGCAGTGCGGACACCCGTCACCACCACCTGTCATCACAGAGAGTGTTCACTTGAATTGCCTCTGTTGCATCGGCGAACGTCAGCCTATGCTCGCCCCTTGGGTGTGACGCAAGCCTCACCTCTACAACCGGACGACACAGGACCAAGCATTTGTAAAAGATCCGTAACGGTGAATGCAGAAGCGCAATGAACGGCTCCGGATGTGCTGATCCGGGCGCGCTTCCGCATGCCCGGCGGCGGTGACCCGTCACCGCACCGGGCGACCACGAGGAGGCTCGACGGTGCGCGGACGGCAGCTCAGACGAGCGGCAATCTGCCTGCTGGCGGTCGTGGCGGCGGTGCCGGTCACCGCCTGCGCCAGCGGACGGGAGGCCGTCGAACGACCGACAGCGGCCCGGGACGACAGACAACCGGCAGGTCCCGACGTCGACCGACAAGCCGCCGAAAAGGCGGCACTTGACGCGTACTCCGGATATCTCGCGGCCTCGCGCACGGCGAGTGGGCGCAGTGATCCACGCGCGCCGGAACTGTCCCGGTTTATCGCTGATCCACTGCTCACCCGGGTCCGATTGTCCATTCGCGCGGCTAAGGAGCACGGCGCTATGCGTACCGGGACGTTGAAGTCCGACCCGACCGTGACCGCCGTCAGCCTGGACGCGAAACCGGCCACCGTGGAGATCCAGGACTGCCTGGACACGACCAGCTACCGGCTGATCTACGCCAAGGACCAGCGCGTGGTGCCGGGCAGCGGGGGCGGCAGGCACCTCTCCACCGCCACCGCGGCCCGATATCCCGACGGGCGTTGGCTGATCAACTCAGGCGCGACCCACCAGGACCAGCCATGTTGACCCGGGGAGGAAGGGGTGCTCCGGCCCGTACCCCCCGGGCCCGGCCGGCGCTCGCCGGGATCGGCCTCGCACTCCTGCTGGTGATCGGCGCGACCCTGCCGGCCGCCGCCGCTCGACGCGCCGACCCGGGGGCCGGCTGCCCACCCGACCAGCCCGACTGCAGCGTCTGGGACGACGACCCCGGCAACCCCGGAGATCCCGGCGGCGGCGGGGACAACGGCGGTGGGGACTCCGGCGGCGGTGGGGGTGGTGGTGTCTGCCAGTGGGACGGGCAGACCATCCCCTGCTACGACGACCTGAAGGGTTGGTTCAACAGCGGCGACGGCTGCTACTACAAGCTGGAGGAGCCGCAGCCGGACAACACCCCCGCAGGTCAGCAGTGGTACCTGCTGACCTGCGACGGCGGCAACCAGGGCAGCCAGCGCGAGGAGCTGCGGGACGAGCCGCCACCCGGCTACGGCGCACCGCCCGACCCGGAGGAGTTGGCCCGCCGCGCCCTCGCATCGATCAAGCTGCTGCCGGCACGGCTGAAGGTCGCACCGCGCAAGGACATCGGCCCCGGCCTGGTCGGTCTGCCGGTGTGGATGTGGGCCACCCCGAGCGCCAGCTACTTCGGCCCGCTGACCGCCTCCGCGACCGACCGGGGCGTAACCGTCTCCATCGAGGCGAAGGTCGACCGGATCGTCTGGGACATGGGCAACAAGGAGCGGGTCACCTGCCACGGCCCCGGCACCCCGTACGACGCGAAGAACAAAGATCTTGCCGGCCGCGCGTCTCCGGACTGCGGCTACGACAAGGGCTACCCGAAAGCCGACACGTACAGGGTCAGCGCCACCACGCACTGGACGGTGCGCTGGTGGACCGACGACGGCGTTCAGGGCGAACCGATCCTCCAGACCCGGACCAGCGGCACCGTGCAGATCCAGATCAACGAACTCCAGGTGGTGACCCGATGAGCCTCGCGACACGCAACGGGACCGGGTCGGTGGACGCACCGGTCAACCCGCCCAAAGTGGTCCGGCAACGCCGGGTCCGCCCGGGGCTGCTCGGCCTCGCCGTACTCCTGATCGCCCTGGGCGGGCTGGGCGCGGCCTTCGCGGTCACCTCGGTCCGGGCCACCGGCAGCTACCTCGCGGTGGCCCGACCGGTCGAGGTGGGCCGGGAGATCAGCGCCGCCGACCTGGTCACCGTGCAGGTCGCTGGCGGCCAGGGGCTGCGCCCGGTGCCCGCCGGTCGGCTCGACGAGGTGGTCGGCAAACGGGCCGCGGTGGCGCTCCTCCCAGGCACCCTGCTCACCCTGGGGCAGGTCACCGATGACCCGCTGCTCGGGCCCGGCCAGCAGCAGATCGCGCTCGGCCTCAAGACCGCCCAGGTGCCGGCCCGCGAACTGCACCCCGGGGACAAGGTCCTGCTCGTCAGCACCCCGGACCGCAGCAGCACCACCGCCGGAGACGCGGCGGCCGCCGGCACACGGTTCTCGGCCACCGTGATCGACATGGTCAGCCCGGCCAACGACGACAAGGTGCTGTACCTGGCGCTCCCCACCCGGGACGTGCCCGCGGTGGTGGCGCTCACCGCGCAGGGACGGATCGCTGTCGTGCTGACCGAGGCGGCCTGAGCATGGCGATCATCGCGCTGGTGTCAGCGAAGGGTTCGCCCGGCGTCACGACCTCGGCGCTGGCCTGCGCACTGGCCTGGCACCGACGGCTGGTGCTCGCCGAATGCGACCCGGCCGGCGGCTCGATCCTCGCCGGCTACCTCGGCGGCCAACTGGACGGCCCACGCGGCATCGGGGAGCTGGCCGTCGGAGAGCTGCGCGACGGCAACCTGGAAACCGCGTTCTGGTCGCAGCTCGTCGACCTGGACGCGCCCCGCCGGGAACGACTGCTGCTGCCCGGGCTCGTCGATCCGACACAGGGCGGCAGCGTCACGCCGCTCTGGCAACGCTTCGCCGACTACTTCAACGCCCTGGATCGCGGCACCCCCGGCTACGACGTCCTGGTCGACTGTGGCCGGCTGCACGTGACCGGGCCACCGTGGCCGGTGCTGCGGGCCGCCTCGGTGGTGCTGCTGGTCACCCGGGCGCAACTGCCGGACCTCTCCGGCACCAGGGCGGTGGTCACCGCGATCGAACGGGACTTCGCCGAGCACCGGGTGCCGCCGGGCACCCTGCGGCTGCTACTGATCGGCGACGGGCACGGGCGAGCCGAGATCAGCCGCGCCCTGAAGCTGCCGGTGATCGCACGGCTGCCGCACGACCCGCGTACCGCCGGGGTGCTCGCCCTGGGTGGGACCGTGCGGACCGGACGGCCGCTGATGCGCGCGGCGGCCTCGCTGGAGGTGCCGGTCGGGGCACTCCTGGAACGGCGGCGGGCCCGGCTCACGTGGCCCGTGCAGCAGGGGGTGCCGGATGCGGTTTGAGCCGGTCTCCGCCGACCCGCGCCAACAGCCGCCGGGTGTCACCTCCACCGCGCCGCCACTGGCCGTGCCGAACGGCCGACACCACCAGTCGGTGCCGATGCCGCAGCCGTTGCCCGCGGCCACACCGCCGCCGGAGTCCGCACCCCGGCCCCGGATGGACTTCCAGGTGGTCCGGGAGCTGCGCCGGGAACTCACCGAACGGCTCACCCTGTGGCAGCGCGGCCGGGAGTTCACCGTCGACGAGGAGGACACCGAGCGGGCCCGGCTCGCCGTCGCGGTGGTCGCCGAGTACGCGGACGCCGTCCGGCGGGCCGGCACGCCGATGGCCGCCGATGAGGAGCGCCTGCTGCTCGACCAGGTGACCGCCGAGCTGGTCGGGCTCGGCCGGCTACAAACCCTGCTGGTCGACGACACCATCGAGGAGGTGCACATCCTCGGCTGCGACCAGGTGCGCATCACCCGGCACGGCGGTGGGGTGGACTGGGCCGAGCCGATCGCCGACAGCGACGCCGAGCTGGTGGAGATCCTCCAGGCGGCGGCCCGCCGGGCCGGCGCGACCGAGCGGTCCCTGTCCACCGTGAAGCCCACCCTCGACCTGCAACTGCCCGACGGCAGCCGGCTGGCCGCGGTGTTCCTCGTCAGCCACCGCCCGTACGCGGTGATCCGCAAGCACAACACCCTCGACGTGAGCCTCGACGATGTCGCGGGCACCCGAGGTGACCTCGACGAGATGATCGACCCGCTGCTGCGCGACTTCCTCCGTGCGGCGATGCGCGCCGGGTTGAACATCATGGTCGCCGGGCTGGCCGGAGCCGGAAAGACCACGATCGTCCGGGCACTGATGAACGAGATCCCGCCCGACGAGCCGTACGTGCTGCTGGAGGAGAGCCGGGAGCTGCTACCGGCCCGCCGCCGGGAGCGGCACCGGGCGGTGATGAGCTTCGAGGCCCGGGAGGGGCACGGCGAGCGCGGCTTCGACGGCCGACCGGCAGGTGAGGTGACCATCGCCGACCTGATCCCGCTCTCGCTGCGGATGGGCGTGCTGCGGATCATCGTGGGCGAGGTCCGGTCCCGGGAGATCGTGCCGATGCTCCAGGCCATGACCACCAGCCGGGGCTCGATGTGCACCATCCACGCCCGTACGGCCTCCGGGGTCGGTGAACGGATCGTCGAGCTGGCGCTGGCGCACGGCCGCGAGATGACCGTCGACCAGGCCCGCCGGATGGCCGGCAACGCCCTCGACCTGATCGTCTACGTCACCGTCGAGGACGAGACCGCGATCGGCGGGCGTAAACACCGGTTCGTCTCCCATGTGGAGGAGGTGATCGGGGCTGGCGAAGCCGGCCGGATCACCACCACCACCGTCTTCGGGCCCGGCCCGGACGGCCGTGCGGTCCCCCGGCACCTGCCGGAGCGGGTCCGCGACCAGTTGCTGCGGGTCGGGTACGACGTGCGGCTGCTGACCCGCTGGATCGAGGCCGGAGCCGGTGCGTGGCGGCGGCCCCGGCAGACCCGACTGACCCGGCGGTGACCTGATGGGAAACAGCCTGGAGTTGGTCGCGGTGGTCTCCGGGGCGGCCTGTGTGGCCGGGCTGCTGCTCGCCGTGGTCGCGCTGGTCGGCACCCGTCGGCCCCCCGGGCCGCGCCCGGGTGGCGGGCCGGGCCTTGGTCGGCTGTGGCGCGGACCCGGCACCACCCCGGCCGAGCAGCGGGCCCACCAGGCACTGCTGGTCGCCGCACTGGTCGCTGGCGCGTTGGCTTTCCTGCTGACCGGGCTGCCGGTGGTGGGTCTGCTGGTGGCGGTGGCGGTGCCCGGCACCCCGTGGCTGTTCGGAGTGGGCAAGGCCGAGCAGCGGGCGATCGCCCGGATCGAGGCGGTCGGCGAGTGGACCCGCCGACTCAAGGACGTCTCCGGCACCGGGCAGGGCCTCCAACAGTCGATCATCGGCACGATCAGCAGCGTGCCACCCGGCATCGAGGACGAGGTACGGCTGCTCGCCGCCCGTCTGCAGGCTGGTTGGATGGCCCGCTCCGCGCTGCTGGCGTTCGCCGACGAGATCGCCGACCCGGTCTGCGACCAGGTGGTCGCGGCGCTGATCCTGCACCTCTCGGACCGGGGTGAGCGGCTGGGTGACGTGCTCGGCTCGATCGCCGGCGCGGCGTCCGCGGAGGTGGCGACCCGCCGGGAGATCGAGGCCAAGCGCACCCAGCCCCGGTTCGCGGTGCGCTTCCTCACCGGAATGACCCTGGCGACCCTGGCGTACGGGCTGATCAACACCGAGTACATCAAGCCGTACGGCACGCCGGTGGGTCAGGTGGTGATGGCCGCCCTCGGCGCCGCCTTCATCGGCCTGCTGGCCTGGGTGCGGTCGATGAGCCAGCCGCAGCGGCCAGCCCGGTTCCTGCCGGCGCCCGACCCGAGCGAGGTGATCGCGTGAGCGTGATCCTGAACGTGCACCTGGCCATCGCGGTGTGCGGCGGGGCGGCCATCGGGTTGGGTGTGTTCCTGGTGGTCCGGGAGCTGGTGCCGGCGACTCCGGCGCTCAGGCCGGCGCTGCGCCGGCTGCACCAGCCGCCGGGCACCGGCCGCGTCGCCACTCCCGCTTCTCGACGGCTGGACTGGCTGGCCGGGTTGTCCCGCTGGCTGCGCCCGCCGCACCGGCAGCTCGCCCTGATCGGCCAGACCCCCGAGCAGTACGCGCTGTCGGTGCTGCTCTCCGCGCTGATCGGGCTCGCCACGCCGACCGTGCTCGGGGTGGCGCTGTTGGTGCTCGGCGTCTCGTTCCCGCTTGTCATACCGGTGCTCGGCAGCCTCGGCCTGGCACTGATGGGCGGGTTGCTGGCACACCGGGCCGTGCTGACCAAGGCCGATGCCGCCCGGGACGAGTTCCGCCAGGCCGTCTGCACGTACCTGGACCTGGTGGCGTTGCAGCTCTCCGCCGCGCATGGGCCGGTGCAGTCGCTGGAGCGGGCGGCGGCGGTCTGCGACGGCTGGGTGTTCGACCGGCTCCAGGAGTCGTTGCGGATCGCCCAGATGCAGATGCACGCGCCCTGGGACGAGCTGCGCGACCTCGCCGACAAGATCGGCATTCCGGAGCTGGGCGACGTTGGCGCGATCATGCGCTCCTCCGGCAGCGAGGGGGCGCAGGTGCACGAGACCCTGCGCAGCCGGGCCGACTCGCTACGCGACCAGATCCGCACCGACAACCTCGCCCGCGCCGAGGGGGTGACCAGCCGACTCGATATCCCGGGCGCACTGCTCGTCTTCGTGCTGCTCGGTTTTGTCGTCTATCCGTTCATCGCCCGTATTTGACCTCATCCCTGAAGGAGCACGCCATGTCCATCCTCAGCTACCTGCACGTCGCGCTGACGACGCGCCTGGCCGAGCTGCGCCACGACGGCGAGCGCGGTGACAGCCCGGTGCCGACCGCAGTGATCATCTTTGGGCTGGTCTTCGTCGCCACGATCGTCACTGGCCTGGCCCTGAGCAGGGCCAACAACTGGATGACCAACATCCCGACCTTCTCGAACCCCACGGC
Source organism: Micromonospora sp. NPDC005413 (assembly GCF_040606435.1). Classification (NCBI taxonomy): domain Bacteria; kingdom Bacillati; phylum Actinomycetota; class Actinomycetes; order Micromonosporales; family Micromonosporaceae; genus Micromonospora; species Micromonospora sp. NPDC005413. The sequence goes on from NZ_JBEXEV010000004.1 coordinate 100,856, forward strand.
CCCGTAGTAGCCGACATGAGTCGAGCCCCGATCCCGAGGTGGCACCGGGCGGTCACCGCCGCCCGGCGCCACCTCGCGGCCGGTGACCGGGAGCGGGGTGCCAACCCGGTGGAGCTGGCCGTGATGATGCCGCTGATCCTTGTGCTGCTTTTCGCCTCGATCCAGGTCGCGGCCGTCTTCCTCGCCCGCTCCACCGCGTTGAACGCCGCCCAGAGCGGCGTCAACGCCCAGCGGCTGCACCAGGCCGGGGACGGCGCCGGGGTCAACCGCGCCACCGGATTCCTGGAGGCTGCCGGCGGCTGGCTGGTGGGCTGGGACAAGGCCGGCCCGAGCTGCGTCACCACCGACGACGTCGAGGTGACCTGCACGGTGAGCGGCCGGTCCCTGTCGGTGGTGCCCGGCGTGGACTTCGCGGTGCGGCAGACCGCCCACGGGACGGTGGAAAGGGTGACCCCGCCATGAACCGCACCACCGAGCGGGGCTCGGTCTCCATCGAGGTGGCGGTCCTCGCGCCCGCCTTCATCGCGCTGATGGTGCTGGCCGGCGTGGTCGGGCGCAGCGCGGTGGCGGCGGAGGCGATCGGTGCCGCCGCGCACGACGCAGCCCGCGCCGCCTCGATCTCCCGGGACGCGGGCGACGCCCGAACCGCGGCCTTGGATGCCGCCCGGAAACAACTGGACTGGCACGGCTTGGCCTGCACCAACGACCTGAGCCCGAGGTTCACCGGCTCGGTGGCCGGCACGTCCACCAGCTTCGACGACGCCTTCAGCAGCCCGGTCGGTGTGGACGCCACGGTGACCGTGGAGATCAGTTGCCTGGTGTCCTTACAGGACATCACGCTCGACATCCTGCCCGGAATGCCGGCCGACAAGCGGATCACGGCGAACTTCACCTCGCCACTGGACCGCTACCGGAGCAGAGCCCTCGGGTCCGGGATCACGGGAGCGGGTTCTGCGGTGAACACGAGTGCGGGTGGCGCGTGATGAGGGTACGGATCAGACACCGTCCCAGATCCAACCCCGGTGACCACCGTGGGAGGTCTCCCCGCAGTCGCCCGGTCCTATCCGCCGACGTGATCAAGCTGTGCACGGAGTGCCGCCGCGAGTTCGTCCTGCTGCCGCTCATCGACGCGTTGGTCCTGCGGTGCGCCCAGGTAGGCGAAGACGCGAGGGCCGCGGCGGTCCTCAGGGAGATCGGGCATTCGTGGCACCACGTGGAAGTGCACGTGGGCGAAGCCCTCCTTCTCGGCGAACTGCACCAGGTAGGTCTTCGCACATCCGGTCACGGCACCCAGGGCCCGGGAGAGCCGGACCTGCCAGGTGCCGAGGCCCGCCGCTTCGGCATCGGTCAGGTCGGCGATCGAGGTCACGTGCCTGCGCGGGACGAGCACCAGCCAGCCCGGCAAGGCCGAGTCGAAGGCGTGGGCGATCCGCCAGTGGTGGTCGACTGCGACGAGCTCACGTGGCGACAGCGAGCCGATCCGTACGTTGTTGTGGCAGGTAAAACAGTCCATCGTCGAACATTAATACGTGATCTCCGATGACGGGGCTTCTCGGCAGGTCAGGACAGTGGCGTCGGGCGGACTCGCACGGCGAGCACGGCCGGGTGAGCATCTTCCTGGCGGTGACGATGATCGGCGTACTCGCCATCGTGGGCCTCTCCTTCGACGGCGCCGGGCAGCTACGCACCCTGCAACGTGCCGAGAACCTGGCCGCCGAGGCGGCCCGCGCCGGCGGCCAGGCCATCGACCGGGCCACTGCGATCGAGGGCGGCCCCAAGCGGATCGACCAGCCGGAGGCTCTCGTTGCGGTGGCCAACTACCTGACGTCCGCTGGCACCACCGGCCACACCGTGAGCTTCCCGCAGGTCGGCGGCGAGACCCTGATCCGGGTAACCGTCACGATCACCTACCAGCGCTCGATGCTCGGGCTGTTCGGCTTCGACAACACGGTCACCGTCACCGGCGAGGCGACCGCGCGAGCCATCACCGCAGGACCGTAGGAAGGAAGGCAGCCATGCCCGTATCGGGTGGGTCCGTCGTACGGCGGACCGGACGGGTCCTCACCGGCATCGGCGCGCTGGCCGTGCTCTGTGCGCTGCTGGCCGGCGCGCCGATCGCGCTGCTGGCCTTCGCCGGCAACCCCCTGCCTGATCACCTACCCACGATCAGCGAGGTGGGCACCGCTCTGACCAGCCGCGACGACGGCCAGCTCTTCCTCCGGGCACTGGCTGTGGCCGGCTGGTTCGGCTGGGCCACATTCGCCTTCTCCGTCCTCGTCGAGTTGGGGGCGCAGAGCCTGCGCCGGCCGGCGCCGAAGCTGCCCGGGATGGGTCGCCAACAGAAGGCCGCCGCCGCGCTGGTCGGCTCGGTCGCGCTGATCCTCGCTGCCAGCCCGGCCGCCGCCAGCGCCGCGGCGATCTACGGCCCCCCGGCGTACGCGAATCCGGACGCACCCGCCGTCGCCATCCTCGCCGCGCCGACCCGCGCGGGCGCGACACCCGATGCGGCGGCCCCGCCGACCCGGAGCGGACTACTCGGCCTGGCCGGCACCGGGCTCGCCGCGCCCGGTGGCTCCGCAGCGAACGAGGAGGCTGAGCCGGTATACCGGGTGGCGCGGGGCGACTACCTCGGCGAGGTGGCCGAGCGTTACCTGGACGAGTTCGGCGACTACCGCCAGCTCGCCAAGCTGAACAAACTCGACGACCCGGACCGGATCCGGCCCGGCCAACTACTCCGACTGCCCACGGAGGCCGCCGACCAGGGGGCCCGCCAGCACGCGACCGGCCGGCTGGTCGACCGGCCCGCGGCGCCAAAGCCGCCTGCGCCCCGGCCGGCGCCCGAGCGGGCGGCACCGGAGCGGACAGCACCGGAGCGTGCGGACACGGCACCACCCAGCGGTACGGAGTCAGCAGGTCAACCGCCCGCGATGACCGTCGGCGCAGCCCGGGCCAGCACCACCGACCGGGTGAACCGACCGTTGGCGGTCTCCGCCGTGCTGGCCGTGGCGAGCATCGTCGGCGCCCAGATCGGTGCGGTACTGGGGCTACGCCGCCGCCCGGCAACCGCCGGGGCGGCTCCTCGGTTAGCCGCGTCCCCCCGCACGCCCCGGGACGGCGCGGGCCGGCGCACCGGCGGCGCGAGCCGGACCGGCGGAAGCAGTGGTCGGACCGGCGGAAGCAGTGGCCGGACCGGCGGAAGCAGTGGCCGGACCGGCGGCGCAGGTCGGACCGGCGGAAGCAGTGGCCGGGGTACTGACGGCACGGGCCAGACCAGCAGCGCCACCAGGCGGACCAGCGGTGGGACCGCCGGAAGCGGTGCCGCGTGGGCCGCCAGCCGGGCGGCCGCAGCCATCGAAGCCTCAGCAACGCCGAACGGCGGCACGGCCCCGATCAGCAACGGCGTGGCACCTCGCGACGGCGGAATGCCACTTCCCGGCAGCGGGATGGCTCCTCCCGGCAGCACGGCGCCCGCCGGTGGCGGGATGGCATCTCCCGGCGGCATGGCCCCCGCCGACGGTGGCATGGCACCTCCCGGTAGCGGGATGGCACCCGCCGGTGCACCGGGCTGGGATGGTGACGACGACTGGGCTGGCGATGGTGTCGAAGGCGGCCTGCTCGCTGGCGGGCACGGCCTGGACTCCGTGCCGGACGGACCACAGGTCGGCCGACACCGACGCAGTTGATCCGGACCCCAGCCCGAGTTTGCTCTCAGCCGCCTGCGACGACCGGCGGAACGCAGAGGCAACGGCCTGGTCACCGCAGTCGGCAGTCGGCAGTCGGCAGCGGCAGCGGCAGCGGCAGCGGCAGCGGCAGCGGCAGCGGCAGCGGCAGCGGCAGCGGACTATGCCGAAGCTCGGGGGCAAGGTGTTGGAGAGCGTCATGACTCTCAGGCACAAATATGACTCAGAGGCATCATCGTCATAAGCAACACCGCCTCCGCAGCATGGAGCATCGGTGTCGGGCGGCCCACCGCGACGCCGGAGGCGCCCGGCGTCAGCGGATCCGATCGC